>CAZJIO010000060.1:710-4389 GCA_964546035.1 uncultured Eubacteriales bacterium | reverse complement strand
TACTTAATGCCGCTGTTGATTCTATCTACTCTGGATTTCAAGTCTGATATTTGATCTCTTGCATCATTGATCTTAGACTGTACGGCAAGATCTACGAAAAATCCATCAAAAAACCAGTCTGCAAAGCCAAGAAAATCGTCAATTCCTAGGTTGATATCAAGTCCCGTACCCACATCACTCAATTCTTGTTTAAAGGTTGTTAGCTCAACTTTCAATCGATGAATTTGATCTTGAGCGTTGCTCATGTGATCTCTTTTGATCATCGTTGACAGCAATCCGCCACCTAGCATATCGTAGGTTCCCCATCCCGCTGCTGAATTTAAAGAATCAAGAATACCTACAATACCACTCATTACTGAGTTTCCTGCCGTTGAAGCCTCTCTCATTTCCTTCTGCTTAAGCATGATCGCTTGTATCTGAAGGGTATTTTTTTCTATTTGCTGCCATTGATCTGGCATTGCTCTCTGAATATATTCTTTCTTTTGCTCAAATAATTCCTCATACTGGCTTTCTGCGCCAGCAGATTGTAAAAGCTGACCTTTCAGAACCTGAATGCGCTCTTCCATAGATGTGATTTCATATTTCAGACTATCTATTTGTACTTTAACAGCAAGAACCTCTTGCTCTTCCTTGGAAATCTTCTCAGGTTTGTCATTGATTATACTGTGAAAAAGGTTTGTGAAGGAGATGGATTGAAGCTTTTCCACATCCTTCTCTTCTTTTTCTAATTGCACTTTCAGAGTATCGAATTGTTTTTGAAGCGCAGATAATGAGTCCTTGGACTTTCTGAGCTGGTTGTTGCAAATCTTCCCTTCTTGAATAACTTCCATTAACTTTTGTAATGCATCGTTTAAATCCTTTAGTTTATTTGTCTCGTTCATTTGTCTCTCCCTTATTTTTATCTTAATTATTATTTCTATTGTACCATAAAAACCACTTGACATGTCTAAACTTCCTGCTATAATTCATTCACCAAAACCAAAGTTGCGGTCTGATTAGCCCTGTAGTTAATCAAATTGCAGTCTGGTATTTTCTAAAGGAGGTTCTATGAATATTCTAGTTTTTAAAGCCAATATCTACAAATACTTTATCACACTGCTACGGGCTTATCCAAAAAGCTTCTTTATTGGTCATTTGATGAGTGTCTTCTTTACCGTTTTGTTTGCTGACATGATGTACCGTGGTCTTTTTTCATCTCAAGTCGATACATCCTTTGTGCACTTTGCTAATACCAGTAATTATATGGGTTACATCCTTATTGGGGTGATGGTTTACACGTTTACCGTCAATACCTTACTCAATGTTAGCCGCAGTCTCATTACTGAACGGCGCATGGGCACTTTAGAAAGCGTTATGATGGCACCCTATCATCGCGGTCTTTATTTTCTAGCCTATATGTGTGCACAAACCTTACATAATGCCTGGGAACTGCTCTTCTCTCTTCCCATCTTGTTGTTATTTCATGTGCAATTTCAGAGCTTTCATGGGTTATCTTTTCTGATTACGTTGTTATTGACGCTGTTTTCCTTTCTTGGTTTATCTCTTTTGCTCGCCAATGTTATGCTCTATACCAGGGACACTTATATTTCTCAAAATACTTTATTTACCATCATCTTCCTCATATGCGGTATTAATTTTCCAGTAGAATACCTACCAAAATTCATTGTTACCATTGGCAACCTCATTCCCGTTACGCATTCCGTTAACCTGCTTCGAGGCATTTTATTGTCAGGACAAACGATTCTAGACGATCCTAAGGCAGTCATTTTCCTCGTTGTTGAGGGTATTGTCTATTGTAGCATTGGGTTTTTATTATTAAGCAGGGTTGAAAAAATCGCCCTAGAACACATTGATGGATAGGAGAAAATAAAATTATGATTCAAGTCAACAACTTAACAAAAGTCTATAAAGGCAAAGAAAAAATAACAGCGGTCAACAACTTGACCATGCAAATACCTAAAGGGTCAATTGTGGGTCTGTTAGGCATTAATGGCGCAGGTAAAACCACTACCATCAAAATGCTTGCGACACTTTTAGAACCAACATCGGGAGAAATACTTTATGATGGGATCCCACTCAAAAAGCATGAAACAGAAGTTAAGAGAAATGTGAATATGATTGCCGGTGGCGAAAGAATGATCTATTGGCGCTTAACTGCCATTGAAAATCTTACTTATTTTGGAAATCTTTATGGCTTACATGGAAAAGCCTTAAAGTTAAGAATTGAGGAGCTGTTAGAACTCACAGGTCTCACTGAAAAGGCCCACATACCCGTAGAAAAATATTCAAAAGGGATGAAACAACGTCTTCAAATAGCCCGTGGGTTAATTAATGATCCAGATTATATTTTTCTTGATGAACCCACCCTTGGTTTAGATGTCCCTATTGCAAAAGAAATGCGAGCTTTTTTTGACACCCTTGCACATACTCAGAACAAAGGGATAGTGCTCACAACCCACTATATGCAAGAGGTTGAAGAGCTTTGTGACACGATTTACATTCTCAATAAAGGGGAACTCATCAAACAAGGAACACCTTCTTCCATCGTTGCACTTCATACCACGGACCAGAATGCAACCTTGGAAGAGGCCATTTTAAATATTTCTAGTCAAATGAAGGAGGTCTAGTAATGGGGTTTATAAGGGTATTGCTTGCCAGTATGCGTCTTCAACATAAAGATTATTTTTTCAAGAAATCCATTTACTTATCTCTTGCCATTTGGCCAATCATTGGATTTATCACCACTTATTATTCGTATAAGCCATTTTCTAGGATGACTTTGTTAAAAAGGGTTGGTTTGAACTCCGAGGGCGATATCTATGTTTTTTTATTGATTGGCTTCATCGCCATGATGTGCTTTTATACGTTTATACAATCGGCTTGGCAATCTTCTAATAGTTTAAGAATTTCTGGTGCTCTTGAGTTGCTTTATTTATCCCCTGCTAGCAGAATGGCCGTTTTGTTAGGCAATAGCATGGCGTCCTTGTTTGGTAGTATGTGGATTATCATTATTTTCGCCATAGGGACACTTCTCTTATTTCCAGAGAGTATTACCTTTTCTATTGCCACTTTTGCTCTCAGTCTTCTGCTCCTTTTTGTGACCGCGACGTGTTGGGGGGTATTTTTGCATAGCCTTTTTCTATCTTCAAGGGATAGTGGCTTTTTATATACCATCTTCCAGGATCCCGTACAGATGTTTACGGGCGCAAAGATACCGTTTGAGTTTATGCCCCTTTGGGCAAAAGTGATTGGAGGTGGTTTACCTCTGACCTATGTGATAACTGTGCTGAGAGGTTTTTTAATGAAAGGCGCCTCTATTTATGACCTTAGATTTGAAATTGGTTGGAGTCTTCTCATCAGTGGTCTTCTACTGATCGCTGCGCATTTTATTGCGATATTGAGCGAGCGCAACGCCAAAATCCATGGAAGTGCCACACTGTTTTAGCTCTTTATGGTATAATGATTGGAGTCTAAAAACAGGAGGTTCTCCATGGTTTTATCCTATACATACACTGATATCCAAGTACATTTTCGTTATGCACCCTTTCATGAAATGATGGGGAGTTTGCATGTACTGGCAAAACCTACCCATCATACCTCTCGGATGGTTTGGGCAGAGAGAATGATGGTAAAATTACCTCATGAAATGATAAAGACCATCCATTTTCTTGCCAGTGTT
>CAZJIO010000060.1:0-700 GCA_964546035.1 uncultured Eubacteriales bacterium | reverse complement strand
CGATGATTTTTTAGGGTTTCTTGGAATTATTGAGAGAGAAGAACTTTGGAATCTGAGTATTTCAGAAGTTCTAGCCTCTATAAAAGCCATGGCGTTAGACGCCTTTATGCTTGAAATCATGAATGGTAAGGCAAGACCTGAAACTCTTCCAAAGGCAGATGATGCTCTTTTTAGAAATAATTGTCTCCAGTTTTTTCGAGAGTACTATTTTAACTACTACGCCTCAGATCTCAGCTTTGCAGAACCACTACTGATTAGGCATCTGAAAAAAGCCTTTGAAACTTGCCAAAAAGTTGGATTATTTGAGTACATCGATTCTTTACATCCTCGGATTGAGGTGACGGATGAGAAGATTAATTTTCATAAATATAAGGTTTTCGAGGCGAATAAAGATGAACTCAAATGTGTGATCATTGATGTGGATAGCTATTTTAATCCCCATTTATTAATGGGCATTGATAAGGGGTCAGGGTTTCTTCACTTAATTTCGCCGACTCACATTACGATTTATGATCAAAATCAGCTTCCTGTGGACACCTTAAATGTGTATAAAGGTATTGCAGATGAAACAAGGCTTAAGATCATAAAGCACCTTTATAGGAGACCCCAATCAACTCAGTATTTGGCCCAAGATTTAAAGCTGACCGAAGCTTGTATTTCAAAACATTTAAAGGTATTAAGTCAGGCAGGGATTGTTTCA
>CAZJIO010000059.1:16790-24528 GCA_964546035.1 uncultured Eubacteriales bacterium | reverse complement strand
GCCAGGCCGGCCGCGAGAAGCTTTCGCCGCTCCAGCTTGAGGAACACGCTTGCAAGAAGAGACCCAAGGGCATGTCCTGTATTGACTTTAATTTGAGTCTTTTTAATGCTATCTTTCATTCTGTTTATTTTAGCCTGTTGCATCAGAATTTCTTCATTGATTAACACGATATCCCAATAAATCTGTTCCCCTTGGAGCAACAGACTTTGCTGCTTTTCAGCTGATTGCCATTTGGCGTAATCTAAATTCATCGTTGCTTCATCTACATAATAATTGGCAACTCTTTTTTGTGTTTCAATGGTATTACTGCCAGAGGTGATTTCACCTGACTTAGCCATATAATACTGATGTGTGGCGCTATCTACTGCGATTTTCATTTTCTTTAGATCTAAATTGTTTTCAATAATCGCTTTCTGAATGCTGACCACATCTAAAGGAAGGACCACTTTGTTGATACCAAAAATTGGAGAAATGAGCGTAAAGGTTACTAGAATAGTTATAAAAAAACTAATTGCAAATTTTCTGTTTTTCAATTGTATAAACCTCCATTTATATTGTAAGCTGGTCCAATGCCACTTGCTGCTTTAATGGCAGACACCGCCTCATAATAACTTTTCTGTGCTGATAAATAGGCTTGTTCGCTTAAATGGAGGCCACTTTCATATCCATTCACTGTGTGCTCTGATATATAGCCTAGGGCTAAATACCGCTGAGCACTTAAATAAATTGTATTTTTACCTTGAAATTCTTTTTGCCTCAATTTCATGACTGCTTGCTTATTCTGTACATCTGCAAAGGCATTTCTTATTTCCATTTCAATGGATTGTTGACGTTGTTGTAGGGTCAATTCACTTTCTTGATATTTTGCTTCAATGATCTTGTAAGGATCCGATGCTGATGAAAGATAAATATTTGCATAATCTCTCTCATTCTTTTTTTCTTTAACTGAGATTTGAGCTGTTTTGATTTCATTTCTGTTTTTCAAAGCACTTTCTATATAGGTTTCTATTGGGTTGAAGGCCGTAACCGTCTTATAGTCATCTACCAACTCAAGTTCTTTATTCAGCTCAAGTCCTAACATCTTCTTGAAGGCCATCTCTTGGGTATCGATATCTCGGTCCATTTTCTTCATTTCTAAAAGGGCTATTTCGTAGTCATATTGAGCTTGCTTGGCATCGTATGCAGCTGCTAAACCCAATTCATATTTGCGAGCCATCGACTGCTTGTCCTTTTCTAAGAGCTGAACTTGGGATAATTGCTGTTTTGAGGCGCTATGGAGTATTAATAAAGAATTGTATGTATGGCTTGTATTTATCTTTAATCGCTCTTTTTCCGTATCCAGTGCGATGCGAGTAGTTTCTATGTTAGTGGCGAAAGTCATCGGTACAATTTGGAGAGGATATATAAAGATGTCGTATTCCTGGGAACTAGTTAGTGGTAAATGGATACCTAATAATGAAAACATCTCTGTAATGGCATTAAATTCTGCGAATTCATTTAATGAAAGCAGTTGTGTGTTTTGCAAGTCAGCTAAAGTTATGGTAGGTTCCAAGGTAGCTAATTGAGAGGCTCTTGTAACAATTAAACCCTTCTCCGCCGTGAGATCAACGATTTCATTAACCTCTTCCACAGTGGGATCTGCAAGGGCTTCTAAAGTTGATAACGCTTGGTTGATTACAACCAGTCTCGCCTGATCGATGGGTGCCTTAGTTTTCAAGACCAGATACCTATAATAATCCACACGCATTAGGGTCTTCTCATTTTTTACAAATAGCGCTTTATATCTCGGCATTAAATCATACAACGAATTGAGCATTCTTAGATCTTCAGTCATTTTATTGTAGCTATAACTGATATTTCGTAAATTACTTTTGAGTCCCCTAACTAAGCTGCTTCTTTCACTCGCTTTTAAAATTGCTGCTTCTTTGGTTAATCGAATGATAGCCTCATTTGTTTCCTCTTTGGCGTTTAGTACATTCGAGGTAAAAGATAGAAGGATGGTCATTAAAACCAAGAAACAACTGAATTTTTTAAGAATTTTTGTTTTATTCATGAAGTACCCCTTTTATGCCGCATACTAATTTTCATTAATTTTATCAAAAGTCATTTATATAGTCAATGAATTCCAAATGACCTTTTTATTTGCTAAAATAATCGCCTTTATTTTAGTTGACATATCAACTAATGTTGAGATATAATATTTTTTCAATGTATCTGTCAAAAAAAAGCTAACCAGGAGGACCTATGTTAGAACAAAACCATTCATCTAACACGCCTGTTCTTGTGAACAAATGGATTTCAATACTTTATCGACAATTTCAAGTGTACTTTAATCAACATTTAAAAAGCGAGGGTGTTAGCTCTTCTGAGTTCGTTTTTTTACTCGCACTTTACCATGAAGATGGTTTAAGCCAAGATAATCTATCTTGTCGTTTGTATGTAGACAAGGCATCTACTGCCCGTGCCATTAAGGCTTTAGAAGAAAAACATTTCGTCACAAGAAGGGTGGATCTCATTGATAAACGCATTAAACGTGTTTTTATCACCGAAACGGGTTCAGCCTTAAGGGAAAAGATTTATACTGTTCTAGACGCTTGGAACACTTTAATCACAGAAGATATGACGCCTGAAGTCATCTCAGAACTATCCCATCATTTAGAGGAAATAACCATCAAAATCCGCAAAGTAAATCATTTAAACAAGGAGAAAATCAATGAACAGAGCTAAATTACTCGGGGAAGAAAAAATATCTAAGCTGCTTTTTACGTTTTCAATTCCAGCGATCATCGGCATGCTGGTAACTGCACTTTATAATGTTGTCGACAGAATTTTCATAGGAAATGCGGCGGATATTGGTAAGGATGGGATTGCAGGTATTACAATAGGTATGCCTATTATGATTTTCATGATGGCTTTAGGCATGCTGATTGGAATTGGTGGAGGCTCTTTAGCAGCTCTACGTCTTGGAGAAGGTAAAAAAACTGAAGCTGATCACATTCTTGGTAATGCAATATCCGGAATTATTCTACTTTCTTTTGTTTTTGCTGTCAGCTCCTTTATCTTCATCAAACCACTCTTGACCTTGTTTGGTGCGAGTGATGAAATTTTACCTTATGCAGTGAGTTATTTAAGGATTATTTTAGTAGGTGCCACCTTTAGTTCCTTAACCATGTGCTTAAACAATTTTATTCGTGTGGATGGACGTCCCAAAATTGCTATGGCAACAATGATTATTGGTGCCCTGATCAATGTCGTACTGGATCCATTATTTATATTTGTATTTAAATGGGGCATCTCCGGCGCTGCATTTGCAACCATTCTATCTCAACTGATTTCTTTAATGTGGACGCTACATTATTTCCTATCTGGAAAGAGTCATATGAAAGTATTTCTTAAGAACTTACGAATAGAGCTCGTACTCCTTTTCAAAATTATGTCCATTGGCTTACCCTCTTTCCTCATGCAGGTTGCTAATACCTTTGTCAATATTCTGTTAAATGTACGTTTAAGTCAACTGGGAGGCGATATTGCTATATCTGCTATGGGCATTGTTTCAAGCCTTCAGATGCTATTGATCATGCCAATTCTTGGTATCAATCAAGGCGTTCAACCCATTATCGGCTTTAATTACGGAGCAAAAAAATTGGACCGAGTGAGAGAAGCTTTAAAGTTAGGTGTTTTATCCGCAACGGTTATCTCAGTAGTTGGTTTCATACTGATTCAATCCTTTCCAACTTTCTGGGTCTCACTTTTCAACCGTGACCCTGAGTTAATCAAATTGGCTGTCAATGCTCTTAGGGCTATTCTTCTGATGCTGCCTATCATTGGCTTTCAAATCATTTGTTCCAGTTATTTCCAAGCCATTGGAAAGGCTAATTTCGCTACCTTTTTGACACTAGTCCGACAAGTAATCATACTTATTCCAGCCATACTCATTCTATCCTCCCAGTTTGGACTACTAGGCATATTTTTTGCAGTGCCCTTAGCTGATTTTATTTCAGCACTAGTCACTACCTTTTTCATCACAGTAGAGATAAAACGACATTTAATGCCAAAAAGCATTATAGAAGAAGTCATCGCATAAAAACCACATAAGAGCAAAAAGAGCCAAAGGGGACGTTTAATTTTGGCTCTTTTTTTATTTTCCTTTTTGACAAGCCACGTCAATTATTTTCCGTCCAATTCCTAATACTCGAGATAATTGTCGATTACTACCCCCTGTTTCTAACTTGATCTTTCTTAATATTTGTGACCGTTCTATTTTAGACGCCTGATTTAAATTAAATGCCCCCATACTTTCTTTGATTAATAAATAGAGTTGATCGTCATCAAGTCTACCATGGATTTTTGTATGTATGACTAATTTTTCATTTAAATGCGTACTTTTTGTTTTAAAATCATTTATGTCACTAAAATAATTTTCCATTAAGTATGTATCAACCCATGTCTTTTTATCTTCGTGAAATGAAATATAATCATGATAACTCGTCCATTTATAAGCTGCTAATTCTCCCACTATCCCAGCTTTTATTGGGTTCTGATGTATATAATGAAAAACATTTAGTAGATAAGACTCCTCTTCAATCGCTTCACTTCTATACCTATTATTAAGTAAATGACCTTTTCTTTCATATTTCTTATTGTAATATCTACTATATCTTACAGCAATTCTTTTGATGCTCTGACCAATTTGTTCTCCTTCTTTTATCAGCATATGTACGTGATTATTCATAAGACTGTAACAAATAATTTCAAAATCGCCTACATCTTTTGCAGAAACCATTACGCAAATAAAGGTATTCCTATCGTGATCGTCTAGAAAAATATTTCTATCGTCAATTCCTTTTAACATAATGTGGTAAAATCCAGTTGAACTCTTAATTCTTTTTTCTCTTGACATTGCTCTATAATCCCCCTTATTTTGGCATATTAAAAAGCATACCAAATTCTACATAGGATTTGGTATGCTCATAGCATACAAAACGAAATATTTATTTAAATAGGGGATAGTATTTACTTACGAGCCAAAATTAAACGTCCCCTTTGGCTCTTTTTTGATCTTAGTTACCGCAGTGACAACCACCATCTCCGTGGTCATGACCGTGATCATGTCCATGTCCGTGGTCTGAACATCCAGAATCATCTGATTTCAAACTACCTTCTATAAATGATAGAATAACATCCTCTACACTGCCGCTTGCACCTGTGATGAATTGTATGCCATTTGATTTAAGGTTCTGTTTGGCACCGTCTCCCATACCACCAGAAATAACGGTGTGCGCTCCGTGGGTTAACAGAAAAATTGGCAGCTGTCCGTGCTGATTACCAATTGTACTAATGACTTCTTTGCTTATTACCTCTGAATTTTCGATTTCGACGATGGTGAAATTTTCGCATTTACCAAAGTGTGCTGATACTTCTGTTCCTTCTGTTGCTATTGCAATTTTCATAAATGATACTCCTTTTATTATTTCATTTTTTTCGCTACCTTGACAAGTTCCACAGGTGTCACAATCTTTGTGTTTGCAGTGAATTGAGTCCCTTTTGCAACACATTTTGCCTTGTGACAATTCATATATACCGCCTTCAATTTTAATCCTTTTCCCATGAATCAGGGCGTCTGCCATTTTATTTCTTGCTGAATGGATCATCCTTTGAAATGTACCCCGAGAAATGTCCATGCTCTTAGCAGCGCTGTCTTGCTCCATTTCCATGTAATCGGAAAGTCGAATGGCCTCTACTTCTTCGATACTTAAAACCACTTCCTCTGTGTTATTCACATGTGGGTAAAAACAATCATTATTAGGTATAAACCCAACAATCCGACATTTTCTTGGTCTTGGCATTTAACCACCTCATCATTATGTGCATATGCACACAATAACTTTACACCTTTTTTATATGATAGTCAAGGGTATGTTTTTATTAATTTAAAAACTGCGTTCATGCAAAAAAGCATACACAGTTATTTTTAACCTTGTATGCTTTTTATTCATGAATTTTATGAGTTATATCGATGAGGAACCAAAATTAAACGTCCCCTTTGGCTCTTTTTTTTTTTTTTTTTTCTTGGTATGGGATGTTTAGGCTTTCTGCTACTGATTTGCAGGTGAGTTTGCCGTTAATGGTGTTGAGACCTTTCATTAAGGCTGGGTTTTGGTGGAGTGCGGTTTCTATGCCTTTGTCTACGAGTTCAAGTAGATAAGGGAGGGTGGCTGCTTCTAGGGCATAGGTGGAGGTTCTAGGGACTGCACCTGGCATGTTAGCTACGGAATAATGTAGGACGCCATGCTTTTCGTAAGTGGGGTGATCATGAGTTGTGACGCGGTCGATGGTTTCTATGGAACCACCTTGGTCGATGGCTACGTCTACGATGACGGATCCCTTTTTCATAGTTTTGACCATTTCTTCGGTGACGAGAATTGGGGCACTTGCGCCGGTGACTAGCACGGCACCTATGAGCAAATCTGCTTTTTTGACAACATCGGCGATGTTGTATGGATTACAGACTAAGGTATTGACGCGTCCTGAGAATATGTCATCTAGATAACGTAATCTTTGGGTATTGATGTCTAGGATGGTTACATTTGCGCCTAGTCCAACTGCCATTTTTGCTGCGTTGGTACCGACGACACCGCCGCCAATGATGACAACGTCGGCTGGTTTTACGCCTGGGACACCGCCTAGGAGGATACCCATGCCGCCATTGTATTTTTGAAGGAGGTTGGCTCCTATTTGAACAGACATTCTACCAGCCACTTCACTCATGGGTGCTAGGAGCGGTAGTGCGCCATTTGTGAGTTC
Organism: uncultured Eubacteriales bacterium; assembly: GCA_964546035.1. GTDB lineage: Bacteria > Bacillota > Clostridia > Lachnospirales > Vallitaleaceae > CAZJIO01. The sequence goes on along the minus strand of CAZJIO010000059.1, from coordinate 17,724 downwards.
TACTGTTTCATAGGCGATGGCTGTGACTTTGTTTTTTAGCAAACTTTCTGTTAAAGGTTTGTTGGGTGCTAAATGTAAGTATGTAAACAGGGTTTGACCTGGTCTGAGTAAATCGTACTCAACTGCTAAAGGTTCTTTAACCTTAACGATGATCTCTGCATTTTGGAATACTTCTGTATTGGTTTCTACAAGCTTTGCACCTGCGACTTCATATTCACTATCCTCAAAGCCACTGCCTAAGCCAGCGGTTTTTTCTACGAGTACCTCATGGCCTCTTTTTGTTAAGACACTTACGCCACCTGGTGTTAATCCAACCCTATTTTCGTTGTTTTTAATTTCTTTTGGTAATCCGATGATCATGTTAAAGACTCCTTTTTTATGCTTTGTTATGAGGGAAATACTGAATAGTTATTCTTAACCGTTGCTAGTACCACATTGGTATAGGTTTTCATGATGCCTGGTACACTTTTAACTTTATTTAATATTTTTTCTAAAGTTGCTGGATTGTTTGTCACTATTTTTATCATATAATCAAAATTACCTGCGATGTAATGACATTCTAGAATATCGTTTTCTATTTCAACAAACTTCAGGAAATTTTCGGTGTATTTAGGACTCTCAAGGCTGATAAACATCATTGCAGTGAGCTCCTTATTAAAGTGCTTGCCGTCGATGATCGCTGTATATTGGTTAATAACACCAGAGCGTTCTAGTTTTTTGATGCGCTCACCTACTGCGGATACTGATAAACTGATTTGATTGCCAATCTCTGAAATAGGTACACGACCATTTTTTTGGAGTAACTTTAAGATTTCGATATCTATTGCATCCACACCATTACCTCCTGTGTTTTATAGTGTAAATATATCATTTTACAGAAATATAATCAATATATCTCGCAGATTGCCGCATTTAATTCTATTATATTTTATAT
>CAZJIO010000059.1:0-16766 GCA_964546035.1 uncultured Eubacteriales bacterium | reverse complement strand
ATAATTATTGTTTTACTGTTGCAAATGCGTACAAACAGAAAAAAAGGGTCAGGAGAATTTGTCACTGGGACGGAGAAATTGACAATCCCCTTCGGGGGTTGTCAATTTCTCCGTCCCAGTGACAAACTCTCCTGACCCTGGCTATATGCATAACTCATTTCTCGCTTAGCTGATATTTGTCAGCAACTGGCAAATCCTTTGACTCAATATAGGATGCATTTTGTAAGGTGCGATGTCATTAAGCGGCATCAGCACAAAGGCTCTCTCGTGCATTCTAGGATGTGGTACGATGATTTCCTCAAAAGCGGTAATCTCATCGTCGTAGAGCAAAACATCTAAATCAATGGTTCTCGGCCCATTAGGGATTGTCCGTTCTCTTCCTAATTCTTTTTCAATACGGAGTAAAAATTGTATCAATTCCTTTGGTGTTAATAGTGTTTTAACCTCAATGGCTCCATTCATGAAATGATCTTGATCTAAATACCCGACAGGCTCAGTTTCGTACCATTTAGAGGTTTTGAGCACCTGATTATAAGGGGATTGTTGAATTTTTTCAATTGCCTGTTTAACGTTGCTTTCCTTATCCCCCAGATTTGATCCCAAGGCAACATAAGCGATATGCCAGCCTCTTTCAAGTTGCACCGCTGCATAATCAATTGCTTTTCCAATAGGTGCCCACGGTTTCTTAAGGGTTAACTTCAGCCTTTGCACCTGTGGGTAGTTAAAAAGGATTCTTTCACAAAGTTTATGAGCAGCCCGCTCAATGAGGTGGTATTTTTGCTTTAAGAATTCATTTTCCAGCTCATGACAGAGCTTGGCATAATTAATAGTTGTCGTTAAGTCATCACTTTGACCCGGTTCCAATAAATCCACATCCAGCTCAACTGAGATCAAAAACTTTTGACCCATATTTTTTTCTTCTTGGTTGACCCCATGAAAGGCATAGATTTCCAAGTCTTGTATGATCATTTTATCCATTATTTATTTCCTCCTCTGATGATGGCGTCCGTCATTATTGCCGCTCTTTTATTGGCTTGTACGTCATGAACTCTAACAAAATCGCACCCTTTCATGATGCCAATGACCGTGGTAGCTAGGGTCCCTTCTAAACGCTCCGTCACAGGTAAATTGAGGGTTAGCCCAATCATCGACTTTCTAGAAGTGCCAAGCAACACAGGATACCCCAAAGCTTTTAAGACTTCCAGATGCCCCATCACCTCTAAATTATGTCCGAGCTCCTTCGCAAACCCGATACCCGGATCAATAATAATCATATCCTTTGAAATACCAGCATCCTCTGCAATTCTTAAACTCTCGCCTAAATCATCCATCAAGTCTTTCATCAGATGCCCATAATTTTTATTGTCTCTATTATGCATGATGCAACAGGGAACACCAAATCGAGCAATTACATGAGCGAGCTCAGGATCTTTTTTAAGTCCCCAAACATCATTCACCAGACTTGCCCCCGCAACAATCGCTGCCTCAGCAACTCTAGCCTTCGTCGTATCGATGGATATGGGGACCTTAATTTCCTTGGACAAAATTTCTATAAGTGGGACCACCCGACGTATCTCTTCTTCCTCTGAAATAAGTAAGTGTCCTGGCCTCGTGGATTCTCCACCGATATCAATTAGATCAGCCCCTTCTTCAATCATCTTTTTAGCTTGAAGCAGTGCTAAATCTAACCGGTCGTATTGACCGCCATCCGAAAAGGAATCTGGGGTGACATTTAATATACCCATGATATAGGTTCTATTTCCAAGTTCAAATTCCTGTTGTCCAATTCGCATCTCGATCCACCTGACCTTTTAATATATAATGGCTTCGTTCTTTTTTGTCCAATCACATGCCAAGTCCATAGGACAAGCATAACAGCTTCTTGACTTTTTGTCAGCAAAATAGAGCAGTTTTGACAGCTCATGAACCTCTTTCGGAAACTCAGTGCTATGATTGAGAATGGCCATTTTAATGTCTTCAATTTCTTTTGCATTAAAATCTGCATCTATTAATAAGACCTCACAGAGGGTTGCACTCGCCAAAGCATGCTTAATACCGGTTTCATACTCTTGCCATCTACCAATATCATGAAGCAGTGACATCGCATATAAGACATCTTTTAAGAAGTCCAGTTGCGCCTCTAGATTAAGAATATAGACAATTCTTGCTGTATCTAAAAAATGCGGCATATCATGCCTGCAAAAAAGGCGTTCCTTTTCATGCTGAGCAATTTTCTCAATATGTTCTTGATACACTGGGTTACATAGAATTTTATTGATTCGTTCATTCATGGCAATATTCCTCCAAGAACTTGGCATAAAGACTTTGAATTTTTTGGGTTATGGGATGCTGCCCAATGGCCATATCTCCTATTTGATTTACTTTCATAATGCCCATTAAACTATTTGTCAAAAAGGCACCCTCACATGTAAGTAAGCTATCCAGTGAAAAATGACCCTCTACCACTGGATGTTGGGACATAACCCAGCGCCTCATAACACCTTCCAATAAACCACATTCAATGGCTGGGGTGTATAGCTTACCGTCTTTCATCCAAAAAACATTTGTTGTACTGCCTTCAGCAACAAAACCATCACCATTTAAAAAGAGAACTTCATTAAAGCCTTCCTCAATAGCCCTTTCTCGTTCCAGACCATTGTCAATATAGTTCAAAGATTTGATATAAGTCACATGAGATTTCGGATTGCGGGTGATCTCACTAATTTTCAAGGAAAATCCACTTTCATAATCCTCACTTTTGTAGGTCACTGGTCTTGTTGTAAGCACCTGATTTTGATCCGATACGCTGATTCTTACAGCACAAGTCTCTGCTTGCAGCGTCTCAATTTGTCCACGCACTTCTTCCTCACTTAAGCTTTGCTCAATATTTAATGTTTTCAAGCCTTTATTTAACCGGTCTATATGGGCTTTTAAAAAAATCGGTTTTCCCTCTTTGACCAACAGGGTTTCAAAAACCCCCAGTCCATATAGAAAGCCTCGATCTAAGTGAATCTTTTCATCTTCTACGAGTTTTCCATTATTCATCATCATAATCGTCCCTCCAAACTTCTAAAAAGTGCTTTTGCTTTATCTAGCGTCTCTTGATACTCTTCTGCACAATCGGATTCCCAAGTAATGCCACCACCAACACCCATAAATGCTTGTCCGTCTTTCATCACAATGGTTCGAATGACGATGTTTAAATCCACACCCCCATCAAACCCAAGAAATCCCAAACACCCCGTGTACACATTTCTTCTGGTAGGCTCTAATTCTTCAATAATTTCCATGGCTCTTAATTTTGGAGCCCCTGTAATAGATCCCCCAGGAAAGCAGGCTTTGACACAGTCTAGCCCACTGACCCCATCCATCAGTTGCCCTTCAACAGCACTTACAAGATGGTAAACTGTGGCATAGGTTTCTAACTCAAAGAGCTCTGTCACCTTAACAGAATGGGGTTTACAGACCTTACTCAAGTCATTTCTTTCTAAGTCTACAATCATCAAAAGTTCCGATTTATCTTTTTCGCTGCTAAGGAGTTCCATTTTATTATGTTCATCTTCCTCAGGCGTTTTACCACGAGGTCTAGTCCCTTTTATAGGTCTGGTTTCTACCTTCCCATGCCTAATTCTTAGAAATCGTTCTGGTGAGGAGGAAAGTATAGAAAAATCCTTAAAATTCAGCATGCCACTAAAGGGTGCTGGATTAATTTTTCTTAAAATTTGATAGGTATCAAACGGGTTTTGATGTGTTTGAGTGCTAAAGGTATGGGTAAGATTCGCGATATAAACATCCCCATTTTTAATATATTGTCTGACTTTTTCCACAGTTTCCATGTAGGTTTCTTTTGTAAAGGGGGAATGAAATACTAAAGTTTGTTGGGTTGGACTGAAACTTGTTTTATTACCTTCACCAGCTTCAAGCAGACCGATTACTTTATTAACAGCTTCATCCTTTGATCCACTGATGCCCAAAGCACTGATATAAACCTTGTTCTTAATATGGTCAAAGATGATTACCTGATCATAAAAATTAAAATAACAGGCGGGTATGTCTAAAATTTGCTCCTTAGCGTTCTCCAAAGGATATAACTCTCTCACCAAATCATATGAAAAATAACCGATTGCTCCTCCAACAAAAGGAAAATCGGTTTCATTTTTAAAAGCATATTGGGCCATTAACTCTTTAAGAACTTGAAATGGCTCACCTTGAAAGCTTTGCTCATTTAGAAGATACGACCCCTCTTGGTACCGAAAGGTTAAAAAAGGATCCCATCCTATAAAGGAATACTGCCCTAGTTTTTCATCCTTCAGATTACTCTCTAGTAACGCACCTTCTCTACCCTCACTCAGAAGTTGATAGAGTTCAAAGGCATTTAGCTCAGTTTTCACTTCTACAATCAACGGCTCAATCACAAATTTTGCTCCCTTTTACATAAATCCACGAAATTCTGTAACATAGCATGTCCGTACTCAGACAACTCCGCCTCGGGATGAAATTGTACCCCTTCAATGGGATATTCTTTATGTCTGATCCCCATAATCTCACCCTCTTGAGTCTGACAGGTGATTTCTAAACACTCTGGTAAAGATTCTTTTTCCACGATTAAAGAATGATATCTTGTCCCTAATAATCCTTGCTCTAAACCTAAAAAAAGCCCTTTTCTGTCGTGAAATAAGGGCGAAACCTTTCCATGCATCGGACTCGTCCCATGAATGATTTGACCACCAAAAACATCTGCTATGGCTTGATGCCCTAAACAAACACCTAAAATAGGCATCTTTCCCTTAAAATAGGTGATAATTTCCAAGGAGTTACCGGCTTGTTTTGGTGTTTTTGGACCTGGGGAAATAATGATCCCTTCAGGCTGAAGTTTTATAATATCTGCTATGGTAAGCTCATCATTTTTATAAGCAATGATTTCTTGGTTGAGTTCTTTAAAATAGCGTATCAGATTGTCAACAAAAGAATCATAATTATCGATCATTAAAAAAATGGTCGTAACCCCCTATTTATACAAAGTGAATAAAGTATTTCTCAAAGATGTGTCGGTTTTGAAGCGCCCCTTTAAGGTGGTGGTGAGGGTTTTTGAATTGGGTTTCTTAATCCCTCTTGCTGTCATACACCCATGTTCACCTTCAATAATCACTGCCACATCCTCAGAATCGGTAATGTTTTGCATAATTTCAGCGATATCCGAACCAATACGTTCTTGCAGTTGTAGCCTGCGCCCAACCATATCCACCACCCGAGCTATTTTACTCAGTCCTATAATTTTCTTGTTCGGTAAATACGCTACTGCAACTCTCATATTATACATCAGCGCCATATGATGCTCACAATGACTCATCATTTCTATATCTTTCATCATGACCATGTCATGGGTCTCTGCATCCATATCTAAATCTTCTTCGAAAGTCCTGTTAAATAATAGCGCAATTTCATCATTGGTATGGTTCATACCCTCAAACACTTCTGCATACATCTGAGAAACCCGCTTAGGTGTATCTTTTAAACCTTCTCTATCTGGATTATCTCCAAGGGCTATTAAAATACCCCTTATATGTTCTTCAATCTTGATCAAATCAATTGCCAATTCCCTCGACCTCCTCTGACTAAAGCCAAACCGAATTCAGTAAAAAACCAGCATCATATGGTTTTTCATTTCAAGCAGGCCTAGTATAGCATATCCCATTTAGGCAGTCAATATATGCACTTCACGCCTAAAACTGATATGACAATATTAGACCAATTCCAAGATAAAATCAAGATAATCTTCTCAATGACAAAAGAAAAGACCAAATAAAGGCAAAGAGGTTGTCACGGGGACGGAGAAATTGACAACCCCCATTTTGGGGTTGTCAATTTCTCCGTCCCCGTGACAACCTCTCCGTCCCTCTTTGATCCTTCATCTCAGCACAAGAAAAATCGGCAAGATACTCAACATAGCTAAGTGGAAAACATTGATCCCCGCATAAACAATCAGTATCCCGTTAATTAGATAATTAGCTCTTTTAAGTTGTGTTTCTGTGGCCTTTTGCATTCTATAATACATAAAAGTTAATAAACCAAAAGGTAGAACCACCTTAACCAGAATGCTTGCTAAGATATTGGCAACAACTTGAACCATAAGCCCATTCGCTTCACGGTAGAATCCGGTGCCCAGCAGCAAAAGTGTAAAAGCAAGATCAGTGATATTTAATAGCAGTAGCAACATAAATTTATACTTTATCGCAGGTAATCCATAGCTTCTAATAAATGTACTCGTACAAAAGCCTCCCTGGGCTGATCCTAAATAATGAATCAATCTTCCCAGTTAAAGCTTATTCAATTATTGGCCTTTTATTCAATTTGCAAAAATTTACTCAGCTTTTTTTCTACTGCGGCCAATATAGACAATCAGCATCACACCTGTCAAGGCTGCAAATGCCAGTTTGAATGCCATTGGAATTCTAGCCGGGGTCAAAAAGCCTTCAATTAATCCTGCCATAATCAAAAGAACGACCACCCCGGGCATTAACATAACCGCTTCTTTGGCCTGTTTAATCAGAGCATCTTTCCTTTTATAAGGTCCAGGAAACAACAAAGCCAAGCCCATCCTAAGACCTGCGCCACCTGAAACGAAAATAGCGAAGAGTTCTAAAATCCCATGGGGTAAAATAAGCGCCCAGTAATTGAACATTTGGGTGGTGTTAACAGAAACAAGTCCTGTTAAAGCCCCTAACATAGCCCCATTGGACCATAAAATATAGACCGTCATCACACCCCAAGTAATGCTATAGGCAAAGGCTTTAATGGCTACACCAATGTTATTGGTGGTCACATAACTCGATAAGAAAAAAAACTGCTCCTCTTCCCAAGCACTGTCCTGCATATCCCAATCCTCTCTCGCTGTAAAGGTCTCAGGTAAAAAAAGGCTGGCATTTTGTGGGTTCATAACCACTAACAAATAACTCACAAGCCCACCCACCAGAAAAATTAAGAAGGCGCCTAAAATATAAGCCCAATTCTCCCGTATCCTATTAGCAAAGCCAGAGGTAAAATAGGAGGTAAACGCCTTCCAACTGGATTTTTTCACCACATAGAGCTGATTATGGGCTCTTACCGTTAACTCATTTAAGTATTGGCATAAGGAACTGTTAGGAAAATGTGTTTTAGAGTAGGCCAAATGATGACTGACTCTTTTCATCAGGTTCAGATATTCCTTGAGTTCCCCAGCCGTCAATTTATTTTTACTCTTTTTATCTAGTTTCTTAATTAATAGCTCTAATTGTTCCCATTGGGGTCGGTACTCTTTAACGTATTGTTCTTCTCTAGCCATTTTTTCACTCCATAAGGGATTTCAAAAAGGTGTCACCCTCTTCTACATCACCTTGCAAACTGAGTTTCTCATTAAAATATTGGACCAGCTGATTCCGAAGATTCAGTTGTGCGCTCACATCCATTGCCGCTTTTCGAGCAAAATAATCCTGAATCAAGGAACTTTCTTCTTTTGTTAAAGGATATTGCCCTGTCGAATCATAAACCAGGTCCAGATAAGATAAACTCATTTTCAGCTCTTCAACAACCAGTGTTGAGGCTGCCATATCACCCATTCTCTTATTCTTCTTATTGAAAAATATGAGCACAAACCCAATCCCAAGAGGATCAATCGTGGCTCTTAGAAATTCTCTAATCATAGCATGGGCCACAGTAATACCCTCACCATTGTCTCGAATCACTCGTATATGGTACACTTTTTTACCAAAGGTTTGACCCTTCATCAACAGGTCACAACAGATATAATAGCCATAATTAAGCAAGGCAAATACGACTGCTGCGATGCCAATGATTGTAAAAATTGTTTCCTCTGTCGCCTCTGTGTAATAAAGGATACCCCAGACAACAAGCCCAAAAATCAGTAAAACAGCTCCTTGAATCAGTAGATCAATACCCGCTGCGGCTGCTCTAACCCCTGCTGATGCCAAGGAATATTCAATTTCAACATTATCTGGCGTTAATATCTTAATGGTTTTGCTCATTTCCTTCCCCCTCTTCTTATATAAAGTTCTTATGTTTCAGTTGAATATAATGATTGATGACTTCCGTGGTGAGGGTATCTGGCAGACATTCTACGCACATGATGCCACTCCGCCTAAGTGTTGCTAAAATCTTCTTTCTCTCCTCAAGAATCTCAAAAGCTGCCCCTTTTAAAAACAAACTTTGATCTTCATTGGCTGTAGAAACCGTTAAATCTACGATCTTTTCTTTGACCATCATAAATAAAATAACCAAATGACGTCTAGAGATTTGGGGCAGCACCTTCAAATATTCGCTGGCTTCATCCATGGTTTCAAACTCTGTGAACATAAATAAAATACTGCGTTTTTTCTGTTGATGGGCTAAATAGGTAAAGGCTGCGCCAAAATGCGAAGTCTCCCTACTATAATCTACGGTATACAAAGCCTCCAAAAGCTTGTTGCGATGGGCACCGCCGGTAGCTGGCTTAACATATTGCTGCACCTGGGTGTTAAACACCATTAATCCACATTTATCCCCTGTCAGATTTGCAATGTCTGATAAAATCAAAGCTGTATTAATGGCCAAGTCCAATCTTTTATAGCCCCTTACTTCATAACTCATAGCTCTTCCTGAATCAATGAGGGCAATCACATCTTGGTTTTTTTCCACTTCGTATTGATTCACAATAGGTTTATTCATACCCGCTGTTGCTTGCCAATTGATTTTACCGTAGGCATCCCCATAAATATATTCCCTGAGACTTTCAAATTCTAAGCCTTCCCCACGTTTGTTCCAGACCTTTTTACCGCCTCGCATCATGTACCCACCAAATACCATCAAACGGTATTTCCTTAAGTCCTTGATATTGGGGTAAACTTTTACTTCAGCTTTCATTTCATAAGCAATATGTCTATTGAGCAGTTTGAATCGGCTTAAATAAGCCACATACAAGTCTGTAAAAATATAAATGCCCCGCTTCTTAGGTTGTAGCAGATAAAACAAACGCATTTTCTCATGGGGTTGAATGTCCCCTTGAGCATAGGGCGTTATTACATCAAAATGAAAATCTGGCAGGGTATCTTTGATTCGAATACTGAGAGGCAAATCACCTTTATTATAAACACTAAAGCCCATTTCCTCCTGAGCGAATAAAGATAACTTCGGATCATAATCCCGTTCGATTTCAAAGACCACCTTAGAAATTCGGTAATCTACCCATACAAAAATCAATAGTCCTAGGTTGTAGGCAAAAAAAGTGAGGATGTGCAAATAAAAAAACGCACTTAACCCCGTTGCCACCACTCCTATGCCTACAAAAAAAATCAGCTTTTTAGTTGGTTGCATCCCATCACCCCTATCTCGGTACCTTTACTGAGTTCAGTATTTCTGTTAGAACACTTTGTACTAAAATACCTTCAAGTTCAGCCTCGGGAATCAACACCAAACGATGATTCAGGGCTGGAAGGGCTACTTCTTTAATATCCTCCGGCAACACATAGGCTCTGCCGTTAACGGCTGCATAAGCTTTAGCCGCATTCATGAGAGCTATACCACCTCTTGGACTACTGCCTATTTCAATGGCTTTATGATGTCTCGTTGCATGGACAATTTCTACAATATAATTAAAGAGGGAATCCTCAAGTTTAATGGCTGAAATGGTTTCTCTTGCCGCCATAATATCCCCTTCGGAACAAACTGCCCTAACCCCACAATTTTGGGGATCTAACTTTCTGGTATGAATGTCGTTCATACGTCTTAGAAGCTGAGCTTCAGCCTCCTTAGAAGGATAATCAATCACTATTTTAAATAGGAAACGATCCACTAACGCCTCTGGCAAGGAATAAGTCCCTTCAAATTCAATGGGATTTTGTGTCGCCATCACCATAAAAGGTTGAGGCAAAGGCATGGTCACCCCATCTATTGAAACGCTCTCTTCTTGCATCGCCTCTAATAATCCTGCTTGAGTTTTAGGGGGTGTCCTGTTGATCTCATCGGCTAAAATCAGATTTGCAAAAACAGGACCTTTTCTCAGTTCAAAGGATTGGGTCTGCATATTATAAATTTTGGTTCCAACCACATCGGCGGGCATCATATCGGGTGTAAACTGAATGCGATTGCTGGATAGGTTCATACTCTCTGTCAGCGCTTTAATAAATAAGGTTTTTCCCAGTCCTGGAACACCTTCAATGAGTAGATGTCCCCCACATAGCAGGGAAAGTATGGCAAACCCAATCATCTTATCTTGTTCAATAATGACCTTTTGCACTTCACCTTTTATTTCATCATAAATCTTTTTTACATGTCCAATTTCCATTACTCTGTCCTCCTCAACCTCTATTGATCTAAGCTTTTTTCAAGATATTGAATGGTGATCAGCATCTCTTTAATGGTTTTTCTCATCTTCCGTTTGCTTTGTTTCTCCAAAGTCCCCTCTTGATACCCCTTCATAAAATGAAGTACATTCTGAGCAGCTTTCAACTGCTTGTCTTTTTTTGTTTCAAAAGCAGAAACCCAACTGTCTTCTTCCACATCCATATACAGCCTGTATTTGCGATTGATTCGACTCAGCAAATGATGATAATAGGCCACTAACATGACTTCCCAATGGCCACCTTGATGATACAGTGCGCCCATAGCCTTTGCATATTGGTCTTCGTCGGGTTCAACCTCTTCATATAACTTGAGCGGTGCACCAAAACGCTTACCTTTATAACCCACAAAACACAAAAACACCAAAAGCAATTGAATGAGTGTAAATTTGAGCCCTTGTGGCATTTCCTTCCAAAGCGATCTGTTCCCCTCACTCACATATAAGTAATACTCATTAAAAACCACTCCGTCCCTGACTATGTAGGGATGAAGCGCTTTTAAGGCGCTATAGGTCAATTCTCTTTCTGTGCTAACAAAAGTATTGCTCATGGTTTCAATATTTCCATACATGAGGACACCTTCTGCACCAAAGGTCCATTGCTCAAAAGGACCTTCAACATTGGACACACGTTCCAGCCCTTCAAAAGCAGCTTCTTCATCAATGCTCGGTACTTGGGAAAACAAGACCAACATCTTTCCGCCTTCTTTTACGTAATCAGCAATCATTTCATAATCTTGGGTAGTCGGTTGCCCTACAAAAGTAGCCGCATTAAGCACCACTAACCCTTCCGTTTGAATACTTTCAATGGGCGAGAGATCATAGGAAACTTCATAATTCAATACCTTCAGCGTATCATAAAACAGTGCATTGCCCATGTATCCTGTATTCTTAAAGGAATTGACGGTTTTGTTTGCACCCATCAACTTAGTCGTTATAAACAAACCCACAATGACAAACATCAAAATATAAAACAGCAGCTTTTTAACAGTGAAAGTCTTTTTTATTTTCATTTTTTGACCTCCTGCCAGAAAGCCTCTTCTGAGTCTTGCCACCCTTTAAACTGCTCCTGTAAAATCTCTTCCATACCATACCAAACCGTATTGAATTGATGGACAAGGCTTTCAAATTCAACAATTGCCTTAAACCCATCCTTCTTCAATTTATCAATCATTTCAAGACCTGTCATGGTGTGATCGTGATAAAGGATATTACTTTGATGGAGGTAAAATAGTACAGCTATGAAATGCAACCTCATGGCATAACGATATTGCCCTTCTTCTTCAAAACTTTTACTTTTGTCTAAAAAGGAAAGTACCGTTGAATTTTTATCTATTTTTTCTCCTAAAATGGTTTTAACTTTTTTCTTTCTGCGTTTACGCATCACCATTAGAAGGATGAAGACTACCGTAAGAATAAGCACTAGGAGTACGATAATTGCCAAAATAACTTTTGTCCTTAAGGGTGTATCGCTTGGATTAACATTATTTCCGATCCGTTCAAATAACTTCCATATAAACTCAATGATGCTTAAAATACTTTTAAGGATGAACTCATTTAATTTCAGATATTTTAGGGATTGTAGCAGTCCATCCACAGCTTCATTAAAGGCATCCAAAGAAGGCACTTGCATGAGCAAACCTATCACCTCGCTTCTTTATTTTCAATAAGTGTGTTCATCCTTTTAAATAAATCATCACCATATCTTCTATTGCGTTCATTAAAATAGACGATAGGCATGGTCAAATATTGAATGGGCGACACGGCAACTGAGACACCCAATTGAACGACCACTAAGATCATCTGCAAGGCTAACAACCCAAAGACCAATCCGGCACTTCCAGAATTTGAATAATAAGCGGTCAGCAAGTTGCTCACAAGAGAGGCTAAGCCACCTAAGCTTATGTAAATAATAAAGTAGGAGAGCCAATAACTCAGCAAAATGCCCATCATCCTTATAAATTGTCCTTTTACCAGTCTAAAGCTTCCCGCTATTGCACTAAAAAAGTGTTTCTTTTCACATAAGGCAACTGATAAATAGAGGGCACTTTTGATCCAAAACCAAAGCGTGCACAAAAGGACAATGAGTAAAGTTCCAATAGCTACCCCAATTTGCACCTGGATTGTGAGCTCAGATAGTAACCCTGTATACAAAAGATAGTAAGCTAGCCCACCTATTCCTAATATGCCCAAATAAACCACCACATAGGCTAAGGTAGATGTTATGACATACCAAAGCTTCTTAAAACTATAACCAAACATAGCACCAAAAGTGGTATCTTTCCCATTTCTAATTTCTTCAACAGCATGTATTGGTCCTGCTGCAACCAATTGCATAATGGATAACGCCGGCAACATAAGTATGGTAAAACCTATACCTAAGATCACAATGATCGTGATACTTTCGCCACCTGATGAAGACATAAACCCAGTTACAATACCTATTATTATAGCAAATACAATCCCTAAAACGATCATAATACCATACATAATCGATCCTGATACCATCAACATTAAGGCTGTGTAACCAATAAAGCTTTTCATATACTTACGATAAACATCGTAGGTCATGTCTAAAACTTGTGTTAAACTCAATAAATTCCTCATACGCTCCCTCACTTCTATTTTTTTTCATGATACCATATAAACCCTATTAGAACAACTGACTTTTCAACCTAAACACAATTTATTGCTTTTATTTATATTCGCATAAAATCTCAATTTTTGTAGAATATTATCCCTGGATTTGCTATAATAATACCAATATTTACAAATCAAAGGAGTACCCTCAATGCAGTATAATAAATGGCTGAAAACCAATGCGTCCCAATATTTTAAACGAAGACGATTTAATTTTCTAGATGCTATGACCAACTATCAACTCACCTGTTCGAAAGAGCCCCTTAAAGTATTAGAGGTCGGTTGTGCTTCAGGTAAAGACTTTTTATCTTTTGCAACAGATTGTGAACAACTCGAGCTTTATGGATTAGACATCAAAGAGTACCCCATCAAACAAAAAAATGTAAAGTTTATAGTTGGCGATGCTGAAAAAATGGATTTTCCAGACAATTATTTTGATATTACTATATCTATTGGTGTTTTAGAACACATTCAACCCATAGAGAAATTGGCACGAATGATTCAGGAAATCAACCGTGTATCCAAATCCTTTTATATGATCATGCCTTCAGTTACAACACCTTTTGAACCCCACACCCATCAGTTCTTCTGGGCTCTGCGAAGAAACCGCAAATTCCACCCTTGGTTGTTGTTTTTTGATGACCTCACCTGGCTTAAGTTTACCGGCTTTGAACAAGCTGCTGCAAAACAAGTCCGCTACATACCCGGCCTCATTACGAATTTATGTATCTATAAAAATGAAGAAAGCATTCAAAAAAGCAAGATCGAATACAAACTCTGGGAAAAGTTCAAGTACTAGAAAAAACCAGAGTAAGAAAAGAGCCAGAAAGAGCCAAAAGAGCCAAAGGGGACGTTTAATTTTGGCTCCTTTTGGCTCTTTATTTTGCTGCAAAAGGAGCCAAAATTAAACGTCCCCTTTGGCTCTCCTTTGGTTTTTTTTTCAAAAATACCCTTGACAGAATCTGTGATGTTCTATAAAATGCAAATGAGAATGATTTGCATAGGAGGAAAGAATATGTTAAAAGATAAGATAACTACTATAATAATGGTGGTACTCATACTGACACTCGTACTTGTTGGCTGCTCAAAAGAAACCGGCACCAACACTTCTGACGACGGTAAAATCGTTGTTTATACCAGCTTTTATGCCATGTATGACTTTGCTAGTAAAATAGGTGGAGATAAGGTGAGCATTACAAACCGGCACAGAACCTCATGATTGGGAGCCTACACCCATGGATATTGTAAGCCTTGAAAAAAGTGACCTATTTATATTTAGTGGTGCTGGAATGGAACCATGGACTGATAAAATACTTGAGGCATTACAGAGTGATCATATTGTGATTGTTGAAGCTGCCAAGGGGTTAGATCTTCTTGAAGGCGAAGAAGATGAAGAGCATGAAGACGAAGAAAATGATGAAGAAGAGCACCACTTCGATCCCCATGTGTGGCTAAACCCCATGCTAGCAAAAAAACAGCTAGAAGCGATTAAAAACGGGTTGGTGGCTGCGGATCCAGATAACTCTACCTATTATGAAAACAACTATAATACCTATGCCTCAAAGCTAGATACACTGGACTCAGAATTTAAAAAAAGCTTGGATCCACTAACAAACAGAGATATTATCGTTGCCCACGCAGCCTATGGTTACATTTGTGACGCTTATAACCTGAATCAAATCGCAATTGAAGGTCTTTATGCAGATGCTGAACCTTCACCTAGCAGAATGGCTGAAATCATTGACTTCGCTAACGAAAATGAAGTCAAAGTCATCTTTTTCGAAGAATTGGTTAGTCCAAAAGTAGCTGAAACCATCGCCCAAGAAGTAGGTGCACAAACAGCTGTTTTAAATCCACTAGAAGGATTAACCGATGAAGATCTAAAAGCCGGCAAGGATTACTTTATAGTGATGAAAGAAAACTTAGCAGCAATCATTCAAGCTTTACAATAAAAGGATTAATATAATGATGGCATACTTAGAAGGCTTTACAATTATTTTTATGAGCATTGTATTAGAAGCGATACCCTTTGTTTTACTTGGAGCTATCGTTTCTTCCCTTATCCAATTGTTTGTTTCTGAAAAAACGATTCAAAAGTTTCTCCCGAAAAATAAAATAAAGGCACTTATTGGTGCTGCTTTAATAGGTGTTATATTTCCAGTTTGCGAATGTGCTATTATTCCTATTATGAGAAGGTTAATAAAAAAAGGGGTGCCCCTTGATGTTGGCATCACCTTCATGTTAGCAGTTCCTATATTCAACCCCATCGTTTTGCTTTCTACATACTATGCCTTTTCTGGCCAACCGGAGATGGTTGTCTATAGAGGATTATTGGGGGTTCTTGGTGCAATAACAGTTGGCTTCATCATAGGACGGTTTAATAATAACAATGTGATGAAAACTGAGGAGCAAGTTGAACCTACTTGCTGTGGTCATGATCATGGACATGATCACCAACATGAACATGAACATTCTGAGGATTCTCACAAAAGACATATTTTTTCCGAAATCATCAGCCACACCAGTAGTGAGTTTTTTGATGTCGGGCGTTTTTTAATCATCGGTGCATTTTTATCCTCATTGATGACGACTTTTGTTCCTAGAGAACTGATGCTTTCTGTAGGAAATGGTGAAATTTCCTCTGTTATCGTACTGATGCTTATGGCCTTTGTTCTCTCTCTTTGTTCAGAGGCAGATGCTTTTATTGCGCGAACCTTTGTCGGTCAATTCACACAAGGCTCCATTATTGGATTTCTCATCTTTGGGCCAATGCTCGACATAAAGAATACAATGATGCTCGGAGCAACTTTTAAAAAGAAATTTGTATTCAAACTAGCAATGACAATCAGTTTGGTTTGTTTTTCCTTAGCCCTAATATTCAACCTGATTATAAAGTAGAGGTGATCTATTGAAAAAATTTAATATCAATGAGTGGATGTGGTTAGGTGTCCTAGGAACTTATGTGCTTTATTTTGCAAGTCTCCTAGGCAATGGCAAAATCGCATTATTTATTCATCCTAAAATGAATAAGTATATCATTTTTACAATTGTGATTTTTATTCTACTGATTCATCAACAATTAAAAATACTTAAGAGGACTGGTTCAAAAAAATTCAAGTACAGTTATTTGATCTTTTTACTGCCTATCCTATTAGTAGTCATTGTTAATCCCAGTACCTTGAATGCTAAAGTAACCGCAAATAAAGGGGTGAAACTAACACAAGACAACAATATAACCACCGAGATGAGTGTACCTACCGAACTTGTTCAACCTAACGCACCAGACC
The DNA here is from genome assembly GCA_964546035.1 of uncultured Eubacteriales bacterium. Taxonomy (GTDB): domain Bacteria; phylum Bacillota; class Clostridia; order Lachnospirales; family Vallitaleaceae; genus CAZJIO01. Next base: position 470 of record CAZJIO010000059.1, on the reverse strand, counting down.
TAAACGTCAGCACTGAACCTTTAAATGACGAGCCCTACTCTAGCCCTACATATAATACGGAAGATGGTTTTCGATTCTTAGATACGGTTAACGAAATTTCTACTGATTTAGACAATCTCCTTGGGCAAGAACGTGAACTTGAAGGCTTCATCTATCTAGATGAGACCTTTGACTCCACTCAATTTGTGGTCTCCAGATATACCCTTAGCTGCTGCGCAGCAGATGCGCAAATACTCGGTATCTTATGCGCTTATTCCGGTGACTTTGAATTTACATCCGATCAATGGGTTAAGGTCACAGGAATTGTTGATAAAATCATGTACAAAGGCATTTATGAAAATGAAGAAATAGAAATGGCCCAGCTTAGAGTAACTCAGATAGAAACTATAACAGCTCCTCAGGAGCAATATGTGTATCCCTACTAAAATGAGTGGTCATGGGGACGGAGAAAGTGACAACCTTTTCAAGGT
>CAZJIO010000058.1:10196-24741 GCA_964546035.1 uncultured Eubacteriales bacterium | reverse complement strand
TAAGGCCCACACCCTTAAATACAGGAACGGCATTTGTATCCACGTTAAGTGTGGTTAGCATAGAGGTAAGTGTCTGGATGGTATAGGCTCCGATAATTGAACCTACCATATTAAACTTTCCACCGCTGAGAGAATTGCCACCCAGGGCAACTGCTAAAATAACATCCATTTCTATGCTGGGTACGATTGTAAATGGATTGATTGTTTGCACCCTACTTGCTTGAACGAAACCTGCGATACCGACGCAGAGACCCAAAATAATAAATGTCAAAAGCTTAATCCGTTCAGGATTGAGACCGTTCAGACTTGAAGATTTATCATTGATCCCTACAGCGCGGGTGTACAATCCAAGGTTCGTCTTTTTCAACACCAGATATGTCACCACAACAACTGCAATCGTAATCAGTATAGGCGTTGGAATAGGAAAACCTGGAATAAAGTTGCCATAATATTTAAATTCAGGAGCAGATTTTGGCTTAAGCCCACCCATAGCCATAGAAGCGATAGACCGACCAGCTGTAAACAGAATCAGCGTTGCTACCATAGGTTGTATTTTAAATTTGGAAACGAGCATGCCATTAAAGGCGCCGCAAGCCATACCGGCAAGACAACCCAGTAAGAGGGCAACAATAACCGGTGCGTGTAAAAAATCGGGTTGAGTTTCATTCCCACACAATACGCGCATAATGACACCACCGACAATGGCTACAGTAGCGCCAACGCTAATGTCCTGACCTTTTGAAGATGCCGTAACAAGGGTCATACCTATGACAAGAATAACCAGCTCAGTGGCGTTATTCAAGATATTGATTAGATTTCCTATCAAGACAGGATTGCTATTACTGTCTTTGCCCAAGGTTATTTTAAGGAAACTCGGATTGATGACCACATTAATTAACAAAAGAAAAACAAGAAACGCAATCGGGATAAACAACCTGTGTCCGACCACTGCACCCAACTTTTTAATGATTCTAGACATTTAGACTTACACCCCCCGCAATCGTATGCATTATTTTATCTTGTGTTAAATCAATACCCGTTAACTCACCAACAACATTCAGGTCACGCATAATGACCAGTCTAGAACAGGTATTCAGCATTTCCTCAATCTCCGAAGAGATAAATGTGATACTCATTCCTTCATCGGCAAGCTTTAACACGAGTTTTTGAATTTCAACCTTTGTACCAACATCAATGCCACGTGTCGGCTCATCAAGAATCAAGTATTCAGGATGGGTAAGTAACCAACGGGCAAGAATGACCTTTTGCTGATTTCCTCCAGACAACGAGTTGATGGGGGTATCCGCTGAAGCGGTTTTTATACCAAGAAGGCTGATATACTCATCGGCAAATGCTTGTGCCTGAGCTTTAGTAAACGGTTTGAAGAAGCCTGTCATAACCTGTAGTGCAAAAATAACATTCTCACGGACTGACAAATCTCCAATAATACCATCCCGCTTCCTATCCTCTGATAGGTATCCGATTCCTTTCATCATGGCTTGTTTTGGAGATGTAAGGGTGACATGCTCCCCCTTAATTTTCAGTTTGCCTTTTGTAACCTTATCTGCGCCAAATATGGCACGCACACACTCGCTGCGACCAGATCCGAGCAGTCCTGCAAAACCGGTTACTTCACCTTTGTGTGCAATGAAGTTAAAGGGCTTTATGCCAGTAGTACTTGAAAGTCCTTCAGTCTCGATGACCACGACCTTCCCTTCACTATCGCTGTTTTGCCATTTATTATGTATCTCCGCTAACTTGCCGAGTTCCTTACCCATCATTTTTGCAACAAGCTCTACCTTGGGTAATTCTTTAATGAGATATTCACCCACAAGCTCACCATTGCGCAAAATTGTAATTTTGTCACATACCTCGTACACTTGATTAAGAAAATGAGTAACAAATACGATGCCTACCCCTCTATCCTTCAGATCCCGCATCAGCTTAAATAACTTGTTGACCTCCTGTTCATTTAAAGATGAGGTAGGTTCGTCAAGAATTAAAACCTTGCAATCCATGTCTACGGCACGTGCAATTGCTACCATCTGTTGAACCGCTATTGAACAATTTGACAATTGTTGGGTCGGACTTACCCGTATCCCAAGACCCTTCAAAATAACTTCTGCTCTGTTATTGTTCTCTTTCCAGTTGATTATCAGATCATTGGTTCTGCCAATAAATAGATTTTCGGCAACTGTCAGGTTGGGGCACAGTGTGATTTCCTGATACACTGTACTGATTCCAAGCTTTTGAGCATCTTGCGGTGACTTAATATGAACCGGTTTATCCATTCCTTTTATACAAACTTCACCGGCATCTTTCGCGTAGACTCCTGTCAAAGTCTTAATTAAAGTTGACTTTCCTGCACCATTTTCGCCCATTAGCGCATGTATTTCACCTTCACATAAGGTGAAATTTACATTTTGTAACGCCAATACACCCGGAAAACTTTTATAAATACCTCGCATTGTAAGCACTGCGTCTTGCATAGTAATCATCAAACCTCCATTCAGGCACGATTTTTTGTCTATACCCTCTAATTTCTGTAACTTGATAAATGCAAGTATAATCAAATTGGATGCACAAAAATACGGAAATTATTCCTGTCTTTGTAGTTTATTTTATTGTACGCCTCTTTGATTTTTTATTGGTTAAGATTTCTATGAACTTTGTTGGATTTTTTACATTCCAGCTTGTCCCTCTTGCACTATACATTATCCAATTTAAACTTTTCAACAATTTCTTTAAGACTTCTTGCGCTATCCATACTCTTTTCTGCCATTAAGTTTGTTTCGTTTGACATATTAACAACTTGGGAGGTTTTTTCCGCAATATCCGTAACGCCTAAAGCAGACTGCTCCATGATGATGTTAATTCCTGCTGCTGAATCGGACATCTGTGTCGTTATCACATTAAGTGCTTCCATTGAACCATTAATTGTTACGAGCATATCCTTAATTGACTCTGCATCCATGCCGTATTGGTCGCTAGTAGCAACAATTTGCTTCAGATCCTCGATTACCGTACCTTCGATAAAATGAATGGACTGACCGAGGCAATCTGTTAGACCTTCTACTGCTGAAATCGTCTGCCCGATAATACTTTCTATTTCAATGGCAGTCTCATTAACCGTATTGGATAATTGTCTGATTTCTTTGGCAACTACTGCAAATCCTTTTCCATGTTCACCGGCTCTTGCCGCTTCGATAGATGCATTTAATGACAAGAGGTTGGTCTGACTTGCCACTGTTTTAATGATATTTGTCAGTTCATCAATCTTACCAATAGCTTGTGACTGTAATAAAGCAACATCCGATTTATTCTTAACATCCATAAACAAGCCATTTGCCTTTTCCATTTTTACGACATTTGAGATTTTTACGATATCCGCCCTACCCTTTATCTCCCCAGCAAGCTTATTACCGATAACAGACTTTTTGGTTACCTCGTTTACACGTTTTGAGATATTAAAGATATCTGATTTAATCTCTTCTGTAGTCGCTGATGCTTCTTGCATACTCGCTGCAAGCTCTTGAGTTGTAGCTGAGTTGTCTGAGGAGCTGGCGTAAGTCTGTTTTGCAATCCCCTCCAGTTTCACGGCATTCTCATCAATGACCCCGGAAGTATCATAGATCGCCATCATAAATTGATTGATATTTTTACGCATTTCTTCTAACCCATTATTCATGATTCCGATCTCATCTATCCGTTTGTCAAACCTGACATTCCGCTTTTCCCTCGTTAAATCCAGCTGTGAAAACTTATTAATTTTACCCGTTATCTTTTTTATGGGTTTTATGATTATTTTAGAGATATATTCTCCTGCAATCAAACTTACTAAAATGAAAATTGCAGCAAGGATTAAATTCAGCTTGGTCATTCTGTCGCTTTCAGAAAAGAAATCGCTCTTTACAGCATAGATGCCCACGCTCCAGCCAGGGGTATTCTGTATTGGGGTATAGCCGATATATATGGTCTCCCCGGTCTTTTTATCCACATAAGTCCCCATATCTATTTGACCAGGCTCCATCGTAATCATCTTATCGTAAATCGCTTTCAGATCGTCAGGCACATTACTTTTATCAAATGATTCAGGTGTGTTAATTTCGGAAACTTCTTTATTATCAAATAGCGTAATGATATCCCCACTCTTATTCATAATAAAGGCACGGCCGTTCTCTCCAATTTTAATTTTATTGATCATATTCCCTAATGTATCACGACCTGAAGTCGTTAATACAACGCCTTTAAGCGCGCCACTTGGTAAGCCGTTCCTTATTACATTTACGGCTATTTGAAAGGTATACTTTCTTGCTTCCAAAGATTCATTATCCAAAACTGCGTCTGATAAGGCTACCCCATTCTTCACAGCTTCTTTGTAAATCTCCTGATCCGAATAATCATTTTTTTCAAATAGGTCATACCCATTCTCATCTATGAACATCATTTCAGAAAAATCATATTTGGATTGAGTAAAGGAAAGTGTATCTTTTCGGTTCTTTTCAGTCATCTCTTCACGACACAAGGAATTCCCTACAGCATTGGCTTGGCTTATGTAATACTTCATCTGTGTCTCAATCTGTAAGGCAGTTTCCTGTGCCATGTTAAACAAGGATGATTTTAGGGCATAATCCGTACTTTGATTCATGGATTTTAAAGCAATACTACTCTGTGTCACAGTCAGCACTACGACGAACAACACAATGGATAAAGAAATCTGCAAACTTAATAGTCTTTTTTTAATAAAATTTTTCCCCATTGTTATAGCCTCCCATTGATGCATATAAATTCTTCACTAATGCCAATTAATTGCTCTATAACGAGATAAATGCGCGGTGCTAGAATCTGCGAACAATTATCCACATACTCGGCGCCGCGCATTTGATCAATGCCTTACCTCTTTTACTTTTTGAAATCCCTATTAATTAATATGAACGTCCATCAACAATTGCTTGTGTAATGGTTGCAGCATCAAACATTTCTTCTATAACATAAGCATTCTTCTCAACAGTTTTACCAGCTTCAAGATCATTAATAAGTGCAACGATTCGTGGACCATGAAGTGGATTACACTCTACATCAAGATTAAATTCGCCAGCAAGTACTTTTTCAAGAGCCCACTTGTTTGCATCAAATGCGATAACCTTAACATCGCCATCTTTACCATATGTAATACCTGCTGCATCCATAGCGTCGCAAGCGCCGCGAGCCATATTGTCGTTCTCAGCGTAAATGACGTTGAATGCTGTTCCACCAGCAATTAAATCAGCAACGGCTTGTTTTGCAAGGTTTTCGTCCCAACCCTTCATGTTTTGGTTGAATACAATTTCCCAATTATTTGCTGCTGCACCGTCTTCAATAGCTTTGGAACGACCGAGTTGAGCGGAAGATCCTGTATCGCCACCAAGTACAACAATTTTGTTCGTTTCAAGTTTTTGAGCCTTTAACCAATCAACCGCTTTAGTACCTTCTGCTGCGAAATCAGAACACACCATTGCAGTGTAAAGATCTTCTCCAAGTTCAAGTTTACGGTCAGCCATGATAAATGGGATACCCGATTCATTAGAAGATTTAGCAACATCTTCCCAGCCTGCTGATTGAAGTCCTAAAACAACAAGATAGTCAACGCCTTCTTGAATAAGTTGTTGTGCTTGAGAGATTTGTTTTGCATGGTCGCCTTCACCAAATACCATTTTAAGTTCAAATCCAGCCGCATCAAAGGCTTCGTTAAATGATTTTGTGTTTGCAGTACGCCAGTCTGATTCGTTTGCGTTTGTTTGAACAACACCAATGACTAATTTCCCGTCTGCTTCAGCCACTGGCGCATCAGTTGCTTTTTCTGTTGCTTTTTCTGTTGTTTTTTCTGTTGTTACACTTGTAGGTATGTCAGTTTTCTTACAACCTGTAATCGATACCAGAAAAGACACCACCAAAATCAAAACCAATAATTTTTTCATAATAAACCCTCCAATAATTTTCACTCATAATATTGAGCTCGTTACAAGTATAATAAAATTAGAGGCACAAAAATACGGAAATTATTCCTGTCTTTGTACTCATTTTTATGACCCTTCATTTTCAAAGGGCGTTATGGTTAAGATTTCTATGAATTTAGTTTGTTTTTTTATGCAACTCTGACACAATAAAAAAACAGATCTCTCATAAAAAAGGAGACCTGCTTATATAAATCTAGTAACTCCGTCCAAAACGGTCTATACTTGCATCTTCCGCCTCAAAGACCTTTTCATCCACATAGGATACCTTATCAACTCTTTCACCTTTTTCCAAACGCCTTATGATGTCTGCGATCAGTGGCCCTTGTAATGGATTACATTCGATATCCACATTAATCAGACCTTTTTCCATCTTATCAAAGGCTTCCGAAACCGCATCAAATGAAATAACAACGATATCCCCATTGATCCCACAAGTGAGTCCTGCCTCCTGTATTGCTTCTATAGCGCCAAATGTCATATCATCATTCTGGGAAACCAATACATCAATATCATCAAACTGCTGCAAATACTTGACCATGACCTCTTTTCCCTTTGCCTTTGTAAACTCACCGCTTTCATGGGCAAGGATATTCCAGTTTCTATGCATAGCAGCTATATTGTTAAATCCATTGGAACGTCCTAGCTGAGCCGTTGAATTTAACGTACCCTCAAGGACCACAATATTAATGGAATTGGTATTCTGTTTTGAGTTCGCTTTACTTTTTTTATCCAGATATTGTTCCAGCCACTTCCCGGCTTTTGAGCCTTCCGCATATTTATCCGTACCCACACTAGCAATATAAAGGCTACCATCCTTCGTATCAATCATACGGTCCACAATGATCACAGAAATACCGGCTTCCTTAGCTTCCGTAAGCACCGTATCCCACCCGGTCTCTATGTCCGGTGCAATGAGGATATAATCTACTTCCTGAAAAATGAAGCTTCGAACATCCTTAATCTGATTTTCCTGACTCTGCCTTCCGTTACGAAAGATTAAGGAGAAGCCATTTTCTTCAGTAAGTACATTTTGGATCGATTTCGTATTCGCAGTACGCCAATCCGATTCAGAACCCAGCTGTGAAAATCCAACAACGACCAAATCAGAATCGATATCTTTTCCATTGTCTTTTTCATTATATTGCAGTATTTTCGTCGGTTTCAGGCTGCTGTTTACAAGGATAATCGGAAAAACCAGAAAAACCACTATTATGATGATTAATTTTTTATTCATATTCTCCCTCATTTCTTCCAATGATCCAGGCCGGTATCTTAACCGTAATCGTTGTGCCTTCTCCCTTTTTACTTTGAATATCAAGTCCATACATTTTGCCATAATTCAGTTTAATACGTTTATTCACATTAGCCAGCCCAAAACCAGTACTCAGCTCGCTTCCCGGTAATTCTATTTCTTTTCTTAAGGCATTTAACTTCTCGACATCCATTCCTATCCCGTTATCCATAACACAAAAATAGATATCTTCGCCTCTTTTTTCACCTGTGACCCTTATTTTCCCTCTAGCCCGGAGCATTTTAATCCCATGGTATAAGGAATTCTCAACCAGAGGTTGTAAGGTCAGCTTCATAATCTGATAATCATAGATTTCTTCCGGAATAGCAATTTCATAATCTAGAATATTATAATACCTTGACTGCTGAATCTGCAGATAGCTCTTAATATGCATCTCCTCTTCGCGAATCGATATAACATCCTTTCCCTTGCTGACTGCAACCCTGAAAAACTCTGATAGTGAGACCACTATGTCAATCGCCTCTTGATTCTTGCTGCCTTCGATGAGCCAGATAATCGTATCCAGTGTATTATATAAAAAATGCGGATTAATCTGTGCCTGTAAAAGCTTTGATTCCATATTTCTTAGGTTTTCCTGTTCCTGCCTTATGCTGTTAACTTGCTGTTCTAGTTTAATGGCCATATCGTTAAAACTATCTGCTAACACGGACAACTCATCGTTATTCTCGAAGGATGTCCTAGTTGTAAAAACGCCTTTTGCTACTAAGGCCGTATTATCACATAGCATCATGATCGGTTTTGTTATGCTATCCGTTAATAGGACATTCATCAATAAGGAGGCTATAATAATGGAGGCCAAAGCTACCATCATCGTGAGGATTACTTTAGAAACCTGCTCACTCATACTTTGTCTAATCGCCTCAAAATTCTGTGTTTCATAATAGATATAATTCTGAATTTCTTCCTGAAACAGTGCTGTCAGAATATAAATATCTGATTCCAGCATCGCCATATTTTCTTCATAATGACCTGTCTGCTCCAGATTATCACGTATTTCATTAATCCTGTTCTCTAGGGTTGTCAGATTAAGCAGGATCATCTTGACCCAACTAAGACTTTCCCTACTCGTGGTAATCTCCTGCAGTTGTGTAAAATTGATTCTTGCAGCTGCTATCAATTCATAAGGATTTTTCAAATCATAATTATCATCAATGGACTCGAAAGTTTCTGCTTCGGCAACGATTTTATACATGCTTTCGTCCATTTCTTCTTTGAAATTGAGGTTATAATTATTCGCAGCTGTAATCCTTCGCACAATTGTATCATAAGCCGTGCTGTAATTATGTAGAGCCCTAATTTGGTATACGGATAGAATAATCATGGGTATAATGATGATCGCAGCAACCAGAATAAGTTTTAATCGCAGTGGGTATTTGATTGGTTTTCCATTTGTGTATCTCGTCATTCTTCACCTTTCCCCAGCATCCTGTATTCCGACGGTGTACAATTCTGCGTCTTCTTAAAAATATAACTGAAATAATGAGAATCCAGATAGCCTACTAAAAATCCAATCTCTGTTATCCTCTTATTTGAGCATCTTAATAACTCTTTTGCCTTCTCCATACGGATATCCGTAAGATATTCGATAAAAGTCATTCCTGTTTCCTGATTAAACAGTGAGCTGAAATAATTGGGGCTGATATTTACCTTTGATGCAACCATATTCAGTGTCAGGTCACTCATTTCATATTTAAGTTGAATAAAGTCCTTAGCTTTTTCTATTAGCCCAGAATATTTTTTCTGACTGCTCTGATTACGCAGATCAATGGCTTCCTTCAGTAAGGCTTTGTAAAATTTACAACAGTCCTCCAGACTGGTAAGCTGATGCGTTCTATCATTCATATTCTTAAGGGTTTTATCTATCTTTTCCTTTGAGTACTTAAGCTCCTTCAAGAACTTCATGATAGCGGAATAACCATCCATCATAATATACTGCCGAAAAAGGGAGGAACTCATAGCATCAGCATCGAGTCCTTCAAAATACCTGTCTACAAATTCATCAACATCCAGTATCGTACCCCTCTTTAAGAATTCTTCCAGAAGCATTCGATCCAACTTCTCAAGATTCAACTCGCTGACATTAACGCGATTTCCTATGGGCTCATTACTGATGCGTACATCACCATAGGATAGGAACTGATCCTCACGTTCAAAATAGCGCATAGAAAAAGCCCTGTTTGCATCGACAAAGGATTGCTGTAAGTCACGAATACGATGAATAACCCTGCCGATCCCACCAAAATAGTGTACCTTGCCCTCACTAATATGTATTAACAGCTGAGATAATTCCTGGGTTAATGCATGTATCTGCTCTTCATTTTCACCTAAAAGGATGAATGCCCAGCCGTCCATACCTCGTTCAATAACTTTTATGTTGGGATATTTCTTTAAAGCCTCTTGCATTCTTGCCTCGCACTGTACGATTTCATATGAATATTCGAACATATCCTCCGGCACTTTAAACTGAAACAGCATGCCGCAAAAGACACTTGCTACCATATCTATACCCAGTTCCTCTGCCTGTTCAATAATCTGTGAAAGGGTCATCTTCCCGATGACCAATGCATTAAAAAAAGCTTTTCTTTTTTCACTCTGCTTCTGATAAACCAAAAGCTGATACTGCTCCAGAATCTGTTTGTCTTTCCGCTCTTTTTCAATAACTGAGGCTGCATTTTTAACTGCTGCCAACAGCTTAGTTGCTGTGACTGGTTTCAGAAGATATTCCGTGATGCCGATATCGATGGCCTGTTGTGCGAAACCAAAATCGCTATGACCACTAATGATGATGATTTTTAGATGAGGCATCTCCTTCTTTACCAATTTACTGAGTTCTAGTCCATCCATAAATGGCATCTTAATATCCGTTATAAGAATATCCGGCTGTACTCTTAAAATCATAGGGTATGCTAATTCACCGTCACTTTCATCCCCGGCGATTATAAACCCTTCCTCTTCCCAATGTATATTGTTCTTAATACCTTCTCTTACCACAATTTCATCTTCTACCAAGAAAACTTTATACATATTTCCCCCTCAATTGTATCCATTAATTTTAAGGTCGGCTTTAGTAAGCGCGTTAAGCTTACCTCGATTATATATTAGCATATCATAGTTCCTCACGATTTTGTGGAATATTTTCCATCAAATTTCTGAAAGCAAAAATAAGAAAGCCTGGAACCCAGGCTTTCTAAAAAGCAATTCGCGACATCAAGATCTAGCCTTTATAGGCAACATTCAAAAATTCCAGCATGCTCTCGATGCTTTGGGCACCCGATATGCTATGCTTGCCATCTGCGATGAAATAGGGGACAAAATCAATCCATATCGCCTCAGCATCCGCCTGATCTTTCAAGACAGCTGGAAGAAATGCCTCCTTATCCAGCTTCAGTTCAACTTCATTTCGGTCAAGACCTGCTACCTGGGCAAGAGACAACAGTGTTTCTTTATCACCGATATCTACACCTTCCTCAAAATAACCTTTGAAGAAACGCAACACTAATTCTTCTTCCTTGCCTATGCTCTTGGCGTATTGAGCAATCTGGTGAGCCATAACTGTGTTGTTTGGCTTCAGGATATCAAATCTGTAATTAAGTCCGATTTCTGCAGCAGCCTTGACAACTTTTTCATTGTTGGCCTTGGATTTCTCATAACTTATATTGTACTGCTCTGCTATCAGTTGATGGATGTCTTTATCCGGATGTCGTCTTGCATTGGCATTCAGCTGAAAGCTCTTAAAGGTAACTTCCACCTCTTCCTTATGTTCAAATTGTGATAAGGCTATTTCTAGCCGCTTCACTCCCATATAGCAGAAAGGGCATACAAAGTCGGAAAATATTTCGATCTTCATTTAATATTCACTCCTTTATTAATATCCTATATAGCCTTGTTTGATATTGAGTCTCATTTTCGTATATGGATAATGATAAAGGAATTATTGGTTTTTGTCAAATAGGCTCATAAATGTCCTCTTGCTTTATATCCATATTAACTTTCAAAGGGACAGCTCAACAAATAATCAAGGAGTGTCGTCATTTCGCAGGTGGCAACCGCAACATATTGATCTGCCCCTCCGTAATAAACAAATAGGGTATCATCTATCACGACATTCCCACAAGGAAAGCATATCCCTTTATAAATGCCTTCATTTTCATATGCAAACTCAGGCTCTAAAATAGGCTCATAGGTACGATATAAGATCTTTGATGGGTTCTCTAAATCTAATAAAAAAGCACCTACTCGATATTTTTTATCCTCGCCAACTGCATGATAAAGGGTTAACCAGCCATACTCTGTTTTAATAGGCGGTGTCGATCCCCCAATTTTAACTTCCCAATGGTATTTCGCAGTAGCTAAAAACTCAAGTTTTTTGGGCTCTAATAAATCATCACTATAGGCAATCCACATGGAAGGATAGGTACAACCATATAGCTCTCCGACATATTCTTTAGGTCTATGTAAGGTAACAAATTTTCCGCCTACCTTCTCTGGAAAAAGAATTACATCCCTGTCATCGAGTCTAGGATCTGTTAAACAACCAATCCTGTAAAAGTGTTCTAAATCTTTTGAGAGTGCGAGTCCAGTCCTGGTTAAATTATTTCTTAAAGCAATAGGTGCTTCTTCGCATATTTCCTTTGCTGCATCACTTTCGTAGTTCTCATTAAGCCAATATTGGCCTGGAAATGTACTTCTACAAGCATAAGTGATAAAATAGTAGTCACCAAACTTTACAATTCTAGGATCTTCTATACAGCCTGCATCATATCCATCTACACTTGGACTCATAACGGGCTGGTCAGATGCTCTTTCAAAATCATAGCCATTCTTACTCGTCGCTAACCCGAGATGAATAAGATGTTCTTTATCATTTCCAGCCCCTCGATACAACAACTTAACTTCTTTAGTGGCCTCATCATACCAGGCGCCTGGATTCGTTGTTACTAATGATTCCCAGCTATTATTCGGATTGGGACTGATGATTGGATTACCGCTATATTTCTTTAGTTTCATATAATTCTCCTTCTGTCATCATTTAAATAAATCCACCTTGTGCTTGGATTAAATGTTGAACTTGTGTAATATTAATATCTCTTGGTAATTGATCCTCTTTACAACACAGAGCCGCCGCTATACCTGCTGCTTCACCTGTCGCGAAACATGCTGGCATCACTCTGAAAGATCCATGCATCGCTCGATCAGCAGATAAAGTTCTACCTGCGACGATGACATTCATTAGTTTTTTGGGAAGCAGTGCTCGAAAGGGTACACCGTAAGACTCTCCGGGTTGATACCTTAAACTAAAAAATTCATCCAATTCTCTTTCATACTTGATTTCCCTCGGTTTTGAGGCATGTATGTCAATTGGATAAGCATATCTTGCAATGGTATCCTCAAAATCTGCTCTATTGAGATAATCTTGTTTCGTCAAACGATACTCTCCAATAATTCTTCGTGATTCTCTAATGCCTATTGAAGGTCCTGATGAAACCAAAATAGAATCCTCTAATCCTGGCACATATTTCCGAAGAAAACGGATTAGTTTTGGCACCAATTGCCTGCTGCCTATTTCAGCCTTTGTTAGATCTTCAGCATTTAATGTGTCGATCTCATAAACATGGCCGAAGTTAAGGCCAGCTACATCTGAGTGTTGCAATGTAAAGGTCGCAACATGGCTCTCATTAAAAGGAAAGTCATTATTTGCTCTTGCACGTTGTATTGCTACATCAAGATTGCCATTTTCATGATGTTCCTTTTTATAAGCTAAAAATTTTTCACCCTTAACATTTGCTAATCTAAAGCATAAGGTTACCCCCTGAACTGAAGCTGTTTCGTCTCCGTATTCAAAGCTTCCTCCTGAGAGTGCTACCAAATCTGCATCTCCAGTACAATCAATAAATAGTTTTCCCTGAATTAAATGGGTACCACTTTTATTAATTACATAAACACCCTTCACTAACCCATCCTCAACAAGGACATCTGATACGTAACTATGCAGCAGTATATGACAACCACTTTCTAAGATTTTTTCATCTAAAATTCTTTTTAATACTTCTGGGTCAATTGGTACCCAATCTAAACCAGGTATGCCATTGTTTTCTTCAACGTATGGATTTTCCCATGCCTCTTTTTTCATACTTTCAAGAATTTCAAGACCTATGCCGCCAATAATAGCCTTTTCTCCATCACTGTAGGGACATAAAATAGGCACCAAAGCATTGGTGGCCATTCCACCAAAAAAACCGTATCTCTCGATTATTAAAACTTTGCTGCCATTTCTTGAAGCCGCTATTGCCGCAGCTACACCCGAAGGACCCCCTCCGGCTACAATAACATCATATGCTTCTTCATATATAGACATTTGATTGCCTCCTTTTACCCTTTTAACCCAGTGGTTGCTATACCTTTAATAATGAATTTTTGTGCGCTGAAATATAAAATCAATACTGGCAGTAAAGATAGTGTTGCAGCTGTCATAAGCAGTGCATAATCTTGTGTGTTAACCGCCAAGAAAGCTCTGATCCCTACTTGAATCGTTTTTTTACTATCTGTACTCAGGTAAATTAAGGGGTACAAGAAATCATTCCAAGACCACACAAAACTAAAGATTGCTAAGCTTGATAACGCTGGCTTTGATAAGGGCATTATAATTCTTGAATAGATCATAAATTCATTACACCCGTCGATTCGAGCTGCCTCTGATAATTCTTGAGGTATGGATAAATAAAATTGTCTCAGCATAAATACACCAAAAGGCATAAATGCATTTAACAAGATTAAAGATACTTGGGAATTAATAAGTCCTAGATTTCTCATAATGATATACTGAGGAATCATAACGACTTGCTGGGGGATCATCATCGTTGAAAGATAGACGATAAAAATAAAATCTCGTTCTTTAAAATACAATTTCGAAAAAGCATATGCCGCCAAAGAACTTGTAAATAATTGAATGATCATCACCATAATGGTTATAAATGAACTGTTCTTAAAATAGGTCAAAAGTGGAATCTTTTTAAATACAATGAGATAATTGTCCCACTGAGGATTTTTTGGAATCCACTGAATAGGATACTTAAAGACTTCGCTCTCTATTTTAAGTGAGGATGAAATCATCCAAAGGAAGGGTAACAACATAAGTAAACTGCCTATAATTAAAATGATGTAGATGATGCCTTTATAGACCTTAATTTTTGTATTTTTTCTTTTCAATTTTTTTTTTTTTTTTTGTAATTGACCCATT
>CAZJIO010000058.1:7973-10094 GCA_964546035.1 uncultured Eubacteriales bacterium | reverse complement strand
CTGAAAGGACTCCCTATAAATATAATAGACAAGCACATTCGTCGCTCTTCCAGGTCCTCCCTCTGTCATCATATAGATTTGATCAAAGACTTTGAATGAAGAAATAATGCCCATAATACTAACAAAGAATAAGGTTGGTGAAAGCATGGGTAGTGTTACATACCAAAATTTCTTAAATTTACTTGCGCCATCTATATTTGCCGCTTCATAAAGTTCATCTGGAACACCTTGTAAACCAGCTAATAAAATAACCATGTTGTAGCCAAAGCCTTTCCAAACAGACATAATCATCACTGAAATAAGTGCCCAATCCGATGAGCTTAACCATCTAGGTGGGGAAGTAATACCAATAGATTTAAGAAATAAATTAATGGGTCCCATACTTGGATGATAAAAGGCACTCCAAACGACAGCTACAGCAATCATTGATGTTAAATAAGGCATAAAATAAATAGCCCTAAATATCTTCAAACACTTCAACTTCTCATTCAGCATAAGTGCCACAACTAAGCCAAGAATAATAGCCGCTGGCACAGAAACAAAGGTAAAAACCATATTATTTTTAATTGAAATTTGAAAGGTTTCATTACCAAACATTTTGATGTAATTTTTAAAACCGACAAATGCCATCTGATTGAAGCCATCCCAATTTGTAAAGCTTAATACAAAGGCCCAAATAACTGGAATGAGGGTAAATATAACGTATCCGATGAGATTAGGTGCTAAAAATAGATACCCTACTTTTCGTTGAGACTTATTCATAAATGTCACCTCCATGATAGCAAAAGGAGACCCCTTAAGGATCTCCTTAATTATGAATTTATTATTTCTTACTGATATTGTTCTAGTGCTTCGACTCTTCTTTCTACTATGTTCTCCATACCTTCATCTATGCTTTGCTCACCTACGAAGACTAACTCACCTTCTTCAGTCATGATCTTATCGATATCGCTAGCTCCAAGAATAAAGGGGAATATTGGTAATGGATTCAATTTCAGGGATATCTCAAGATTTTTTGGTGCTGGACTCTCCCCTAAGTATGCTTTAATGATTTCATCATCAACAAAAGCTGGTGACTGTTTAGCTGCTGCGTACATGAGTGCGCCTTCTTTACCTGTTAAAAACTTGATAAATTCCCATGCTTCTGCTTGATAATCTGACGTACCATTAATGGATATGAACGTTGCAGGACCCCCGATTGTTGTTCCAGCTGCTATCCCTTCTGGATGTGGCGGATTGGTAATGTCATATTCAAAATCTAGTTTACCTTCTGCAATAAAGGTATTAAGTATTGATATCATCCAATCACCAATCACCATCATTGCTACATTCCCACTTGCAAAAGCATCTCTATGATGGATTTTCCCAGCTGTAACCTCTGCCCATGACATTTCAGAAAAGTCAGTATTCTGCATTTTTTCTCTAAGCATTAGACCTTCTTTAGCAACACTTAGATTGTCATCAAAAATAGTTTGGCCCTTTTGAATTTGTGGCATATACCATAACTGAGCCCAGTTTTGCATAAAGGAACCCCATACTTTAGTTTCGCCTTCACCTTTTGTCATACGCTTTGCAAGATCTGCATATTCATCCCAGGTCATGTCATCAGAAGGATATGGAATACCTGCTTCGTCAAATAACTTTTTATTATAAAATAACATAAACCCATTTTTTGCTGTTGGTATACCAAGAATGTTACCATCAATTGTTGAATTGTTTATTGTGGTGCCAAATGGGCTGATATCCCATTTTTCTCCATTGATAAAATCGTTTAAAGGAACTGCATTGTATTTTACTGCAACATCTGAATAACTTGCTCCATTCGTACTTGCATAAATATCAATGGTTTCACCACCACCTAAGGAGATCTTTAACTTATCCATATACTCTTTATTAGGTGTCAATAAAAGTTCTACATTAATATGAGGATTTGATGCTTCAAAAACGTCAATTTGCTCTTGTACAATCCCCGTAGTATCCCAGTGGTAAAATACCAGATTAACTTCTTCTTTTTCAGCTTCTTTAGTAGCTGCTTCTGTAGTTTTTGTCTCGCTTTGACTTTCAGTCTTTTCAGCAACCACGTCCTGTTCTTTAGTACTACAAGCGCCTAGTAAACTGGTT
>CAZJIO010000058.1:7723-7959 GCA_964546035.1 uncultured Eubacteriales bacterium | reverse complement strand
ACTGGTTACTAAAACCAATAAAAGTAGTAGCGCTATCACCCTTGATTTTTGTCTCATAAATAATCCTCCTACTATTTGTTTTCGTTCTTTAGTACACAGTCATTATTTCATAGATTGCATCCTATGAGTAGGTTGAACTATTTTCAACCCCTTAGGCTCTTGACCAGCTTACCTACAAACTTTATAATCAACTATATTGGATGAAATAAAGGAGCGATGTATATGATCTATATCTA
>CAZJIO010000058.1:3289-7709 GCA_964546035.1 uncultured Eubacteriales bacterium | reverse complement strand
ATTATTTTTATTATATTTTGTATCGTACTCATGATGAAGAATTCTAAGTCTTATATTTTTAGGTTTTTGGTCCTCATGCTCGTTGGTTGGATTTCCTCTTTCATGGGTTTATTTGTTTATTTATCAAGAGGCAATGAGTACTTTTATATCAATGACAAGTATTTCAATATTAATCGAAACTTCTGGCAGTTTCTTCAACGCTTACATATTAACCCGATTCTTTCAATACGACTTATTACTTTTGGTGTTTTATTATTTGTATTTTCCTTATTGTGTTTTGCCGTTTCTTATAACAACCTAAAAATAATTCAAAGAAGGCATTTATTCTTATTAGCTATTTTACCAATGTTTCAGTTGTTTTTCTATGACCCCATCTTATATAAAACGATGTATCAATTTTTATTTACGACTATGACCTCTTATTCACATGTCGAAAAGTTTTATACTTCCCTTGATTAGATACACAAATTAACAATGATGATAAATAGTGTCTATATAATCTGCGCTATTTTTTTGATTCTATATCATCTCGTCAAAAAAATGAAAATTACTTTCATGAAACACTATCTCATCTACATTGCACTATCCGTTATTTCCATCGCCCTCATTCACTCAATCATGTTTTCCTGGGCTCCCAAAATATTAATCAATGTCTCTACAGCTGCTAACTATTATAATTTCCTTCCTATAGTGGACTTGACCATTTCAAAAAACCTGACCAGTATTTTTCAATTTTTTGTGATTATCTGCTTTGCAATTATTACCCTTTCATTGCTGAGGTATAATCTCCTCGAGTACTATAATAAGCAGAAAAATATTCACATTACAAGAAGTATTAATACAGCCAATCTCGGTGCACGCATCTTTTCTCATGCCGTTAAAAATCAATTTATATCCATCATGGCTGAAGTTGAAGCCTTAGAACAGATTTATGGGAATTCTGAATCTAAGTATCATCTCAATAAAATTTATGAGATTAGCGAAGAAACGCTCCAGAGAATTAACGATCTTCATAAACGATTTAACAACATTCAACTAGATTTCAAACCTCTCCCTCTTACTCAGGTGGTGATTGATGCATTAAATAAGCTGGGTCCCATGCCTAAGCACATTACCTTAGACCAAAACATCGAGACCAATAGTCCTATTTGCTTTGTTGACTTATCTCATATGACAGAAGTACTGATCAATCTATTACATAATGCTATAGAATCCTTAATGGATCAAGAAAAGGGCAGCATCATTATTAGCATTAAGAATGAAGATCCTTGGTGTCTCCTGACCGTTGAAGATAATGGATGTGGTATAGACACTGAAGACATAAAAAATATCTATCAGCCCTTTTTCTCTACCAAGTCCTCTTCTAGAAACTGGGGTGTCGGTTTATCTTATTGTCATCAGATTGTAACTGCTCACGATGGTAAAATCCTTGTAGAATCAAAAAAACATAAAGGCAGTACCTTCAAAATCTTTTTGCCCAAGATCATAAGGAGCGAATGAAAGAGTGAAAAATATAAAAGTATTAATTGTGGATGACTTGGTCTCTATTCAGGAACGATTTAATAGAATACTTTCCCAAGATCCTAACATCGAAGTCGTTGGCATAGCTTCTAGTGGTAGCGAAGCCGTTATCATGGCCTCAACCTATAAGCCTGATATCATCCTCATGGATATTGAAATGGAAAATAAATTGGCAGGCATCCTTGCCGCGCAAAAAATCTGCGAAGAGATTCCAACAATAAAAATAATCATCATAACTGTTTATGAAGAAGACGAAATTGTCTTTTCGGCTTATCAAACGGGTATCGTGGATTATCTACTAAAGAGCTCCAAATCCCAAGATGTTGTTGAGGCTATTATTGCTGCTCATAACAATGTTTCCCCTATCCGACCCTTCATCGCTGAAAAAATACGCAGAGAATTTAAGAGAATGAAAACTTCTGAACATAGTATGATGTTTATCATCAACATCTTATCAGAACTCACTACCTCAGAAATTGCTCTTTTAGATTTATTAGCACAGGGGAAAAAAAGAAGTGAAATTGCCAAAATAAGATGCGTTGAAATGTCCACCATTAAAAGTCAAATCAATACCATTTTAAAAAAATTCAATACCAAAACGACGAAAGAAGTTGTTAAAATACTTTCGGATTTAAAGATTTTGGAAATGCTAAGGCAAAATTAAACTTTGTCTAGTAAAAGCAGAACCACCTGCTCATAATTACTTAAAAGCAAGTGGTTCTATTTTAATATTTGTTCATTCACTCATGTTTATGTAAAATTTGAAGCTTTGCCACTATTCTTCATTAGCTTTGGCTTCTGATCCTGCTGCAGCTGCTCCATCTTCACCAACGATGGCTACGTTTGCAAATTCTCCAGCTGCTACACCTATTTTTCCTATAGCAACTTCACGTTGAGTCTCGTTTACGATATTGATTCCTTTACAGCAGCTTTCTTCATCATTTTTTTCTTTTTCGCAATTTTCTTCATATCTCATTCTAAACACCTCCTTTCATTTTACCATTTTAATGTTGTCCACTTATTGAGCACTTCTTTTAACAGCATTCTCGTCTACTACAGGGTTATCGCCTGCCCCAACAGAACCATCGTTGCCTACTATCCCAATATTCGTGTTTTCCCCGGCTCCGACGCCCTTCTTTCCAATAGCAACTTCTCTTTGGGTATCATTTACTAAATTAATTTCAGGATTAACTTCAACGTGGATAGATATGCTTTTTAAAGCTTCCTTCACAACTTCTTCAATAATCTCTCTTAACTTTTTGTATTCAATGTCTTGTGTGATATATTCTTCGCGATCTTTATGACAAGATCCTCGTTCTTCATATCTTCTCTTGTAGTTACTATCATCCCAACAATACGTTCTACCAGACAAATTCTTTCCCTCCTTTCTATACTATAATATATTACTTGTCCGAATAATTTGTGAATTTATATTGATGAATACCTTAACTCGTCAACCAGTTTATTTCCGTAGGTATTCTCTGTACAAAACAAAAAAACGCCCTAACGAAAACCCATATCTACTCGGTTTTCGCAAGAACGTCCCACTTATTACTGGTGTCTCTATTATACAAACTTAACCTTTGTCTGCTTTTCAGATTCTTCCCACAGCTTTGTAGCAACCTGAACATCCATTGCCTGTGGTGCAATTTTAGCTAATTTAGGATACCCTCTCATTTCATTCATTCTCGAAGGTCCGTAATATGTACCACCTGTTGCATCTTCCGCTGTCGCGGCAAAAAGTGCTGGCCAGGCTCCATGGGCTGCTGGTTGAAACATAATCGGTCCCAATAAACGACGAGCGATTCCCGCAGGGCTATTCTTCCCCGCTCCATTTGGGATCAATTCCGTCCTTGAGATGCCCGGATGTGCACCCATACTAATAATACCCCATCCCTCTGCATCACTTCGTCGTTGTAGTTCAAATGAAAACATTAGGCAAGCAAGTTTGGACTGAGAATAGCTTACCATTGGTTTGTAATGATGCTCTGATTGAAGATCATCGAAATTTATAGCTCCTGAAAGATGTGCTATACTACTCAAATTGACCACCCTCGGCTTATTTCCTTTCTGTAGAAGAGGAAGCAAATGTGCTGTTAATGCAAAATGTCCAAGATAATTTGTGCCCATTTGCAATTCAAACCCATCTTTTGTAACCAAACGTTGAGGCGGAGTCATTACAGCTGCATTGTTAACAAGAATATCCAAACTTTTGCGTTGTGATCTCATCCGTTCGCCAAATGCCTTTATAGATTCAAGATCTGCTAGGTCGAGTTTTTCAAAACGTATATTCCCAGCAAGATTCATTTTTTTAATCTTACTTATCGCTTCTTTTCCTTTTTCGATGTTCCGACCCGCCATGATAACTTCTGCTCCTGCTCGCGTCATCTCCACTGCTATTTCATAGCCAATTCCACCGGTTCCTGTAATAACGACTGATCGACCTTTTTGTGAGGGGATATCTGCTGCAGTCCACTTACTTTTCATTTTTTCTGTCATAATTAATTCTCCAATCGCCTTTCTTTCGCTTATGTTCAATTTTACACACTTGCGTAAGTTTGTAATATGGATTATAATATGCCCTAGTTGATAAGTCAATATGGTTAACATAAGTTATACACAAATGAAAATATGTGAAAGCAGGTACTCCCATGATAAATACAAGTGAGAATCCAGCATCCATTCGTTCTAAACTGTATTTAGTTGCAGCATTGCTGGAACTTATGGATGAGAAAAGTTATGAGAACATATCAATCAAAGAGCTTACAGACAGAGCGAAACTTTCCAGACGTACATTTTATACAAATTTCGAAACAAAAGAAGACATTCTAAACTATCATTTTGATACCCTGGTAAGTGAATATATTGAAATACTTCAGTCTTATGAGTGCTTGACACC
>CAZJIO010000058.1:825-3266 GCA_964546035.1 uncultured Eubacteriales bacterium | reverse complement strand
TAGCTAAAGAATATTTTACCTATTGGTTCAGCCAGAGAAATCTCCTCCTCCTTTTAAAAAAGAACAGTCTCCCGATTCTTATCAGTATCTTTGTAGAGTTTTTGAAGGATATGGAATCACTGCCTATCATTAAAAATCGTCGTTTTACAGACAGTGAATTGCAATATTACGACGCGGTCTTTGTTGCTGGTGGATTATGGAATATGCTGAATGTTTGGGTAGAAAATGACTTTGAGAAGAATTGCGAAGAAATGACTGATATCTTCATGAAAATATTTCCTATTCATAATTCCTTATAAGTAAGGAACGCCAAAGCAACTGCCTCCGACCTCCAAAACCCATGTTTAATTAATTGTTGCTGTAACAGGTTCCGATGCCAAGTCCCATTGCACCCAGTGATTCCGAAAAAAAAATGCACCCTTTTTATGTCTACGGTATTTATTTTCATTTTTCTATGTACATATTCCCCAGATTAAATCCTTTTATAATCAACCATACTGCCAAACTTATTTCATAGACACCTACCGGAAGTGCTATTAATGCTTTCGCTGTTGAGTATGTTCCTATAACACCAAACATATCAAGAATACCTGCAATAAAAACCATGATAGCTGTCAGCATTCCAAAACTTGCTAATTTTTTTGGCACTAACTTTGTCCTAAACAATAGATAACTATATAAAACGGTATTCAATCCAAGCATAATATTAGGTCCTAATAGTGAGGTCCATCGATAAACAGATTGCAGCAATAATCCAATAGGTGTCAGATTGCTAAAATCATCTACACTTCCCGCAGCGTATTGTCCACTCAAGTGCAAAAGAACTAATATGGATACAATCCCAATTGTTATTAATACTGCTTCCATAAATCTAAAACATAGATAGCCTAATGATGCATGCTCATTCCATCCACGCAAATAAGGAAACAACATAACAGTAGTACCAATTACTGTTGCCACCACTGCCAACTCATTAATTACACCCACTAAAATCTTAGTCTCAAGCCCATTTTCCACAACTGTGTACCATTCATCTGATAAAATAGGTTGATAAAAAACAACAGCTATAATAGAAGTAACTGCAGCTAGTATATAAAATATCCCAACAATGATCGCATTTATTCTATGATTATTCATACATTTTCCTCCTTAAATATTCTCTAGTTATATACATAGCATATCAGCTTGGATATGAATAAGATACAATTTTATGTGGCTTTGTAAGTACTCATCATTCAATACAATATTATTAAGAACGTTCTAAATAGTAAGTATTTACTATTATAATAAAAAAGCTCATAATATTCTACAATCCCTCTAACTAGGATCTAATTTTTCCACTATTTCTGCACATGATAATTCTATTCTATCTATCAAGTGTGCCTCTTTACCTTCTGGGATTGGATATAAAAACAATTCCAATTCTTCAGGGAGTTCGGCTCTTAAATATCCTGTAACCCTCCTTATTATAAATTCTTGTAAATTGGATAAGAAATAAGAAAATGAA
The DNA here is from genome assembly GCA_964546035.1 of uncultured Eubacteriales bacterium. Classification (GTDB taxonomy): domain Bacteria; phylum Bacillota; class Clostridia; order Lachnospirales; family Vallitaleaceae; genus CAZJIO01. The sequence continues at coordinate 1,759 of CAZJIO010000058.1, read as the reverse complement.
AGTCCATCTTCCATATCATATAAACTATAATGAGGAGAGCCAATATTTGTGGAAAAAAACTGATTATCACAATTCTGACCAACTGGCCAAAGTTTTATAAAAAACCTATCCCCTAAAGATATATGGTTAACACAAGAATATAGTCTATTGGACAAAATTTGATTAAAATGTTTTAATTCTATTAACTTAGTATAATCAAACTCTGCTAAGTGTTTTATATAAAGATCCGGCTCTTCATTACTACTATTAAACGAGAAAATTCCATTAAATAGAGACATATCAGTTTCACCACTTATTATTGCAGCATTAGTATTTGCTCGATCAATTATGTTACAGATTCCATCAGGACTGATGTTGCTTTTTACTTCTATGATTCCAATAACATTCACCGGTGTTGCAATGATAAAATCTCCTTCAGAGAACAGTAATGGAAATGAATTGTCATATATTATTATGTCTATTTGTTTTGTTAATGTATCTTTATTTCTAACAAATCCAGTGCCAACTGAAAGATGCTTTGGTAAGACACGTTTTAAATAATTCATTAATATAACTTCTTTAAAGTGACCCTCCTCTCCCCAATGACTATCATCAATTAGATTTCTAACGCGGTTTTCAAAAGCTTTAAATTCAGCTGCTACTGATTTTTGATATTCTAAATAATCTGGCATAGAATCACCTCTCACATTTTTATACATTCATAAGTATATTAATTTGTTGTTAATACCTATCAGTTATGAATAATTTATTCACAATTTTTCATATAAAATTTACCCTTGAATCTTATGGAACTCTTGACCATCATACTGAAATATTGAATCTTCCGTATCTTCATTTTCTTCAAACACCCAAATTATTTTCATATCATTTTCTATTAAATATTTGTTTAAAATATGTTTCTTAATGATCAATTCGTTTTTATTTGTTTGCAAAA
>CAZJIO010000058.1:0-664 GCA_964546035.1 uncultured Eubacteriales bacterium | reverse complement strand
TATTCACTGATTTTAAATAATTACAATATTCAAAAAATTGCTTACTTTTAAATAATTCAACGTAATATATTCCCTCAATAGGAACATTTAAACCACGATTTTTTATTTCCTCAATAATATTATGTTCCTTATTGCCAAATAAATAAGTTCTCACACCATCATTGCTTATGCCATTTATACGAATAAAATCATCTTCATTAATTTTTTTTAACAATTCTTTTTTATATTCAATTGAATTATCCATATTGTATCCAGCTATCTCAAAGGGCAATGTAGCTTCAAATTCTTCATAATTTGGAACACCCCACAACCCGGAATAATGAACAATCTCATTTTTATAGTAGTGACATATTTTCCCAACTTTGTTTAAGTATCTAGACAATACATTATTAAATGCGACCTTTTCATATTTTTGTGCTAAACAGCTGTATTTTTCATCATCCCACATATAATCTAAAATGCCAAACCTAATATAACTATAGCCTAGTGAAAATATCTCAACAATTACATTTTTACAAAAATCTTCTTGGTAATCAGGTAAGATGATACTCAGAAACATTTCTGTTTGAAAATGAATATACTTATAGTTCAGATCAACATTAGTATATAAAGCGATAATATTATAAACAATATCGTTCTGACACTCGTAATAATATTCAAAACA
>CAZJIO010000057.1:23677-24903 GCA_964546035.1 uncultured Eubacteriales bacterium | reverse complement strand
TGCGGTAATTAGCTATCGCTTAAACTGCGAGGCTTTTCTTACTAACTCAATGGAAACTGTTTACTTCAGCTGGAACGGGCTTGGGCGCGGTCACTCTGTTAACACCAAATACTAAGGTGTCATATAACTTAAGTATTCTCGACACTTTCGTTGCTCATGCTAATATAGTTATTTCCGACCTACACGTATTACATATTCTTACAATCCACAAGGTAAACTTATAATTTCCGACTTTATTCTCATACTCTAGATATTTACAATTCATCAAGAGCATCAAACCCATTTAATGTGCTAACTGTATTACAAAGATCAATAAAAGTCCTAGCATGATATAATCATTTCTCTTTACTATAACCTAGCTGATTTTGCTATCGCAACCTTAATTACTTCTTTATTAGTCATGATATTACCTTTCATTTTGCTATAATAGATTTTATTGCAAACTCCGCAATATACACCTCTTGGAACCCAAGACTATCATACAGGCTTCTTGCTTTATTACCCAGTACACAATAGAGTGAAACCTCTTCATTTCCTGCATCCAGTATTTTATTACAAATAGATTTCACAAAATTTCGACCTATACCTCGTCCTTGGCAATGATAGCTAACTGCTACACTTCCTATTTCAGCTCCATCAATATGAGCATAACCAACGATTTTATCATCCTGAATATATAATAAACGCTCATTGGCTGTTTCTGACCAGTGTTTACGCTTATTTTCACTTGGTTGTTCAATAACCGAATCTGGAAAATCACCTGTTCTGATCCGCATCTCATGGAAGGCCTTTGCATATATCTCATGTGCCAAGTCATAATCTCTATCACAATAATTCATGATTGGCTGTTCTGGAATATCAAATCTAGCGTCTGCATACTTCATATATGCAGATGAAAATTTACGATTGTATCCGGCTTTATTGGCAAACCTTTTTGCCGTAACATTATCTGTTCGATAAGTCGTTGTTATATTTTCAACTCTATTGATGTATAACCTTTTTTCACACATTTGAAGAGTATTCCATCCAATTCCCTTATTCCGAAATTCTGAAACAATAAATATGTATAGAAATGCATTTTTTTCGATAATGAGTTGCACAATGCCAACAAGTAGATTTCCAATAAAAACACTATTAAAACCCTTCTCTTCCTTCCTTAAAGACATTAAAAATTCAGCATCAGCATCCTCGAAATCTATTTGGCGCACTTTTTCATAATCAGTAAT
>CAZJIO010000057.1:22532-23667 GCA_964546035.1 uncultured Eubacteriales bacterium | reverse complement strand
AGACATTTCATCAATTGTAATATTCACGTTATTCTCCCTAGTAAAAGCACTTCAAAACCTTCTAAAGCACTCCCTTCTTTGATTCCCACTAAAAACATTTTTTTAACAAATTTTCTAAGCTTTCATAATCGCTATTGGTCAGTTCTTCTAAATATAATGCATCAACAAGGTAATACATTTTATACGCCTTTGCTTCGAGTTTTGATTTCAATATCCTGTAGGTATTGTCTTTGATATCAATGGCACAACAGTTTTCAAGACCAATTCCTACTTGATTCGATCCTTTTATAAGTTCTTTTAAACTCTCAAACCTGCCGTCTTCATCCAAGTGTGGACAATGGAGGGCATCGATCAGGTTCAGTCCCTTTAGACGAATATAGTGCGATTCATCACTGCCTTCTATACATTCTGAATCACTACTACCACTTTCAAACCAACAAATCGAACCCGCGCTGAGGCCGCTCAATATCGTTCCTTTTAAATATGCTTGTTGCAGTGCTAAGTCCACACCATATTCTTTCCAAATCTCTATCATTTTCTTGGTGTTACCACCACCCACGTAAATGATATCCGCCGCTTCAATTTGTTTTCTAGCAGCCTCTTGAGTCGTGTTATTATTTAAAAGATATAAGCTCTCAACCTTGCATCCTAACTCAGTGCCAAAATATTGTTTGATTGATTCAACATATCCCTCCGCATCATCACTTGCAGTTGGAATGAATAATAAATTCGGTTGATCTTTACCACTTGCTCTCACAATTTCATCATCTATTAAGCGTGTCGCACCCTTGCGGAGTTCTCCCCCTCCAATTGCAATGATTCTGCTCATTTATATATCCCCTTTTTATTTATTCTATTTTATACCTGCCCAAGCTATGTCTAAGGTTCCAACCACGGCTTCACCACTCCATTCCAGTTGAGTTGCTACGAAATAAGTTGCAATGAAGTTTTCCTTTGGATCAATATACATGCCACAGCAGCCCGATCCATCATGATTATAGGTCCCATCCGAAATCATATCTTGAGAATTAATGCCCCAGCCAATTCCCTGCTGTTTTGCTTTATTTTTTTGTTTTTTTTTAAATGCTGGGACGCGGTCGAGTTGATTACGGGTGATGGGTGGCACGGGCGTTCT
>CAZJIO010000057.1:5874-22522 GCA_964546035.1 uncultured Eubacteriales bacterium | reverse complement strand
ATTCCACGGTCTTTCTACCTAAAATGCGAGCTCCATTATAAGTTCCCTTATTAAGCATCATCAGTGCAAAGATCATAAGATCTGAAACTGTTGACTTAAGTCCACCTCCAGAGGGTGGTCTCGTGCCTGGCTCACGCTTTTTATATATTTTGGAATCACTTGTCATACACATTTCTCCATAGAGCACCTCTGGTACATAGAAAAATGACCTATTCATGCACAAGGGCTTAAGAATATTTTCAGTGACAAAGTCCTCATAGGTCATTCCCGACACTCGTTCTATAATTTCACCCAGAATGAAAAACCCTGCCGAACAATAATCCCATACCTGTCCACGTTCATGAGCAATCCGTCCTGATAAAATCTTCTCTATATAGTTATAGTCATCGCCTTTCATATCCCACCAACCAAATGGGTAAGGCTCAAAATAAGAACCTGAGTCACCTTGCAACCCAGACGTATGCGTTACTAAGTTGAAAATATTAATATCTCTATGTAGTGGTGTGTCAAACTCTTTGATGTACAGGGAGACGGGTTGGGTCAGAAAAATAAAGCCTCTTTCGACGAGTTGCATGATAGCGGTTGCAGTGAATACCTTTGTTGCAGAATAAATTTGTCGAATACTATTCAATTGATATTCACCTCGGTCCTCAAATCCACAAAGCTTACCTGTCGCATGATGAACAAATACCTTGCCATCCTTAGATAACATGAATTCACCAGCAATGATTTCTCCTTTTTTAATCAGTCTTTGATGCAACTCGTCAATGAGCTGTAAATGGTTGGGGTCATAGCCAATTTCTTCAGGTGTTGCTTGACATACTGCTTTGTGAACCGTGTATTGTTCTAAATCCTCCATGTGATGTAACCTCTACCCTCTCATTTAGTTTTTATTGCTGATTTACTTGTACCCTATTACGATTGATAGTTAGACCTCAATACTAAGACCATCAAATGCAATTCGATAACCGTGCTTCATTGCATAAGCATCAAACTCTGAGTGCTCCATAATTCCCTCATGTGATATATGTGTTGCGTATATTTGACCTGTACTTTTTAATAATCCACGACTGATAAACCGTTGGACATGCTCGATAACATCTTTAACAGCGAGATGATCGCCTTGGTTCGATTCAAAATTTATGCCATATGTACTATCAAGAATAATCAAATCAAATTGTGTCTTTGTTAGATCAAGATGTTCCCAGATTTCTTCATATAAAATGGATGTGTCTGTCCCATAAAACATATATTTGTCTTCATATCCAATTTTGAAGAGCAAGCACCCTTGATCTGGCGAACCATGATTAGCCGGATAGCCCGTTACATGATATTTACCAATACGGTATCCTTTAAATGGCTCAATGATCAACAATTTAGTCTTGAAACTATTTTGAACTTTTTCATCAAAGATACTTCCACAACCACATCGTCTACCAATAATGACATCCATCATTTCAAAAGTTTGCCTTGAGCCTACTAATAACAATTCACTTACATCGACACTCCCATAATCAGAATGTCTTGATATAATCATCTCTGGGTCAAAGTGATCCTCATGAAAATGTGTTTGAAAACAAATAGAAACATCAGTAACTGAAATATTGTGTTCATAGGAAGCACTCATAATATCCGGCCCAATGTCAATAAGCAAATCATCATTAATAATGAGTGAAGACCTCCTCCGAAGATTTTTACCCTTAATCAAACGTGCTTGTTTGCAGGCGTTACATCGGCAGAATGGTAATGGCATCGAAGGTGATGCAGCAGTTCCCAGAAATTGAATCTTCATTGTAAAATGCTCCTTTATTTTCCCTAACTAAATCTTGATGGATTTTGGTAACTGCTCGAATCTATCAATTTAGTGTCAAGCAAGTATACAAATATGACACCCATTGTATATGCAGCCAAATCTCGCCAATCGAAGGTTGTCCCAATAACTATTCTAGCTATTTTGTTTTCCCCGAGTCCAATGATATCAATAAAATTTAAGTACTGTAGACATTCGACTGCATATGAGAATACCAGGACAATTAAACTAAGCTTTATTGGTCTAATTCTAATGAATGTCTTGACGCTACAATATATTAAAACAGTTACAATCACATCACCAATAAAGCCTCTGATCGTTTGGAAATTACTCATAGTCTTAACAATTAAAACACACAGTGCAAAACATAAAATTGTTATTAAAAAATATACACCTTTTCTTTTCAACATCTTCCACCTCATATTGACTTCATTAATACCAGTGTACAATGTCAACTAAAGCTTTTTCCTTTTAAAAACTAAGATCATCATTGAACCGAATGCACCTGCACATTGAAAGTTAACAAGTTCCCAACCTTCATTACCGCATTTTTCAAGTACCGTATTACATTTCGCTTTAATTGAACGTTTTGTATCGAAGGTTGAATCAAATGTCTCAGTTTTGTATTCCCACATAGTAAGCCTCCTATTAATCACAATGATTTTTCTCTTTTTAACTTCTTATTTTTGATCCTTATCATAATTTCTAATATAACAACACCAAGTATATCTATGACAAATATGAATTGTGATAAAAGTAAAATAACAAATACCCACTTAGGATAGTAACCTTCATTGTAATACACCTTAAATATTGCTATAGAATACGTGATTGTAGAAAGAAATATCCAATAGGTAAAAATAAACCCCATCACTGGCGCGAGTACGAGCAGAAACATAAACACTGGTACCATCCCTACAACTGTTGCTAAAAACCATGCAATAAAATTTGCTATGTAAAATGGAATCAATACAATTTTAGTAATTAATAAAATCTTCTTCCATCTCTCAACTAATTTCCTCTTATCTCCTGACCCACGCCATGCAACAAGTCCATAAACACAATTTACCACAGGAACTAGAACCAGTAAACCAAATACTATCATTTGAACTAAAGCTATATCGCCAAAAGCAAATGGTGCTATCATACTAAAATACAAGGTACAAACCAGCAAAAGTGTAAGTACAAACATTATTTTTCTCCTCTCATAATTTAATCTGTTTGTTACAACCTATTTTGTAAATTGAATGATATCTGTAACGCGATAATTCGCATCTCGCAAAACAAACGTATGATACTGTTTGGTATTTCCAATAATTTCATATTCATATTTACCGTTACCAAAATCCCAAACTGCTAGACTGGTGGCATGAGTTGTAGACGAAGCAAAGTGAAATACATAAGGGGAAGAACCACTCATTATTACAAGCCTCTTATACCCATTAACTGCTTCAAGTTTGCCATTAGCATTAGAGACATGAACAAGCTGGTATGGATCCTTGCCCGTATAAAAGGTCATGTCATTTATCAAAGCATGTGCTACAAGTCTTTCTTCATTAACATTGATATTATTGCTGTTTATATAATCTACTGCAATATACTTAGACTTGTTAAAGAGTGTTAGAGCATCGTTTTTATTTTCCCATGAAATCTTGTGAAATTTAACATCGCCAAAGCCATCATAGATGAAAAATTTATTCATCTCAAATACTTTGTATGTAATCTTATCATATACTTCATCAGGTGTTCCAAAGGTATAGGTCATCCGACTATCCGTAACTAATCTAGAATCAATGATCACTGAATAGGTTGTTTTTATTTTGATACTTCCTTTTTAAAAATCTAGGCGGGCTACCAAATTATTATCCCATCCCTCCATTTTAGGTAAAGAGAGTTGTACGCCACTTCCATTAATATAGTTAAAGAAATTTGCTTCACCTTCATTGTAGATAAACACATCTTGGGTTGTGTCTATACCCGTGAATTCGCCTTCCGCTCTAACTTTAGGAGATAAAACAGCACGATACTTCTCCTTGTCAATAAATCCATTGGTAACAGCAGCTTGTGGTTCAATTATCCCATTTTCAATAAGTTTATCCGCTAACGAGTTTGGCTCATCCTTTAATTTTCCCTTTAACCCTTTGTAGGATAAATAAACCAATTCATCTCTTAAAAAGCTTTGGCCAATGATATTTTTACGTTCTGTATCTGAAAGAAGGCCCTTTTTAACGGCAAATTCCATAGCAGTTGTCCATGTAAAATCTCCATTAGAATCGCTATAACCTAGTGCTCTCAATACAAATGTCATATAAGACTTACTGTCAACGAACTTATCTGATCCGAAAAGGTTGTTCCCGATTCCAGCAGTGAGGTCATTCGAATACATAAACCCAACATATGGGTCTGCCCATTTGGGGACATCTGTAAAAGGATGTGCTGATGTGACTGACCTCGCCTCCGTTTCTTTGCCAAGGAGACGGACCAACATAACTGCAGCCTCAAGGCGTGTTGGTGCACGATCCAGTTCATAGCCTTTAGATGTTCCGCTGAATAGGCCGATTGCTTTCATGGCATCAGCCTTATCTGTATTATCCACATTTGCTGCAATAACAATGCTTTCACTCCCTAAACTTAGGACTAATAATAGTGCCAATAAAAACTTTATTACTTTTCTCATAGTAATCTCCTATTTTTCATAACTCTCTCAACTTTAATCCCATTGTCCTGGAAATCTTAGTTTCTGCAATTCCGGAAATTTCTTATTGTATTCTTCCACTTCTTCCTTAGGAAGATCTTCAAAGACGTTTGATTCGTAAAATTTTCCTTTGACCTCTTTCATACCACCTTCTACCAATTCAAGTCCCATAAATGCATCAAAATTTTTACCATCAGCAGTTGTGATATTAAAGTTATCACAGGTTTTAAATCCTATACGAGGATAATAATCTGGCTCTCCAAAAATGACAATACCTTTATACCCTGCATTTGCAGCTAGTTTCATCGTTTCTCTTAATAAGTGTTCGCCAACGCCGCTTCCCTGCCATTTAGGCTCTATACATAGAGGTCCAAAAGTGATTACTTCATGTGTTGTAGGACCATCAACTACCACCGCCTTTGAATACATGATACAACCTATGACAACACCATCTTTGAGTGCTATTTTGCTGAGCTCTGGAAGATAGTCTTGATCTTGTCGTAATTTATGCACAAGGTAATGTTCGTCACAGCCAAGATGATGTTTGTTCCAAAATGCATGTTGTGTCATGAGTTCTACCTGGTACCAGTCATCCTCTGTTTCCATTCTCATTTCTATTTCTTCGATGCCTAATTTTTTCTTTACTTCCGGAAACCAACCAAATTCTAACCTGACTTCTTTTCTTTGCAAATCATTATTCTTGTAACAGCAGGTATCCATACCAATCAGGTTAAAGCCCTCATGCTGATAAAAATCGATTGCATTCACATTACAAGATTGTGTTTCCAATATAATTGCCCGTCTGCGTTCTCTTCTTGCTTGTTCCTTTGCCACTTCAAGGAGTGTATGACCAATTCCCATCTTTTGAAATTTTTCTGATACCCAAAGTTCTGTAAGCCTAAGGCGATTTGACCATAATTCTTGGTCCGTCTCCATAGCAGCAACCAATTCATCATTCACTACCACACCCCAGGCATGTGCATTCTCCCAGTGATCTGCATATAGTTTGTCAGGGAAATCATATTCTTCCTGTGTATGGGTCACAGGCTTTATAAAGTTTTTCTTTTCTATCTCAATAATAAATCCTGTCTCTGCTTTATTGACGATCACATCATAATATTGATCTGTTTTATACCCAATTGGAAGAATGGTTCCCTTCCATGTCTCTTTTTGTAAATAAATTATTTCATATTTCATAGTTTTGATCCTCTCCTTAATTCCCAGCGCTTTCATATCTGCCTAACCCCCTGTTAAAAACAGTGACCGCAACTACACAGCAATAAATAGCTATGATCGGTGATATCAACCCAACTACCCCAATATTCCCTTTTCCAAAAATATAAGCAGCAGGGAAAAAGCTAATGAATGCAAAAGGAATCACGGCAGTAACAAAAGCCTGCAACCCAAAGGAATAGATGGTAATCGGATATTTCGCGAAATCCGAAACGCTATGTACCATGAGAGAAAACGAATTGTTCGGTAAATGGGTCCAAAAGGTCGCGCTATTTGCAGTAAAATTAATAGCGACTCTAATGACAATGGCCGAAATCATTAAAACTATGGTCATGAAGACCTTAAGTGGCGTCCACTCCACATGAACATGTTGAAAGGATTGTACGATAATGATCATACCGATGACAATATTACTGATGCCATTAATACCTACCCTAGAGGTAATGACTTGCAAAATAGGTGAAACGGGTCTCACCAGCATCCGGTCCAATTCTCCCCGGTTAACAAGTCCACCAATGTTCCAGGTACCTTCAAAAAACAAGGAACCAAAGCCTTCCGTAAAGTAAATCATAGCATAAATAAAAGTGACTTCCCAAAATTCCCAACCATTGATATCCGGAATACGTTTGTAAATAACCCATAAAAATGCAATCCCTAAAAGCTGCGTAAATGCAGAAGCCACCAACATGATTGTAAAATCAGCATGAAAACCCATCAACGCCTTGAAATTTTGCCCCATTAACCGAACATACAAATATAACATTCTGTAAAGTTTTTTTCTGATCATATCAACCTCCAAAAATGGTGACCTGCTTTAAGGCCCAATTCCACAACAATTTACCGATACCCCATAAAATAAACAACCAAAGTATTTGTTGACCTATTGCAAGTAATGCGTCCCATCCTTGAAACTGTCCAAGATAAATGGAAGCAGGTACGTAAACAATACCTTTAAAGGGGAGTGCCAAAGCGATGCGCTCTAGCCAGCCTGGGAAAAAAGTGAGTGGTACCAAGGCACCAGAAAAGAAATTGGTGATGGCCGCCCTAGCCCAAGCAATTCCAAGGGAATTAGAAGTCCAAAAGCAAAATAAACCTGCTATGTATACGATTCCAAATTTGGTGAGCACTGAAATCACCATACTCACTAAAAAGAAAAGGGTTGCCATAGCACTTGCTGGCAACATAATGCCTGAAAATATAAAAATAATGATACAACTCATGACGATACCAATAATGCTTTCAAAAACACTTGCTCCGATAGTCTCGGCAAGACGCGCTTTTCGAAAATCCAGTGGCTTTAGCAAATCCATGGCGACTGTTCCATCTAAGATTTTCCTTGAGATAGCAGATTCAGAATACCAGGACAACAAGGTGCTTGTAATAAAAGTAATGAGCAGATAAGCCTTCATTTGATTCCAAGTATACCCACTGAGTTCTACCCTGCCGCCATAAATAGCCTTCCATAAAAAGAGTAAGGAAATAATGGCAAATAAACTTGCAGCCGTGTTAATGATAAACGAACTTCTATACGCAATGGTATTTTGCATGGAGATTTTACACAGAGATCTGTATTTCTTTTTAAACATTGACGTCCCCTCCCTCTGTTCTTATGAAATGGTATTTTGAGTATAGGTCGAGTATTCATCCGTATTGAGATTCAACTCTCTGCTGTAGACCTGCCTAATCACTTGTTCAATCTGAGGTTCATCAATACGGATATCAACGACCTCACCTTGACCAATAACAGCACCAATGATATCACCCGCCGAGATTTTAAATCGGTCGAATCGAATGGAAAACTGTAGAGGTTCGTTCTTTTCTAGAATTGCCCCTGGAATGTTTTCGACGATTTGAGCAACCGTTGCAATTTCTTTTCTCATTTCAAAGTGAATGGTCCTCTCTTTTGCAAATACGTCCTTCACGGCTTGGAGCTCCCCATCAAATATGATTCTACCTTCATCTATGATGACAAGACGTTTGCACAAATCTTCTATATCATCTAAATCATGGGTCGTCAGCATGATCGTCGTTCCGTTTTCTTTGTTGACTTGCTTGATAAACTGGCGAATCTTAAGCTTCACAGCTATGTCAAGTCCAATGGTCGGCTCATCTAAATAGACGATTTCCGGATTATGTAGCAGTGCTGCCGCTAAGTCAGCTCGCATTCTCTGGCCTAAGGATATTTTTCTGGCCGATAGATGCATAAACTCATTTAACCCTAGAAGATCCGTAAAGAGCTCCATATTTTTTTGATAAGCATCTTTCGGAATTTCATAGATATCTTTTAGTAAATATAGGGATTCTGATATGGGTATATCCCACCAGAGCTGAGTTCTCTGGCCAAAGACAACTCCGATTTTTCTAGCGTTCTCCATCCGCTGTTTGTGGGGTACCAATCCATCAACGATGATTTTGCCAGATGTCGGCACGAGTATACCCGTTAACATTTTAATCGTCGTTGATTTGCCTGCGCCATTTGGCCCTACATAAGCAACGCTTTCACCCTTTTCAATGGATAAATTAACCCCATCTACTGCTCGTTTCTTAGTATATTGGGGTGAAAACATATGCTGAATTGCACCTGATATCCCAGGTTTTCGCTTCGCCTGTCTAAATTCTTTTGTCAAATTTTCTACTTGTATCAGTGACATGTGATGTACCTCTTCTATAACCTCTCAATTTTATGTTTTTATGCTTTTATGCTTTGTAGCATCTGTTTACTAGATCAGTGGCTGTTTTCTTATAATCATGGGTTCCATCCACATGAATAATGGGGCAAGTAAGTGTTTCAGCCCATTTGTCAATACTAATGCGATCACCATGTTTTATATATTCTCGTTTCCCAATGCGTTCCATACGGGTTTCAATTGGTGCAACTAAAAATACCGCCAGATCATACATAGAGGATATTTCATCACCAAAATCTCCGGTGACAGCAGAAAGAACAAATGAATGGTATTTTTCTATGTCTTCAAGCATTAAATCCAAGCACTCCTCGCGGGAACGCACTACGGTATATGGGATTTCTGATTTGATAAAATGATAATCCTCAACATCCATATGTTTACAATTAAGAACGCGAGCCAGCTCTTGTCCAAGAGCTGATTTCCCACTACCGTTTGCTCCGAAAATAATAATGTGATGGGGGTTGGTCATCTCAATCCTTTTCATTTTCACAGCCTCTCATTTTAATAATAGTAATTCAAATAATTCTTTGTCCACCTTATTGGTAGTCTCACATAATTTCTCTAGAAAATTTTCAGTAGTATCTATGTTACAAGCATATACCTTACTCAACAATTCAGTGAATTTTTCTCTTCCAATGTTTTTTTCCAAATTGTTTAATAATACTGGACCTTTTTTATAGAGTACTTGATAGGCTTTTGCATGCTTCCTATCTAAGTTCTTAATAGGCGGTAAGTCTTTAGTACTTTCATTGTAAATTTCAATATAATCGTCAAATTTTTCTTCACCATAAACTTCTCTGAGAACTATAAGAGCAGAATATTCAGCGAATGATTCGTTTAGCCAATCTTCCCAAGTATTTGTATTTCTACAATTACACCACCATAAATGAGCAAATTCATGTGCAATGAATTTAAAATAATCTAACTCATTTTCAAAATTATTCTTTGGTGTCAATACAATTAATCCTGGTCTACAATATCCGCCACCATCTTCTCTTGGTGCAATTACTAATGATAGTTCCTGATTATCAATCTTTCCAAATCGTTTATATTTATTTAGTATAATACACGCGTAACTTATTACTTGTTTTGCCCAGTTTAAATGGTCATCATCATTATAATAAACATTAACATTAATTTCTTCATTATGATAGCTTTCATTCTTAAACCACTTGGAAGCTATTATTGTACAATCAGCATGAGGTATTAACTGTTCTAAAACAGAATAATTACCAGATTTTTTCGCGTTAATTATTTCATAACCATCATCTATGTAAATTCTTGTATTAAACAATGCCCTTTCAAGTTTCTCCGTTAATGGAAACCAAGGAGTATATAAACCTAACTCAATCCAATCTTTTGTCAATCTATTTATCCCATACTGTGTTACAATATTTATCCTACCTTTATACTTAAAATTGAGACTAATAATATCGCCTTCATATAAATACTCAACAAACGTAAGCTTAATCAACTTGGATTCCAAAACAAAAGGGTTGCATTTAGCTACCTGAGTGCTAACGTTATAATTCATTGCTCTATCACAAATTATATGTTCTACTTCAATATCTTTATAAATATAGAACTTAAGTTCGTTTGCGCTAGTAACACTACACCGATAATTCAGCTTTACATCTGAATATAAAAACTGATTTTCAACTTCAACCTTTAAAGTAACATCATATGTAGCATTTACATTATTAACCAACTTTTTCACCTTCAGCTCTTGATCTTATAGTTACGACGATGTCGTATAACAACATCACTCCAAACTTATCCTCAAAAGTTGGATCCTTTCAGAATGATATTTTTTTATCTTTTATAAAAATTTGCTTATATAAAAATTGATGAGGGGGTTTAATAGCGTTGATCTTGTTGTACTAACCATAGAGGTAAACCATCCATCAAACCCGCATTTACAGGAATATCCTCTCAATTTCATGATTTTCTATAACAACCCAAAATGGGCACTCTCGATAATCGCTTTCATTTGACATAAACAAAAAGGGTGTCCGGCGGGGTCAAACATAACTCTCCAATGATCAGAAAATTGCTCACCTGCGATTGTTGCTCCACACTGGATTGCATATTGAACTGCTTTTTCTAAATCATTAACTGCAAAGTCTACATGTGCCATTTGCTGTTGAGCATCAGGCTCTTCCGGCCACACAGGCGATTGATACTCAGAATTTCGTTGAAACAATATAGCCGGATATGTTCCCTGATTGGTTCCTGGCGCATATACACATGCCCATCCTTCATCGATAACCACGACTTCCCACTTGAGCAACGCCCCATAAAATTTAGCTAATCCATGAGGGTCTTTGCTATCCAACGTAAATGAGTACATTTTGATTTTTAATTCATCGTCCATAACACTACTACCTCCTTATATAAATAATCTACACTACAACAACTTTATTCTATTTACCCTGCTACTCACTCAAAAGCAGCGTATATCACATTATTTATTTTGCCCATGATTCCAACGTATTTCTCATCCACCAGTCTTTCATATTCGACAGAGAAGCAGGCTATAGCTAAATCATATTCCGGATCTACCAGTATCTTCGTTCCAGCATAACCTCCGTGTTCAATACTAGTGGAAGAGCGAAGCATTCCGGCATCATCCTTCTTGTTGCCTTTCAAGTTCCAGGCAAGAGCCCACGTAGAAAATTCTTCACTACCGTTACTCTCAACCCCTTGGTTGTGATTGATGGAAAGAAGTTTTAAACTCGCTTTTGATAGATAACGAACGCCGTCATAAACACCACCATTTAATATCATTTGTTGGTATTTCAGAATGTCATCTATAGTCGTTTTCATTCCGCCCGATCCGCTCTCATTTTCATTGTTTTTGTCAGAATTAAACCATTTTGATGCTAAAGCCTCATCAAATCGTCCGATTACTTTATGCCATAGATCTTTTGGTAATTTCCACGCAGTGTTTTGCATTCCAAGAGGGTCAAACAACTTCCTTTTGGCATATTGATCAATGGACTCACCAGAAGCCACCTCAATAACGTCTTTTAATCTCTGAAAGCCATAATTGAAATAAGTCATGTGGCTGCGAGGTTCTTTTTTGATTGGAAGTCTTAAGGAAATAACATATTCCACATCTGCCATTCTGCCCTTTGATTCCGGTAGAATCCCCAATTTTTCTCTCACTTCTGAGAAATAAGCATTTACTTCTTCATTCGTAAAATCCTCTTTGAATTCATGCATACCCAGTTCGTCTACGACGTATTTCTTTGTTTCATTCCATATTTCATCATCCATAAGTCCACTTGTATGGGTTAAAAAATGCCAAAGGCATATTTTTTCTCTACCCCCCTGATTGAATTCAGGTAGATACTTGTAAACCGGATCGGCCAGATCAACAAGTCCATCCTCCTGCAACATAAACAACAATGTTCCGATCACCGGTTTCGAGATGGAGCAAACCTGAAAGATTGTATCCATCTTTAAGCCATAGTCTCTTGAGCTTCTTCCATATGTACCTTCGAAGATGGGGATTCCTTTTTTCACGACTTTAATCAGAATCGCTTGGCGAACATCTTCTTTCATAAAGCGTTGCAACAAATTTTCCAATACTTCCAGACGTTCCTTTCTGATTCCCAGTACTCCGAGATTCTCTAGAGCTAGTTTTGTAATAGGCATAAGTTGATCCTCCTGTTTATATGATTATTGTATTTGTTCATTGAATTCAGTTCCCACTGTCTGTAAATAAATCAATTCGTTTGCTCATAATCTCTATTCATTCAATCTCGCTCAGATACCTTTTTGTATAAGGGCAAACTTCAATACATTTTCCGCACTGAGTAATCTCAATACCAAATCCCTTCATTGCGCGTTCTCTTGCCGTTTTTCGGCAAAACGCCGCATTGTAAAATGTGTCCCTGTCCATACCTACATTCCATAACTTGCCGGAAATTGCTCTAGCAGGGCAAGCGTCCGTACATTCATTACAATTGCCGCACTCTGACATGTCTATCGGCTGTGCGGTTTCCAGAGGTGTATTTGTAAGAATTGAAGATATACGGATCATCGAACCGTATTGTTTGGTTACAAGCAAAGCGCTTTTTCCAATCCATCCAAGTCCAGCGCGAGTGGCAACCGTTTTATGTGGTAATCTTGTTGTATAAACCTTTTCAAATTGTTCCACATATGCTCTTGTCTGTGGTAGCGCTTCATAACCAAGATCTTTTATAATGTTTGCGCCATATGTAACCAGCATATCGAGCTTTTCATTAATCAAATTGTATTGGTCGTAATACGCTTTTGTTGGCAGGTCAACAATGCCACGTATAACCTCTTTCGGGTATTTCACTGCTACACAGACACCGACCGTCATGCTGCACCGCACCTCCGTGGGAAGCGCAGAGAGATCACCAAACCCCACTAGATCAGCACCGTGTGAGTATAATTCATGTTTTATGTATTCGGTTAATTCAGTCATAATTATCTCCAATTACTTTACAAATCTTTCTGAATTTCCATGGTAGCAAATTTGGATTCACAATGCATAGCGTGCCTCATTCGTGGTATCAGCCATCTTATCAATATTTTCTAAATGGGCTGACATGGATTAACAATATTTTGATTTAGCAATCCTCTTCATTAACTCATTATGACTTACATAATTTAGTATCTGAATAAGTTTTGGAATGTGTTATTCAAACTCATTGATATCTAATACGGCGTGAATGATAAGATGTTCCATCTTTCTGCATTTTCAAAAATAAAGGATAATTCGGATCATTTGTAATGTATGCGGGTAGTTCTTTATATGAATCAATGCCTCTTCGCCCTAAATCTATTGCTCTATCATAAGACTCTGCAAGTAACTCTAGAATACAATAATTCTTCTCTATCCTCATCTGATGATTTATTCCTGCGACCTCTGGTTTTAGATACTAATGACATGCCTAACTTCTCCATCACTTTATAAGAGCTGATATTTTCACTATCACATGTTGCAATAAATTTGGTGACTTTTAATTCTTTTATCGCAAAGTTCATTATTTCTCTTGCCGCTTCTTCAGCGTATCCATTTCCCCAGTATTTCTTCGAAATAATCCAACCAAGCTCGCCTTCTGAGATATCCCTGTTTATATATATACTGGCTGCTCCAATATGTTCAACATCCAGTAATATAGCAAATTCATAAAACTGTGGATCACTTTTTTGCCACTCTGCATGCACATTATCCAAAAAGCTTTTAGTCTCGTTAATATCTGCATTGGGCAAGTGTACCATATATTTAGTGTTTTCTAAATCACGCGCATATTCATCTGTGGATAAAAGGTATTGGGGTCCTGACTGAACCAATAATAATCTTTTTGTGTATAAATTCATTTCTGGGTTCTCCTTCAAAAATACTGCTTCATTATCGCTATAACGTCACTCATTATAAATAACTAATCACAATTTCCAATATCATGTTAAAATGCAACCGCGTCTTTTTGGTATTATAAACATAATGGTAAGCTCTTGAAATCAACATAGGTTGGAATTTGCATGATCCATTTCATATTGATACTCACAAAATTCTCATGGATGGAAATAACATCATCAAAAGTTTTCGCTTTAACTAAAATATCTGCTGATATTGATTAAATACTGGATCTCCGTTCCAATCTGTGACACGGTAACTGCCATTTTCACTTTTAAAAATAAACAGGTGATCGCCTACCCATTGTGCATCTGGTGGAACCTGTACCATGACTTTTCCAGACATATCTTTCACTTGGCCCTGTCCTAATATGAATTCCTCTGATATGACACGATCAATCACATCCGCATTCCATGCCATCAATAGTTCACCCTTTAAAGTGATAACATTGTACAATTTACTTTTTGTGTCTTCAACACAGAACAAAGGTCCTTTCAATGTATTACTCATTTTCAAGAAGTCTATTGTAATATGAGAAGGATAACTATAAACTTCCTGATTCGGGCTAAAGATGAAGATTCCTTCAAATCTCCTCATATAAATATAGGCTTCACTTAAGTCCACAGTAGTCTGGACGGTATAATTATTGGTTTCTGAGGCTCGAGGTAATTCGTTACCCTGTCGGCTCACGAAGCGTGTAAATTCTTGGTCTATTCTTTCATTTGGATTTTTGTAAAATAAGTTACAATACAGACCGCCATAATCTACAATACCATCGATAAGATTTCCAGACATATCGTAAAAAATGGTATCTGGTCTTTTTTCATTTTTATACATAATTAAATTGTTGTATATCTTAAGGCTTGCATCTGGCACATCTTTAAGAAAAGCATTTTGTTCGTTGAATGTTTGGGACTCAGGAATATCTGTTACGATTTGCTCAAATTCTTGGACTTCTACCAATTCAACCTCATCTTCAGTCATAGATAACTGAAATCTCTTCTCTATATAGGTATTACCCTGCAATTCAACCGCTGTTATTTGTACCTTTTCACCAGCATGAGTCCTACGATATCCTGTGACCTGATCAACTAAAACCTTGCCATCAGTACTAGCAAACTGATAAAACGTTCCAAAAGGCGTTTCTTCAGCTTTATAGCATAGGATGACTATACCCAGCTTTGCATAAGAATAATCATACACGTCTCGATCTTGATACTCTGTGATATTCCCGGTATTTGCATTTAAGAGTACCCAATGGTCTACTATTTTCCCACGTGAAAATCTTTCGTAAAATGGATCTATTCCCATCAACTTAAGCTCATCAAGTTTATGTACAGCGTTCTCTTTAATAGCATTAATCCTTGCCTCAAGTATCTCCGGTTTTATCTGTAGAATAACTTCCAGCTCATTTGCATTTCCAAATTTGTACAGCTCCGCAATTCGAAATAGTACTGTATATTCAGGCATATCCCATTCATATAAGGAGATGTAACTCGGAGGTGATTCTTTTCTTGCGTAGGCATCTCCAAAATGTGTTTTTCCAAACATATACTTTTTTAATTGGTTCAAAATTTCATGATCATTAGTTGGTATTCCATAAATGATTTTAAGTTGTTCATAGATATTTATTAAATGAAATGGTTTTTCAAAAGTATATTCTTGTTTTATCACTTGCCCCTGGTAGAATGTATTCCTAAGACTATAACTCACATACCGAGCTTTATCCACCCACATCCTTTCGCCATAAACTACAGTATCTATTGTGTTCTTCCCATAACTATATTCCATCCCCATTAACCAACTATCTTGCGGAATTTCATATTGTCCTTTTAGGATATTATCACCGATGCTTTGTCGCTCAAAATCTACATTTGCGATGATTAGATCAGCTTGATGTATTTGATACTGTAGAAGATAATAGGGCTTTGTGTATCTAAATGCAAGAATGCACACAACTGCAACTATTAAGATAAGGATGAATCTTTTAACCTTTTTTGGAGTTGTTATCTTCATTTGCTCTCCTTGTGAAATCTTTGCGAGATATCTATGCAATACAGAGACAGAGGCTCTTCTTATACCTGCTCATAGTAAACTTAAGGGGAAGTATTTGTACTACCAGTTTTATGGATAATGGGAATCAAACTAATTGCTTGGTATAATTAGACAATCTCTCAGCAAAATCAAAAAGAAAACTAATACTCAAAGAGCGGAGGTGGTGTTCATAAATGTACCGCCATTCTACAAAAAGGCATGAATTCTGATTCAATTGTGAAATGAATTCTTGACTATCACTTGAATCAACTATATCTTTCTTGGTCTCCTCTGGCAAAGATTCAAAAAGTTTAAGAAGATTATGTCCCTTTTCAGGTGTACTATTTTCTCTTAATATCGTTTTTAAAAAAATTTCACATGAAAGTGCTAAATTTGTCACTATAGGCACAAGCAATGGATGTGACCAACCAAGTTGTAGAAATGAGGGCTCATTGCATCTTTTTGCAGACTGCAAAAATGCTCCTGCAGTACACAACATTTGAATAGTATTATATTCTTCAGTTTTTAGTTTATTGGGATCATCTTTTTCGTTCTTCTTCATAGTCATCACAGCATCTCCTTTATAGATTATATCAATTATATTTTCCAACACTCATCAGTAGTTAATCTCAAAATCAGATACTCCTAGTATTTACACACCTACATATTAATTGTATTTTCCTTTATCACCTTTTCATGATGGTACTCCATAGTGTAAACATAATGGGTTGATCAAGTAGCGTTTCGTTTTCACGACGTCACAAGCTCTATGACACTACGATATTTACTAACGT
>CAZJIO010000057.1:3075-5837 GCA_964546035.1 uncultured Eubacteriales bacterium | reverse complement strand
TTATTGTTAGATGATATCGCCCATCGGAAGTTGCCAAAAGTATATTTCAGGACTTTCCAAGGAAAGTCCTGAAATCCCTCATAATGTCATTTGCCGAAGATTTGCACAATAATTGCTAATAAGTATGCCATTGAAGAATCTTAAATGATTGAATTACCATCCACAAACCCCAAGTCCTCTAGAATTGTTTTTTCCTCTGGCAAAAGTTTTGGAACCCCCCATACCAATAAATATTTTGCTCTTGTACTAGCGACATAACCAACTCTTTTATCTTCATCATCTCCATCTAACCAATGCGCTTTCCAATGACCAGATTGACTATTTGTACTTTTACTTGATAATACGAGTGAACTATCATATGTACATCCTTTCGAGCCATGCACAGTTACTATTGTTAAATTTCTCTTCTTTGCCTCAATATCTTTAATTGCTATATTACTATTAGCATCAGATGCTTTATACCATGTACCTGTAAAAATTTTATCTAGATCCCAAATTTTAGCACTAGTTTCTTCAATTTGAATAAATTGCTTTGTAATAATATCAGGCAATTCTTTTCGTGCGTCTGCATACCATTTTAAATACTTTCTATCAAAATTCATAAGACTTTTATTGTTTATACAATCACATAGTATGTCTTTTAAAAAAATACGCCATTTAAATACTGATTCCATTTCTTTAGGACAATAATAATTGGATTCCATCCCTGTATCTTGTAACCATCTTGCGATTTCCTTTCCAATATATTTTAGCGCCATTTGTTTTTGATAAGCATCTCCTTTCGACCAAAACTGGAGAGCAGAAATGAATAAATGCTTATCTTTATCATCTACTTCAATCAATTCATTTTTCAGAGAATTTTGTTTGACAATTATACATGAATTACTATGCACAATATTAAGTTTATCTAATATCTGTCCATATGCCTCTACTGCATCTTTTGGGGTGACATATTCCAAATATAGCAAAGATTTATTTCCAAACAAAGTTTTCTCTTCACCTTTTATTTTTTTATTTATTGGAATCAATATTGTTGAAAAATCTACTATTTCTTGACAGCTCCTAAAATTGTTTTCTAATTTCATTTTTCCAAAATCTTTAATAAACTCAAGAGTATCATTTGGATCAACCCGTTTGAATTCATATACACTTTGATTCAAATCTCCTACGAAATGAAGCCTACTCCCCATACTGTTTAATATATCTAATATTTTTATTTCAACCCATGAAAGATCTTGGCACTCGTCTATAATGATTACAGGGAATTTTTTGCTTAGTACTTCACTAGCTTTACTGTTTTTTTCTAAAACATTGAGTGCAATATTATTCATATCCTCAAAATTGGCAAACCCTGCTTTATGGAATTTCTGCTTGTCTTTGATTAACAGTTCAAAGCAGTAGTTATATTTATACATCCAATTGTTATTGTTCTTTTCCCTGATCTGCTTGACTTTGTTTTGAAATGCTTCTGAATTATAATGATCTTTAAAATATATATCTTTAAACTGATTCATCGGAATAAGGCAATCTTTTTTATGGTAATCCAATACTACTTGATGAGAATAAATATCTATATCCGTTGCACTCTCTCTAGCATAACCCATTTCACATTTGAAATTACATAGCCATGGATTAATCCTCGGATTGGTTTTCTTATCAATCACTCTAAATGAGCAGTCTCCTGATTTTGATTCATAGTTCTTTATCTTATATCCAAAAGGCTGAGCAATAAATTCATGAATAAAACTACTAACGGTTCCGACAAAATGTGGTATAATTTCTGATTATTTGAAAATTCATCAATTCTATTACTAATAACTTCTGTAGCTTTGTTTGTGAAAGTTAGAACAGCAATGCCACCTAAATTATTTTCATCCCACTTACTTATCTCATATGCAGCTTTCATCCCAACAACTTCGGTCTTCCCACTTCCTGGGCACGCTTCCAAGAATACATTTTTATCAACTGAGCTAATCACATAATCTAATTGTTCTTTCGTCTTTTCAGAAATCCTGCATTTACTGGAATCTTGGCATATGAAACTTTTCTTGACATTATAGCAATCTTGACATGATAAATCTTTATCTTTTCCACACAAAACATAAGCAATATGATTTTCAATTTCTTGCTTACTCATCAACATCACCACCGCATGCCCAGATAATCGCATGATATAAATATTTAGGCACTTCAAACATTAACGAAATATCCTGATTTTCTTTTTCTCTTTTAGCCCATAAGTCATTCAATTTATCAGCTAACTCTTGAGCAAAAATTCCTTTTCCTACTTCATCATCTTCTATGTGCTTAAATATATATATTGAGTCTTCTCTAATTGTACGATTAACAGAAACAATGTTATTTTCAATAATTTGGTCTAACTGTTTCTTTACTGAACCTTCTTTGGGCCAAACTTTATGCATGACTTCAGCCATTATTTTTGTATTTGGAGCCATTGCCAAATCATATTCAAAAGTTTTTAAAGGAGATGAAAACAACCTTGCATTTCCGCTTGAATTAATTAGACCTATTAATTCAAGTGCTATATTTTCGCCTGAAGGATTGGAACCAATCTCTGGGTAATAGTCTTCTTTTTTAGCAACATCATTACCATCTTTATCTTTAAGATTATTTCCGTCTTTATCTTTTACAATCACATCTATCTTTTCCGGATCATTATCTGTAACACCTGAACACTTTATAGGTAACTTAATCTCACTTTTACTACCATCAATGTTGCAAAACATCTTCATAAAGTGTTT
>CAZJIO010000057.1:0-3060 GCA_964546035.1 uncultured Eubacteriales bacterium | reverse complement strand
AGTGTTTGAAATTAATACCATTAATATTAATAACTGATACTCCAGCTTCTTCTAACGTACTTGGCAAAATTTTCTTTCCTTTTATACTATTATTCTTATGTAAAACAAATTTCGCTATTTCTGGCAAAACTAAACTTTCACTAATTCCTTCTACTAATATTACACCCTTTGAAAATAGTAAAGTAGACTTAGTAACATCTAACCATCTATTAATAAAGTTTTTGCTATGCCCTAAATCCAATTCAGATAATTGAATTGCCTTAATACCACTGTTATTTTCTGATATATGAATAAGATTATCGATGCTCACGGATGAAGCCAATACCGGAGAATGTGTAGTAATAAAGATTTGCATAGTATTACATTCATACATAAGATACTCTAAATATTTTATTAATTTGATTTGTAGTTGAGGATGCAAGTGAGCTTCCGGCTCCTCAATCAAAAGTATTGTAAACAGATTATTATCTTTACCCACAGCCTGCAATTCAGCAAATACTGTAGCTATGTATAATAGATTGTTATAACCTAAACTATTGATAGCTATATCTCTGAATTTTTCAACATTCACCTCACCCAATTGAGGAAAAAATACCATCTTAATACTTTGTAAAATAGAGCTAAAAGACATGTCTGCAAACTGTAAGTTAATACTCTGTCCAAAAACTTGTCCCATAGATTTTTCTAGAGATCTATTGATATCTGATTTGGCCTTGGCGATTTCTTTAAACTCATTATCTTTATTATCAACAATTGATTGATTGAAGGTCTTTACTTTATTAACAAATTTATTTACTTCATCCCCGGATTCATACTGATGCTTAAGTAGTGTTGCTAATCTTGAATTCCAGCCACTAGTTAACTTTTCTTCAGCATCTCTTAATGGGGGAAGATATACACAATCAATACATTCAAAGGTCTCTTCTTCAAATGCACTTGCTTTCGAAGCCCCACCCCATATTGACTTTTTATAATATCCTTTTCGATTCGGTCTACTGTTCACTTCGAGATGTAAAACAGCATTGAAATCGGCATCACACCATGAGAAAAAAGTGACTTCTTCATTTTTTGTTAGGTCTCGAAAATGCAAGTCCAGTTTAATCTTTTCGGACATTTGATTCTCATAAAAAGATTTATAGAAATCACTTTCATTAATATTCAAATATGAGTACTCGTTTTCTTTTAAAACCATTCTTAATGCGTTTATTATCGTGGTTTTTCCAGTAGCATTTTCACCAACAAGAATGTTTAAGCCCTTATTGAAATTTATAACTGATCTATTTCTGCAATTTTTATAACCTTCAATAACTAATTGTGATATGTACATTCTTCCACCTCCAAAACAATACAACCATCGAATTAATAACTAGGTAACCATGCGTTATGGTAGATAACAGGGGTTATTATAAATATAACTCTAATTCTGTTATCGTTCTCACACTCTACACTTATATAAAATTCAACCTCGTCCAGCTCTACAAGCCAGAATTTTTCAGACCCACTTAATCGGCATCCACCCATAAATGATATTTTCCACAATTTAAGCATTGAAATAAATATCCTGCCATAGAACCTCCCTTTTGAAGATATTCTCTTGCATCTTCATATTCACATCTAGCATCATATTCTTCAAAAACCTCATCTGCAATGCCCATTTCTTCCAATTCTTTCGTACCAACATCACCAATATAGGCACAATAATCGTTACAGCAAGCTAACCAATATTCTCCTTGCCAACTCATATACCCAGGTGTTCGGCAATGCAATTCTTGTCTTTTCTCATCATCATTAACTTTATCATCTTCTGCATCTTGGACGAATCCTCCATTAAATTTTTCGGCAGCTCTACCAGAAGCTACACATTCTGGACAGATGCAGTTAACAACTTCACGTGTGTACATACTCTCCAAGAAATATTTTGTTTGCTTTTCACAACATTCACATTTCAGTATATTTCTTTTATCTACCACAGCGAAAACATTTTGTTCCCACACATTGGGGTGATATTTAAATACAATTCTCTCCATTTTCTCTTTATCCTTTCGCATATTAATTCAAATTTCTACTCTTATCAAGTTCTAATGTGAACAGGAATTTTCCGTTGCTTGGTGTTAAGCTTTTAATGTGTGTAACAAACAACTTATTCAAACAAGTTGGGATTCACCATCGGAACAATTAATTCACACACCTCATTTTTTTTATCATATCCCCAAAAACCTTGATAAAATCCGTCACCAAATCCAGAAGCAATCATTACCATTTTATGACCGCTGTCTGGATTTATCCATTCAATAAAATCTCCATCTTCTCGTTGATATGCAGGCAATTCTTCCTCACTTTCAGTAAAGAAATGAGAAAAATAATCGTCATAGTGATTTTTTCCTTCATCTTCGCTGTACCATTTATCCAAAATATTTCGATATTCTTTTGCAACTTGAGAATCACAAAAGACATCATTCCGGCTTCTACAGGAAACCCTGTCAGAAATCCATCAGAACACTTTGCAGCAGTGCTTTCATCAGTGGGCTCCGCGCAATTGTATTTTACAGCTTTTGTGTCCTTTATTTTCAGTCTTGCTGTACACATACGAATTCCAACATAAGGATTTCTATATATGAATACTTCAATGGGATAAGTTCCAACCGGAATACTTATAGAAAGTTGAGGACACATTTCACCTGCGGCAAGATAGCATAGTGGGTCAGATATAATGATGTAACCACTCGAACAATCAATCTCTCCTATTGTCAAATAGAATCTCGTTTGACTCTTTACAAATTGTCCTTCTATATCAGCAGCTTTAATTCCCGTCTGACTAATATATTTAAGGTTTTGTTTGAACAATTCTTGAATGTCTACTTGTGTTTTCTCTGGTTTGTCTACTTTTTTCTTTTTCCTTTTTAGAAAACAGCCCCATTTTTTAACCCCCCTCCTACTGCGACAAATAATATTTTATCTTTACTATAAATTTCAATTTATTTGTTTCTTTTATATTCCCATAATCATTAATAAACATAGTACTAAACTGCTATCGCAGTGGTATAAAATCGAACAGTTCTA
>CAZJIO010000056.1:24064-25161 GCA_964546035.1 uncultured Eubacteriales bacterium | reverse complement strand
TCATTATCTTTTTTTGTTTTATTATGCTGACCTCATCGGTTTTTTTCATCACGCCCATTGTGATTTTCCTGCAATATACGATCATTACCGTTTTCTTTATGATCTTCGCACCCTATTTCGATATCTCTTATTCTAATTTTCTAAGTACATTGCTCGTCATTTTGGTCTCTAGCTTCGTTGCATACAATATTTATGTGAATAAACGAACTGAGTTTCAACTTTTCAGTAATTTCAAAGAAAAAAATCTTGTTCTAAAAGAATCTAATAAAGAACTCTCGGAATATTCCTATTCTGATGCTTTAACCGGCGTTAATAATAGACGCCGCATAGAAGATCTTTTCAAAAAAAATTGGAACTTTTGCAGGAACAATCATACCAATCTTTCCGTGATCTTTCTTGATATCGATAATTTTAAAAAATACAACGATTGTTATGGTCATCTTCAGGGTGATGTGTGTCTTGTCCAAATTGCTACGACCATTCAAACTTTATGTGACAAGGTTTCCGAGGCTCACTATTGTGCAATGGGCCGATATGGCGGAGAAGAATTCATCATCATTCTTCCTAATACGGATAAAAATGCAGTACTTGAATTAGGACGGCAGGTTTGTCAAGCCGTTGAAGGACTTCAAATTCCTCATAAGCTCAACGAACACTATACTTATGTAACCGTTAGTTGTGGCGCTACTACATTTGTCCCCGATGATGAAAAACGCAGATTATACATTCTAGAGACTGCTGACCGCGCTTTATACCAGGTCAAACGCACTGGTAAAAACAATGTCATCCATTACGAAGATATCTTTTCTGATTTTTAGTTAAAGTGTGGAAAGCCTATTGACAATAAGACTGTTTTATAGTAAAATCGATTTTGCTGTTCAAGATAATTGCAGTTATGGCGGAATTGGCATACGCGCTAGACTAAGGATCTAGTCCATATTACTTGGGTGGGGGTTCGAGTCCCCCTAACTGCACGCGTAAGAGAAAAAGCACCAATTGTTGGTGTTTTTTTATTATTCAATTTTCTATTTCTTGGTGAATATTCCTCTTCTGTGTGTTATAATATTATTTCACGTAGATTTTTACGTCTATTTGTA
>CAZJIO010000056.1:23733-23983 GCA_964546035.1 uncultured Eubacteriales bacterium | reverse complement strand
GAAATGAGTTTTTTAGAAGAGGTTCGAAGAAGAAGAACCTTTGCAATTATTTCCCATCCTGATGCAGGTAAAACCACACTAACAGAAAAACTACTGCTCTACGGGGGCGCTATTCGATCTGCCGGTTCTGTTAAGTCTAGAAGATCAGAGAAATATGCGGTATCAGATTGGATGGAAATTGAGAAACAAAGAGGTATTTCAGTAACCTCCAGTGTACTCCAATGTCATTATAACGCCTATGGCATTAACA
>CAZJIO010000056.1:15202-23637 GCA_964546035.1 uncultured Eubacteriales bacterium | reverse complement strand
GACAAAAAAACTGTTTCAAGTTTGTAAAATGAGAGGTATTCCAATCTTTACCCTCATTAACAAAATGGATCGTTCGGGTAAAGATCCCTTTGAACTCATCGAAGAACTTGAAAATGTCCTAGGTATTCGCTCCTGTCCCATGAACTGGCCAATTGGTTCCGGAAAGGACTTCAGAGGTGTCTACAATAGGTATAAAGAACAGATTGAATTATTTGACGACAGTAACCATGGACAACATATGTCTAATATTGTTAAAGCCCATGTAACGGATGAGAAGCTAAAAAGTTTATTAGGTGATAGCTACCACCAACAACTTCTTGATGACATTGATCTTTTAGACAATGCTGGAGACGCATTTGATATGAGCCAAGTGATCCGCGGTGAATTAACGCCTGTTTATTTCGGAAGTGCTCTAACTAACTTTGGTATAGAACCCTTTCTTGAATCATTTTTAGAAATCACGACACCACCACTTCCTCGCATGAGTAACCTTGGTAATGTTAATCCTGAGTCGCCTAATTTTACAGGTTTTATTTTTAAGATCCAGGCCAATATGAACCCAACCCACAGAGATCGTATTGCCTTTCTACGCATTTGCTCGGGTAAGTTCGAAAAAGGAATGATGGTTAATCATGTTCAAAAAGGCAAGAAAATAAAATTGGCACAGCCTCAACAGTTTCTCGCCCAAGAAAGAGTCATTACTGAAGAAGCTTATCCTGGAGATATTATTGGTATTCATGATCCTGGTATTTTCAACATTGGTGATACCCTGTGTGCCGATAATTCCAATCTGATTTTTGAAGGTATACCCAAATTTCCACCTGAACACTTTATAAAAATATCCACTACTAATGCACTAAAACGAAAACATTTTATTAAAGGGATTAATCAGTTAGCCGAGGAAGGCACGATTCAAGTTTACAGACGCCCTCATTATGGTGTTGAAGAGCTGATTATCGGCGTTGTTGGTATCCTTCAATTTGAAGTTCTAGAGTACAGATTAAAGAATGAATATGGCGTAGATATAACCAATCAAAGATTACCTTATCGTCATATTAGGTGGATTGATCCAGAAGGCTTTGATGCTTCTACTTTTTCAGCACCAATGGATAGCCTTCTTGTCTATACGAGCGAAGATGAACCTGTCTTCTTATTCCAAAATGAATGGGCCATCCAACATGTTAAAGATCGTAATAAAACCCTCAAATTAAAAGAAACCTCACTTTTATAATCTACCAAGAACAGCTTTCAGAAAATATTCTGAAAGCTGTTCTTTTATAGTGAAATATGCCTATTTATGCTGTATAATAAGCTATTATATCTACTGAGGGTGACCAAATGAAGCGAATATTTTCAGCATTTGTATTAATTGGATTTGTTCTTTTATTGACCACTCGATCATCTAGTGCCAGTGGTCCTTTAATCTTAACTGATGGAGATAGCAGTCCACTGTTAAGTTATATCGAAATACTCAATGACGATGCCCAACTATGGTCCATTTCAGACGTTTCATCCAGTTCTTTTGATGGCCTATTCTCACCTACTGAGTCTGATAACTTCGGACATATCACTGCAACTAATTGGTTAAGGTTTACGATTACTAACGCAGGTGATTATGATTTGCCTTTTTATCTGGAACTCTCTTATCCTAGAATCGATTCAATTGAATTATTTATACCAAATGCCTCTGGAAGTTACCGGACAGAACAGCTCGAACATCTAAAAGATTTTTCGACACGAAAGGTACTTCATAGGTATTTCACTTTCTCAGAGACGATCAAGAGAAATGGAACAGTCACCTACTACATGCGATTACACAGTTCAGGAATTGGTTCCATGAACTTTCCATTAACACTCTATACGGAATCCTCCTTTATTGAAAAAGTTAACAATGAGACCCTTTTATTTGGCATGTTTTTTGGTATTCTTATTCTGATTATGATTTATAATGTTTTTCTATATTTCTTCTTCAAACGTCCAAATTTCTTATTCTTTGTCCTTTATGTTCTTTGCTATATACTTGCACAGGCTTATGACAGCGGCTATGCCTTCCAGTACCTTTGGCCACAAAGTGTTTTCATGGAAGAAAGTTTTATATATGTCATCATGCTTTCTTTGTTCATTTCCCTTTATTCCTTTACCATTAAGTTTTTAGATACGAAAAAGACCCTCCCCATATTTCATAAAATATTTACCGCAATTACCCTACTTACATCCCTCTCCGCGGTTCTAATATTCTTATTAACAGCATTAAAACTTCCTAATACGGAATCACTAGCGGTTCAAGCCAATAATGCCTATAACCTATTGTTTAGATTTGGTTTTACACTCTCTCTCCTTGCAACGGGAATTCTTTGTTTATTAAAGGGCAAAAAAGAAGCTCGCTTTTATGTTTTAGCTTGGACAGGTATGGATGTAGCGGTTCTATTAGGTGGTTTACGCTATTTTGCCTTTATGAATCAAAATATCCTCACAGCAAATGCGAATCAAATCGGAAGTGTTCTGCTCATTTTCTTCCTTTCTTTAAGTCTATCTGACCAACTTAGGATTATTCAAAGGCAAAAAGATCTGTTGCACAAAGAAATACAAAGCTCCAATGAAAAAATAATTCATCTCAATGTCCTATTGGAACAAACAGTGCAAAAAAGAAAGGCCTCTATTAAGAATCTATTAGACCATGCCGATCAAGGTTTTTTATATTTTGGAGAAAACTTATTGGTATCTTCAGAATACAGTTCTATTTGTCAGGAAATATTCGGCATAGATATTGGTGCAAAGCATTTCTTAGACCTATTACCACTTGACAAACAAACTAAAAATGACTCTACAAAGTTGCTGAGCAGCGTGTTTAAAGAGGCACTTCTTCCTGAAAGCCTACTATCCAAATTACCTAGTGAGCTTGTCATTTCTCATAAAAGGATTCATTTGCACTATAAATATCAGCCCTTAACGATTAAAAGTGGGGTTGTCATGGTCATCTTAACTGATGTTTCACAGACCCATGCCCTAGAGGTTGAAATTTCAAACAAAAACAGAGAATTAGAACATATTGTGAAGTTTCTGATTCATAACAACTTCTTTTTACAATGCGTCAGAAGTTACATAGAGTTCGCAGAAAGTCTTACCAATACAACAAATGCGAAACACATTCAACTAACGCTTCATACTTTTGGAGAGAGTTTCAGATTTTTTGAAATGGAAGATTTCGTTCTAAAGCTTCAAATGATTGAACAAGTGATCTCCTCTTCAACAGATTCTCAAGCAGTACCTATAGAGGGTGATTTATTGCTCAGTTGGTTATTTGAAGCCATTCAAGAACTAGAAATGACTCTAGGCACAGAATTCCTTGCATATGATGAGGTCATCTCTTTAGAGATCGATAGAATTAAGAATTTAGAGAAACAGATGAAACAGCTATTACCTCCTGATTCGCCTATTGTTGAATCCATTAAGCAACTCAGGTATAAGCCCTTTAACACGCTATTGGCCAACTATTCTATTTATGTTGAAAAACTCGCTGAGAGACTTGATAAATGTGTTAATCCTATCATGATTGAATCCGACGACCTACTTGTTAACATAGAATACTATGGTGCCTTTGCCAAGTCATTAATTCATGTTTTTAGAAATTCGATCTCCCATGGCATTGAATTGCCTGATGATCGTGTCGCAATGGATAAATCTGAATTTGGTCAAATCAGCTGTTCTATTGAATATAAAAACGAAACAATACAGTTATCTATTTCAGATGATGGTCAAGGGATAATACGATCCAAAATCAAAGATAAAGCATTAGAAAAAGGATTATTCACAGAAGATATCCTTGCTACAATTTCTGACGAAACTTTATTGAACTTAATTTTTACTGCTGACTTTTCTACGGCGTCAGAAACGACTGAGTTGTCAGGTCGCGGTGTTGGACTTGCTGCTGTGGTTGAAGAAGTCTTAAAGCTTCATGGCTCCTACAAAGTTGAAAGTATAGAAAGTCAGGGCACTCGTTTTATTTTTACACTTCCTTTTGTTGAAGCCACACTATAGGGTTATGGGAGAACATATGAAAGCATTTATCAGCAATAGCACAAATGAATTGATGCTATTTGGTTTATTTTATGGTGTTTTATTAATCACTGTGATATACCTTTTAATCTTGTATCGTAGCCTACGTAAAAAGTACCTTTTATTTTATATCAGCTTTATTGTCTTTTATATGCTTGCCCAAGTTTATGAACATGGTTTAGGATTTCAATACTTATGGCCCAATAACACTTGGGTAGAAAAAAACATGATTTATTTAGTGATGATCCTGGTGATTTACTTTCTTACGGTCTTCACAACATCCTTTTTAAAAACAAAAGAGCATTTATCCACGCAGCATCACTTGTTGATATGGATTTCACGCATTTCAGCTGCTTTTGCATTGCTTCTATTCATCGTAGGTCAATTTGATTCTCCTCACCTGGCTAACTTCTCAATTCTTCTTAATAATTGCTTTAACTTTTTCTTTAGATTTGTGTTAAGTATATCCTTTTTGACTATCGGATATCTCAGCCTAAAAAAAGAGAGACAAAATGCCTTGTATTACGTTATAGCCTTATCCGTGTTCTACATAGCTGTAATTATTAGCGGTTTAAAATACATCGGTTGGATTGAAAAAAGTTTCTTGACCAGCTATGCCATAGAGTTGGGTACACTCATTCAAATATTCATTTTCTCACTTAATTTTATACAACAGATTTATTTGCTACAAATCGAGAAGGAAAAAGCATGGCAAGAGGTTAAAGCTGCTAGAGTGAAACTTGAACACTGGAAGAACTCCTTAGAAGCGACAGTAGTTGAAAGAACCGCTTCTATAAAAAATCTATTAGATTATGCAGATCAAGGATTTATTTCGATAAATAATCATTTGATGATATTAGATGAATACAGCACCCTCTGTTCCTCCTTATTTGGCTATGACATTTCTGGTCATCACTTTTGTACAGTTTTAGGTCTAGATTTTGAGACAAGTGCTTACGTAGAAGACGTCTTTATAAAAATTAAATTAAATCCTTTTAGCAAAAAAGCAAGCCTTTATCTCACATTGCTTCCCGATGAAATAGAGATTAATCAACACGTCCTTCAGCTGAACTACAAAGTTATTTATGACATCAACACACCAGATGAAGGTGTCCTCATGGTAATTATTAATGATATCACTGAAAAACACGCCCTAGAACAAGAAATTGAATTGCAAAATAACCACTTTGAACAAATTGTAAAAGTAGTCACTCATAACGATGATTTTAACGATTGTGTTCGAAGTTATAGGGTTTTTTATCGACATACGATCGCTGCCCTGCTCAGTAGCAATTTGCCATTATCTCATCTCAAAATAGAATTTCTCAGGAATATACATGCCTTAAAGGGGAATTTTAGCCTCTTTGAAATGCAGCGTTTGGTTAGTAAACTCCATCTTCTAGAAGACGAGTTGATTGCCTTGGATTGTGAGAATTCAAACACAACAACTCATGACTTATCTCTATTGTTGGATCGACAAAAGATAAAGGACTGGTTGAATAATGAACTTGATCACTTCGAACAAATTCTTGGAAAAAGATTAATTCAGACAAATGAATCCATCAGTGTTCCAGTCAAAAGAATTAGGGACCTAGAGGAAAAAGCGCCATTAGCACTAATACCTAAAATTATGCAATTGCGTTGCGAACCCATTTGCACCTTACTAGATGCCTATCCTGAATATGTAACTACTCTTGCTCATCAACATGGAAAGAAGGTTAATCCTTTAGCCCTCAGTATAACGAGTATTATAGTCGACAAAGAAGATTATATCGGCTTTACCCACTCGCTCTTACATATATTTAAAAATATGATTGTTAACAATATCGAATCTTCAAGTTCAAGAATACAATCTGGCAAATCTGAGTTTGGAAGTATTACATGCTCAATAGATGCGAAAAATGACCAAATTTTCGTGGTCATAACTGATGATGGTCTAGGAATGGATGTATCTAGTGCATTGAATCCCTTTGAATTAAGTTTAGATTTTGAATGCGTCCTATTAGAGCTTGAAAAGTTAAAAGGCACATATGAGATCAATCACCAATTGAACTTAGGGACGACAATAACCTTCTCCCTACCCTACATAAAAAAGGCTTTCATCACCTAATAAATAAATATAAAATAATGAGTTTTCATGCATTGACAAACAATTTAGGCTATGTTATAATCTCTCTTGTGCCTAAGAAGTTTACCATAATTTAGGTGCGCGAGTGGCTCAGTGGTAGAGCATCGCCTTGCCAAGGCGAGGGTCGCGAGTTCGAATCTCGTCTCGCGCTTTTAAAAAAGTTAGCATTAAAATGCTAACTTTTTTTTATTGTTTAATAATTAGATTAATAAAAAAAGCCAGCAACTCATGTCATCAGACATCAATTACTAGCTCTATCTTTCTTAATTAAGCGTTAGCTTTTGCTTTTGAAGCATCTACTAATAAAGCAAAACCAGCTGCATCATTAACTGCCATTTCTGCTAACATTTTTCTGTTAACATCGATTCCAGCTAATTTTAGTCCATGCATAAAAGTGCTGTAAGACATACCATTGATTCTTGCAGCAGCATTAATTCTAGCGATCCAGAGTCTTCTGAAATCTCTTTTCTTAAGTCTTCTACCAATGTATGAATATACGCCTGATTTCATAACAGCTTGTTTAGCTGTTCTAAATTGCTTTGACTTCGCGCCTCTATAACCCTTAGCTAATTTGAGAACTCTTTTACGTCTTTTACGTGTGTGCAATGCACCTTTAACTCTTGCCATTTTATTTTCCTCCTACCACAATCTATAGATATGGTAACATTTTTTTGATTACTTTTGTGTTTGATGGTGACATTGTAACAGAGCCTCTTAATTGTCTCTTCATCTTTGAACTTTTCTTAGTTAAGATATGTCTTTTGAAAGCTTGGCTTCTTTTCAATTTTCCTGAACCAGTCGCTTTGAAACGTTTCGCAGCTCCACGGTGTGATTTCATTTTAGGCATTTGATCTTCCTCCTTTATAATCGTATAGCTTAAATTTTTTCTTTAGAATACTACTTTTTTGGATTTAAAAACATAATCATGCTTTTACCTTCCATTTTAGGTGGTTTTTCTACTTCACATATTTCTTCAAGCCCTTTTGCAAAATCAAGAAGGATCTCTCTACCAACCACTGTATGGGCTAATTCACGGCCCCTAAATCTAACTGCAACTTTTACTTTATCACCATTACTGATAAACTTATGAGCTTGTTTCATTTTTGTCTCAAGGTCATGTGACTCAATGTTTGGTGATAACCGTACTTCTTTAAGTACTACGATATTTTGTTTCTTTCGAGCTTCTTTATCTTTTTTAGCTTGC
Organism: uncultured Eubacteriales bacterium; assembly: GCA_964546035.1. Classification (GTDB taxonomy): domain Bacteria; phylum Bacillota; class Clostridia; order Lachnospirales; family Vallitaleaceae; genus CAZJIO01. The sequence goes on along the minus strand of CAZJIO010000056.1, from coordinate 16,249 downwards.
TCGTATCTAAACTTACCATAGTCGATAATTTTGCATACAGGTGGGTTAGCTTTAGGTGAGATTTTCACCAAATCTAGATTTTTCTCTCTTGCGAGTTTTTGTGCGTCTTTTGCAGACATAACGCCAAGTTGAGAACCATCTTCGTCAATCAGACGAACTTCTCGATCTCGAATTTGCTCATTAATCATATGCTCACTAATAGTCGTACACCTCCAATAAATTTGTATTCATAGAAACAAAAAAAGGATAGTTTCACTATCCACATATACAAGCACACTAATTCATCATTAGTGTTTTGACTTATACAACCTTATCAGTTCGAGACTATAAGGTGAGAGTGGATGCTCTTCTTCTTTTCATTCGTTAATAAGTATAACATAGGCCACATATACTGTCAATCTATTTTTCAGAAATCTCACCGAGTGATCATAGCAGTGTTCATAGTAGAACTTTTTATCAATCATTCTTTGAATTAATTTGAAGATTCGACTAATAAGTTGTATAATAGACATATCATTAATGGTTTATTTGGAGGTGTACATATGAATAATCTGAATTCTTACAGTTTTGGAGATGAAAATCACAACAATTGCATGGCCTATTGCAAAGTACTTTTTGACGGCCATCAACAACCCATGGACTTAATTCTTGTGAACGCTCATCCGTCCTTTAGAGATACGCTAAAGGCAACCGTAGGAAATAGTATCTTAGCTTCTTTTAGCAACCTTTTTGACAGTTCAATTGATCTCCTAAATTATTTTTCTTCAATACTATCATCCGGTCAACACCAAGTTTTCAAATGCACTTTAGATCAAAAGAACATTCAAGTTAAGATTTACCCCCTTTTTGAGGGTGACCTTATTCTTCATTTGGTGAACAACTCCAGTGAATGGGACTATTACGATGAATTAACAGGTCTTTATAATCGCTCCTACTTTGAAGAAGAAGTCCGACGCCTCAATACGATTCGTCAGCTTCCTATTTCATTAATTGTTGGAGATGTTAATGGACTAAGAAAGTTCAATGAGTTGTACAGCTATCCAGAAG
>CAZJIO010000056.1:13372-15179 GCA_964546035.1 uncultured Eubacteriales bacterium | reverse complement strand
TCTATATTGAAAAAAAGCTGTCGCAGTGATGACATTGTATCCAGGTGGGATGGAGACGAATTCAGGATTTTTTTACCGAAAACAGATAACGAATCTGCACAAGTCATCATCAATAGAATTTATAGAGCTTGTAAAAAGCAAAGATCTGATGGCATACAATTAAATTTATCCTTAGGATACGCCACCAAAACTTCTATCCAGGAAAATATTAACCAGCTTTTCGTACAAGCCCATGATTCGATGAATAAACATAAACTTTTAAATGGAGAAAGTACTCATAATACACATGTGCACACGATAATAAAGCCGTTACTAGGTCAATATTATGATGCCAAAGAACATGCGCAAAAAGTGCTTAATTACGCTCTATCTATTGGTCAAGCCCTTAACCTTTCAGAAGATTATTTAAATGATTTAAAACTTTTAGCCGTTCTATATAATATTGGTACTGTCGGCATTACCGAAAAAATCCTTTCTCAACCCAAAGAACTCGATGATCAAGAATGGATAGCAGTCAAAAAGCATCCTGAAATGGGCTTTAAGATTGTAAAACAAGCGCCACATCTTGCTCATGTTGCTGATTCTATCCTATATCATCACGAACGATGGGATGGCACAGGTTACCCCAGTGGTTTATCAGGCAATAGCATCCCTCTTTTTTCGAGAATTCTAGCTGTTGCAGATGCCTATGATGCCATGACCTCACCACGTGCTTACCGAGAGATGCTCCCAACTGAATCTGCTATTAAAGAACTTAAGAAAAATTCCGGCACTCAGTTTGATCCCCATATTGTAAATGCTTTTCTAGAAACACTCACAGAAATCTAGAATCAAAAAAAGAGGCTATACCATTGCGTATCGCCTCTTTTTTGTTTCATACAGTTTTGTTAAACTTGTTCCTCAAATTTTGCAAAAATCAATTTCTTATCAATCTCATCAGTGATCTTCGCAATAAACATTTCTACAGTACTAGAACCTTCATCGCCTTGTGCTCTACTTCTAACAGAAATGGTCCCACTCTCTTCTTCGTTCTGACCTACTACTAGGAGATACGGCACTCTCTCATTGCGCGCTTCCCTGATTTTATAACCAATCTTTTCTGCTCTTTGATCCACCTCAACTCTAATTCCCGCTGCTTGCAGCTGATTCACAACAAGTGCTGCATAGTCATGGTATTTTTCAGAAATCGGAAGTATTTTAGCTTGCACCGGCGCTAACCAAGTTGGGAACGCACCTGCAAAATGCTCGATTAAGATACCAATAAATCTTTCAATACTACCAAAAGCAACTCTATGAATCATAATTGGACGATGCTTTTCGCCATCTTTCCCAATATATTCCAGCTCAAATCTTTCAGGTAATTGAAAATCTAATTGTATGGTACCACATTGCCAAGTTCTACCGATACAGTCTTCTAAGTGAAAATCAATTTTGGGACCGTAGAATGCACCATCGCCTTCATTTACAATATAAGTCAATCCTTTTTCATCTAAGGCTTCCTTAAGTGCAGTTGTTGCTTTTTCCCAGTCTTCATCATTACCCATACTGTTTTCGGGACGTGTTGAAAGTTCCATTTTATACTTATATCCAAAGACACTATAGACTTCATCAATAAGATCAATAACCCCTTTGATTTCATCTTTAATTTGTTCTGGTAACATGAATATATGTGCATCATCTTGGGTAAAGTTTCTAACCCGCATCAAGCCATGCAATGCGCCAGATAATTCATGTCTATGCACAAGTCCTAGTTCACCCATTCTAATAGGGAAATCTCTATAGGAATGTTGCTTAGTTTTATAAACCA
>CAZJIO010000056.1:9291-13328 GCA_964546035.1 uncultured Eubacteriales bacterium | reverse complement strand
TACAACCTGGGCAATTCATAGGTTTAATGGCAAAATCTTGCTCATCAATGATAGTCGTGTACATATTGTCTTTATAGTGAAACCAATGGCCAGAACGCTCCCACAAGGATCTGTTTAAAATAATCGGTGTTGAGATTTCTTGGTAGCCTGCTTTTGTATGAAGCTTTCTCCAATAATCAATAAGTGTATTTTTAAGCACACTGCCTTTTGGCAAGAAGAACGGGAAACCTGGTCCTTCATCCATCATAGCAAAAAGTTCTAATTCTTTACCCAATTTTCTATGGTCACGCTTTTTTGCTTCTTCTAACATCGCTAGATAATCATCTAGTTCTGATTTTTTCGAAAACGCTGTCGCATAAATTCTAGATAGCATTTTATTTTTTTCACTACCGCGCCAGTATGCACCTGCCACTGAGGTTAACTTGAAAGCCTTTACTGCTTTTGTATTCATTAAATGCGGTCCAGCACAAAGATCTACGAACTCACCTTGTCGATAAAAAGAAATAGCTTCATCTTCTGGCAGATCCTGAATCAGTTCCACCTTATAATCTTCACCCTTTTCTTGCATCAATTGAATTGCTTCGTTTCTTGGTAATTCAAAGCGTTCAATATCAAAGCTTTCCTTGACAATCTTTTTCATTTCTTCTTCAATAACAACGAGCTCTTCAGGAGCAAAGGGTGTTTCACGATCAAAATCATAATAGAAACCGTTGTCAATAGCAGGTCCTATAGCTAGCTTGACATTAGGGAATAATCTTTTAACCGCTTGAGCAAGAATGTGAGATGCAGTATGTCTATACGCCTTCTTACCTTCATCATCATTAAAAGTGCTGATGCTTAAATCCACATCTGCATCGATTTGTGTTCTTAAGTCCACAACTTCTCCATTTACCATTGCGCAGCATGCCATTCTTGCAAGTCCTTCGCTGATACCATTTGCAATTTCTAATACGCTCTTTTTATCCTCGTATTCAATTTGCGATCCATCTTTTAATCTAATTTTCATATTCACATCTCCTCTAAGATATAATTTTCATAGAACTAACGTACTTTGTATCGGTTTCTAAAATATGCTTAATGAGCCAATCCAGAAGAAAAACGCACATTTCGTCTAATTGTTGAATTTGATTGTCCTCTAAATCCGCGCTCATATAAAGACTAATTTTCTTAATAAATATTTTATGCTCCATACGATGGGCAATTAGGCCATCATAATCTATTTTTTCCATTTCTGCTTCTTCATAGGTGAAATGGTGTACCGTATAATCAGCCAGTTCTTTCAACACACGAATGGTTTCATCAAAACAATCATGTCCTTCTTCTGCCTCTTTCAAAAGCTCCTTAGTATGTTCAATCAACTCTACTAAGTGCATATGCTGCAAATCTATTTCTTCAATACCTAATGAAAATTTCTCTTTCCATAACATGGGATTCCCTCCAATTATTCGTACATGTAATAATAAAATGCAATAAAAAAACTCGTCCTCACTAATATATCCATTAGTAAGGGACGAGAGTATATACTCCCGCGGTTCCACCCTTGTTGTTTACAAGAAAACCACTTCATTTAGATGATAACGTCATCAACGGACTTGATTAGAGTCACTCAGAGTTAGTTTTCGAATGTGTCCAAATAAAAGCCTTCCAGCAAGCAGCTTTCTCTCTAGATTCTTTCACACTTTACTCGTCTCTTCATCGCTTTAAGATATAATAATATATTCATTATATCACCCCTGTTTTTTTTGTCAAGACATCTTAAAAACCAATTCTTTCATAACGCCAAAAAATTCCCTGACATAATAGTGAGGTGTAGCTGGCCAATAATTCTTTGCACCATAGCCTTCAACCGTCCTTCCATAATGCTTAGCAATCATTTTGCTTCGAAACAAATGAAAACGAGTAGTCACGATACCTACACGCGCATCCGGGTTGGTCCGATCTATGATATTAAAAGAATACTTCATGTTTTCAGAAGTGTCAGTTGCCCATTCTTCCATAATAATGCGACTTTGGTGCAAACCTTTTGCTAGGAGATAATTTTTCATTGCCAAAGCTTCTGTAATGTCTTCACCTCTTCCTTGCCCACCAGAGACAATAACAAGCGTCCGCTCATTTTCCGAGAGATAGGCGTAAGCTCTATCCAAACGATGTCTTAAAATCAACGAGGGCTTCGTACCTCTCACGCCAGCCCCTAGAACAATTAAATAATCAACTTCTTGTTTTGCCTTGGTATCAAAACCATTAATGAAAATAATGATTTCAACAACTATAAAAAAACCTACACAAAAGATCATAAAGACATTTATCCAAGGGGATGAAAAAAACCAATTTCCAACGGGTTTTATCGAGAGAATCCCACTCAATATGCCCACTGCCAACCATAAATATTGAAAGCCAGCCCCTCCTCTTATAACAATCAAAACTAAAAAATAGAAAAGGCAAAGGCAAGATATAATTCTTAAACTCATCATATGTAGCATCTCCCGTTTAGTCATTTTCCATTCCCCATAGTCCTATATCTTGGCTTTTCGCCTCTTCCTCCAGTGAAATAAAAAAATCCGAGTGTTTATCATCTGGCGCTATGGTCATAACCTCAGCAAAACCTTCCACCAATAACATAGCGTTGAACATTTTCGACTCTATGGCATCTTGATCGTTAGGTTTAGGTATATCCAACCAAACATAGCGCAGTAAACGATCATAAGAATCTGTGTCTCTTTCGTCTTTTTCTAAATAGACTTTTTCACCTTCTAACATTTTCTTGGTATAGGCGCTAGCCTCCTTACCAAAAGGCTCTGGATGACTTGCATATTTGCCTACAGATTCTGGTGTATCCACGCCAATCAACCTGACTCTTTGCTCTTCTCCCTTAACATTAACCACGAGGGTGTCACCATCTACCACACGTACCACTTCTCCATTTTCATACTCCGAGGTACTGGTATCAAAGGTTGCAACAAATCCGCCAATTAAATCAGATACCAGATTGATTTGTGAACTCGATAGATCAAGACCCAAAAGCATTGCAATAATTACAACAACCAGAGAGAGTCCTTTTTTATTCTTAAGCTTTGAAACTGATATTTTCTTCATAAATCTACCTTTCTATAATGAGTTGGTTCTATTCTACCAATTATTTACCACGTTTTCAACGAATACTTGTGCCTACTCAACAATAAAGGCTGGATAGACATCCAGCCCTTATAATATAACTTCATTAAGTTTTAATAAATTAAATTTAACTTCCGCAGTATATTAGCTATTGATTTTTAACCCGTTCAATCCTAAAACATTGTTACTAAATTCTTAATCAGAAATATTAATAGAACTATAACCATAAATATAACTATACATATCTCAAGAACAATAACTTTAACAATTACCATACCTAAAAATATTACTATACCTATAAATATTACTATACCTATAAATACTTGCTTAATAAAAATATCAACAAAATGCCTTTATGAACTTGCTTTTACAAATATGTTTTCACGGTCAATACTTCATCAATAACTACTTTTCTTAGCTTGCCAATTGTTGAGATCTTCTAATTACGATAATTATTCACTTAAGCATCTAACAAATCGGCAATTACATCTCTCTTCTTTGCGAAAGGATGTAAAAATATACTGCTTCTTCGCCCATAAAACATGGGCCAAACTAAACTTCTCTAATATAACCCACCGTTTGGAGTTTCAATTTCATTTTACCACTCCTTCTTAAATGTAGTAAATAAATATTCTTTACTTAAACATTTATGGTTTAAAAGGCTTTTCCGGAAAGTTCCTTTAAATAAATTATACGCCTGATTCCCAATATATGCAAGTATTTTTTTCATTTATTTTCAACTTTGCAGGATTTATTTCTTTTTAAATATTATTTAAAATATTCCCCAGTTCTTCTTTAGAAAATTGATATTTTTTACTGCAAAAATGGCAATTTAACTCTATAGGTTCTGCATCGTCATACATTTCTTGCAAATCTTTTCTGCCCACGCTAATTAATGCCTTTTCAACCCGCGCCTTATCACAATT
>CAZJIO010000056.1:0-9245 GCA_964546035.1 uncultured Eubacteriales bacterium | reverse complement strand
TGAGTTTCCATTTTATCGTGGATGGTAAAATCTAAATCGCCCACAACCAATTTCAATAAATCCTCTGGCGTTTTTCCTTCTTCAAAAAGCTGTGTTATAGAAGAAATTCGAGCAATATTAGCTTCTAACTGATCAACAAGGGACTCGTCTGCATCCGGTAATAATTGCAGAATAAATCCGCCACTTTGTTTTACTGTGTAATCTCGATCTACCAACACCCCAAGGGCTACAACGGAAGGTACTTGCTCTGAATTCGCATAATAGTAAGTAAGGTCATCACCAATTTCCCCAGTTACCAGATGTGTCTGTCCAATATAAGGCTCTTTAAGCCCAATATCTTTCATAATGGTTAAAACACCAAGTCCCAAAGCAGCAGATACATCTAACTTACCCATCTCGTTCAGGGGTATGTCCACTTGAGGTTCATAAACATAACCTTTCACATTTGCTTTTGCATCAGCCGTGACAACAAGCCCGCCGATAGGACCGGAACATTTAATTTGTAAAGTCAATAAATCCCGATCATTTTTCATCATAGCACCCATCATGGTTGCCGCAGTCATGAGCCTGCCTAAAGCCGCTGTTGCTACTGGTGTGGTTTGATGGAAACTTCTAGCGTCTTCTACTAAATATTTTGTCGTCGCAACAAAAATTCTTATTTGATTATGAGCAGCTGTAGCTCTTAAGATATAATCCTTCATTTATTTGTTCTCCTTCAATTTCTTTTGTTCTCTCGCCACAAAATAGACCCGCTCAGTTGTTTTTTTAGGTGCTTCAAAGGTGTTGTCATGGTAAATAGCCTCAAGCTTGAGTCCCGATGCCTTTATCAACCCCTTGATTTGCTCTAGTGAATAAGCTTTTTCGTGATGCGTTTCTTCGCTTCTTTCGTACAACCCCTTCTTTTCCGTAAATAAAGTCAGAATGTATTCATTTATTTTTTCTTCCTCATAATAATAATTATCCCATATGTACGCACAGTCATGGAAGGTTTCAGCAAAAACTTGATCCCCCATCACTTCTTGAAATTTATATTCTGTATTCATGTCAAAAATAAAGAGCCCTTCAGGTTCCAAATAATTATGGACCAATTTGAACACTTCTAATAGCTCAGTCTCCGAGACAATATAATTCAAACTGTCACAGACAGAAAGTATACAGCCCACCGTTCCGTACAATTCAAAGGAAGTCATATCTTGACACAAGTAAAGTATATCCAAATTGGCTTGCTTGGCTTTTTCTTTAGCTCTCATCAGCATGTCCTCAGAAAGATCCAGACCAATCATATCATAGCCTTTTTGCGCCAATAGTCCTGTCACAGTTCCTGTGCCACATCCTAAATCTAAAATCATTTCAGGCTTACAATTAAATTTGGACATCAACTTTAGGATATACTCGACCCACTGCTCATAGGGAACATCTTGCATCATTGTATCATAGACTTGTGCAAAAGCTTCGTATGCCAAAACCATCACCTCCTTAATTCGAGTACCATTATATGATTATATAAGCGAATTTGTCAATGCCAATTCACTCCCTATCCTGTAACGCTTTATGCTCTTCCCTTTTTTTCTTACTGATCAAACCACCTATGCGCCCACTTTCTTTGGCTGTTAGTGATTTCCAACCCGTGGTTCTAACCTTGTCAATGAGTCCAAGTTCTTCAGCTATTTCATATTTTAAGGCCTCATTTGGGTCCACTTTCTTTTGTTTGTCCATAAAATTCACCCTTTCTTACTCCATTTAAGTAAGATTATCGGGTGATTTCAATCCCTTTATACATATTATTTGAAATAAATGCGTCATTTTACTAAAAAATCCAATGGAGCAGCAAACTCACGATTCCTGCTATCATTGGCGTCCCAACCCAACCAAAAAGAATATTTCTAAGCATTTTAAAGTTAACCGTTTTGATGCCTGTTTTTAGTCCTATTCCGATTATTGCGCCAACAACTGCCTGGGAAGAAGACACAGGGATCCCAATCATAGCGTAAATATAAGTTGTTATAGAAACAGTGAAGACCACCAATAAACCAGCAACAGGGGTAAGTCGCACTAAATGTTCTCCCACCGTAGACATTACAGGCTTGCTATAGGTAATAACTCCAATAGCGATAGATATGCCTCCCAAAAGAGCCGCTTGTTGAACAGTTATGATACCCAATTGACCCGAAAAGACCGCAGTAACATTGGCCACATTATTAGCCCCAAGAGAATAGGCACCCGCAGTTCCAGCCACAACATAACCAATTCGGATAAAAATTTCATAGAAGCGAAAGTCGGTTAATTTATCCTCAATAATATGTGCTGTGATTTTGTACAGTAAAAAAGCTATGACCATCGCACCAAAAGGGGTGATAATCCAAGCGCTAAAAAATTGGAGACTGCCAGAAAAATCAGATTTCCCCTGTATAGCTCCACCACCAATAATAGCACCAATAACAGCTTGAGACGTAGATACAGGAAGTTTAAGGATCGTCATGGTAGCTACTGTCACCGCGGCAGCGAGCATCACTAAAAAGGCTTCCAAAGAAGTATTGATGCCCCCCGAAAAAGCATAGTTGCTCAGCTTATCAATCCCACGATGGCCTTCAAATAATGCCCCTAAAATTACAAAAACAGAAGTCAAAATCACAGCAGTAGAGTATCTAACAACTTTCGTTGACACAGCAGTTCCAAATATATTAGCTGAATCATTTGCGCCCAGACCCCATCCAAGAAAAGCACCTGATAAAACAATTGGATTCAACATAGTTACACCTTTCTTGCCATCATAATAATCTCAATCTCATCGGACACTTCTTCAATGATATCTGCAATATTACCTACGAGACTAATCAACTGTCTCATTTGCATTTTATAAGCTAATTCTAAAGGTAAGTTAAAAACTTCTTCAACTGCCTTATGTTCCAACGCGTCAACCTGAGATTCTAAATTCTCAATTTCACGAATGACAGCTATGAGTTCATCCATCTGATATTTACCTACTATTCCAGTTACTGCAAAGACCAGTAGATCCAGCTGTATCTTAGTGAGCTCATTAATTTTTTTAAAAGGCACCGTCAAAAGCTCATGGATTTGCATGTTTTGCAAGTAAATTTCTTGAATCACATCTTCACAAGTATTAATCGTACTGTCCATATGCTCAATTAAACGCATAAAGGACTTTCTTGACTCTACAATAAGGCCACCATCTAGCATCTGTTGAATGATTTGATGCCTAATGAGATCGGCAGCATGTTCTAAACGCTGCATATCAAACATATAGCTTTCAGCTTGTTTTCTTGAGACCCCTTGTAAGATATTTTCCATGGCAAGACAATAAAAATCATATCCTTCCACCAGCGCATCTAAATACACCTTCATGATCTTCTTAATTTCATCACTTTTTGAAAAAAACATACAAATACCTCCTGAAGTTTTATTCAATATCCTTCATTTCCACAGCTTCAGATATACTGAAACAATACAATAAAATCTGTTTAACATCTTTGTGACAAACTTGTTCAATGGCCCTTTTGTAATAGGTCATTTGTTCACGATATCGATCCAGTAAAATGCCTTCTTGACCGGCATGGATAAAATCTGTTTTATAATCAACTAGGACTATTTCTCCATCCTCTTCAAAAAAGGCGTCTACCACCCCTTGCACCATGACAACATCGTCTACCCCATCGTCCAAATTTTCATACATTTCACGCGCAGGAATACCCACCACAAAGGGCACTTCTTTTCTGACAGCTTGGCCAGCCCTTCGCATTCTTTGACAAAGATCACTTTCCAAGAAGTGTAAAAGAGGCGTCGTTGATATACTCTTTCTTTCTAGCTCCGTTAGAATTTTTTTCTCTCTCAGTTGTTCGAGAAAGGCTATAATGCCATCCACTTCAGGTTTTAGGTTGACATCTAAATACCGCATGACTTTATGAAAAGCCGTACCTTTTTCTGCTGCTGTTAGTCCAATTGCCTCACCTATGAATTTTGGATTCATAGCGGTTTTATCAAATGTAACGACTTCCTCTTCTTCCCGGTGCATCCTTTTCAAGTCCGAAACAGATAGTTGAACTTTAGAATGTAATAAAGGATTAAACGCATATTCCCAATTGAGTTTTTGTGAAATTTCACTGTTCTCTTCATAGGGCTCTTCTTGCCATAATTTTAATGTGTGCCATAATTGATCTTCGATTTCAGCTTCCTCTGTTTCAACCTCAGTAGAAACGGCAGGCAAGTCCATCACCTTTACTGACAAATGAGAACTTTCCTGTGTAAAAGCCATAGGGATATTCATTTCTGTATGGATGTGTTCTCTTAGAGACCTGCCATCTGGATGTCTCATAAAGGCAGTCATAAGCCAATCCAGATAACAATTGACATTGGTTAGAAGATAGGTACTCAGTTTTTCTTTGGATTCATATAGACCTTCGCTCCATTTTAGCAGCTTCTTTTCTAAATCCTTGACTGATCCTGTTAAAATAAGCTTTTCTTTAGCTCTTGTCAAAGCCACATATAAGATACGCAATTCTTCAGACAAAAGCTCTTTACTCAACTGAGCTTTTATCATGTTTTTAGGGAGTGTAGAAACTCTATAACGTTCTTGTACCTGTACATAATCTGAACCTATACCCAAATCCTGATGAAAAACAATGGTTTGTCTTAAATCCTGTTTATTAAACATCTTGCCAAGTGCCGCAATAAAGACAACCGGAAATTCTAACCCTTTACTTTTGTGAATGCTCATGACTTTTACCAGATTGTCACTTTCTGAAAAGATTGTTGCTTCACCCGTTTCAATGGCATATTTTTCTATATTTTCTACGTATCTGATAAAATTAAACACACCACGATAACTGGATTTTTCATAGGCCGCTGCCTTATCGACAAACAGCTCTAAATTGGCTTTTCGTTGCAAACCATTGGGCATCATGACACAGTACTTGTCATAATGGGTTCTTTCAAATATTTGGTAAAGCAATTCATCCATGGGCAAAACCTTGGAAACATCCCTGAAATGCTGTAAATTTTCTAAAAACACTGTCAATTTTTGGCCCAGATGATCCTCAGGCAAGCTCCCTTTCTGATAAGTGATTAAGGCATCATACATCTCCCCTTCTTCAAAGGCTTTTCTAATGCGAACCAGTTCTTCTCCCTTTAATCCCACCATAGACGATCTGAGAATAGCCACTAAAGGAATGTCCTGTCTTGGATTATCAATGATCTTGAGCATCGCCATCATCGTTCTAATTTCAATGGTTTCAAAATAGCCTGTAGTTGTACTTGAGAAAGCAGGTATATGATATTGGGTTAAGGCTTCTAAAATGGGATCTGTCCAACCTGACAAAGTCCGCAGTAGTATGACAATATCCCGATATTCAACGGGTCGATAAAGATTTTTCTTTCGATCAAATACTTGGGTTTCACCTGCTCCATGAACCAATTGATGTATGCGTTTTGCAATTGCCTGTGCCTCTAACTGTCTTTGAGTAAGGTCTTGTTCATCGTCATCTTGGGATTCATGTAACAATAAGATTTCCGTATCATGATTACTGCCTTCAACATCTTCGTATTGAGCACCCAAATTAAGGGCTGCTGTGTCATCATAAGTCACATCTCCAAGATCCTGGGACATGACTTGTTTAAAGAAAAAATTAATGAGGTCGATGATTTGAGCACGGCTTCTAAAGTTTTTATGAAGATTGATTCTTTGAAATAAGCTTTCTTCATCTGAATAGCTGCTATACTTATCCATAAATAGTTCCGGCTTAGCCAATCGAAACTTATAAATACTCTGTTTTACATCACCAACCATAAACATATTCGGAGTGCCCTGTTCTTCTCTTGAAACCGCTTTTAAAATGGTCTCTTGGACCAAATTACTGTCCTGATATTCATCCATGAGTATTTCTTCAAACTCGGCTTGAAAGCTTACCGCCACCTCAGTAGCATGGTCTACGCCTTCTTCTTGTTTAACAAGAATATTCAAAGCAAAATGCTCGATATCTGTGAAATCAATGAGATTTTTTTCTTCTTTTAGTTTTTGATACCGCTCTGAAAAGGTCATGGTCAATTCAGTAAGCACCTTGATGACCACATAAGTCCCTTTAATATCAGAAATAAGATCTGATATTACATTGGCAAAATAAGTCACCTTAAGTGTTGACAGCTCTTCTTTTGCCAAATCGATAAAACGCTTTGCCTGCTCTTTAAGCTCTTGATCAAACCCGGTGCGCTTTTGACTGAGCTTAATACCATCAATGGCTTTAAGGGCCTCTTGAATGCTCTCATAACCGTGAACGAAAGCTTCCTGAACGTGTTGTATCCCTTCTATATAGAGGTTAATTGCCTCTAGGTAATGGATAGGACCTCCATCCTCCATAGCAATTGCCTTAGCTTTGCCCAAAAGTTGTTCCGCCGATATGAGTCCTTCTTCTGTTAATCTCAGCAGGTTTTTATAATACGCCGTTTGAAACAATTGTTCTTGTGTGGTGATATTCAAATTTTCGGTATGTTGATTAAGCCACTGCTTCGGCCACGGATTACTCCAGGCAAAACGATGGGCCGTTAGAAGGAGTTCTTCAATGGCGTCATCGCTTTTAGAACCTGCATAGCTCTCTATAAACTGTAAAAAATCCGCGTCGGCTTCTTCATATTTTTCTTCAAGAAGCTCTTTAATCACATCTCCTTTTAAAAGGAGCAATTCATTTTCATCGCCAATTCGAAAACTTGGATCTAAGTTAATGGTATTAAAGTGATTTCTAATAACCTTTAAGCAAAAGGCGTGAATGGTCATAATGTTGGCATTTGAAAGGAGCACCAACTGTCTATGTAAATGTTTGTTATGCGGTTCTTTGTCTAACTTTTTTTCAAAGGCATCACCAATACGCTCCCTCATTTCAGCAGCTGCAGCATTTGTAAAAGTGACGACTAAGAGTCGATCAATATCCAATGGATGCTCTGGATCTGTCACAATTTCCACAATACGCTCCACAAGCACAGCTGTTTTTCCAGATCCAGCTGCTGCAGACACCAATAAATTTCTATGTCGGGTATGGATGACTTTTTCTTGTTCCTTCGTAAAGGCTACACTTGCCATGGGGTGGCTCCTTTTGTCTTTTAAACCTATTTTATCTTATGTTACGTCATTTAGCTAGATGTGATCATAAATTTATGCTACACTATAGACTGCAATGACAATTATTGTTTAAAAAAGGATGACCTAAAATGACCCTTCTTTCCCTTGAAAATATCAGCAAAAGCTATGGCGAGCGCGTGCTCCTTGAAAATTTAACAATAACCGTTAATGACGGTGATAAAATAGGTCTTATTGGTGTAAATGGCACAGGTAAATCTACACTGCTCAAAATCATTGCCGGTTTTGAAAACTGTGATTCTGGCAACATCAGCTATTCTAAAGGATTAACAATTGAGTATTTATCACAAAATCCTGATTTCGACCAAGAGGCTACTGTTTATGAGCAGGTTTTCAAAGGTAATTCAGAAGCTATGAAACTGATACGCCAATATGAGAGCACATTAGAAGCCATGGATCAACATCCCGGTGATGAAAAGCTCCAGGCAGAACTGATGCACCTAACCAATGAAATGAAAGCCAAAGATTTATGGGATTTAGAGAGCCAAGTCAAAATCATTCTGACCAAACTTGGCATACCCAATTTCGAACAAAAATTAGGCGAATTATCTGGTGGTCAGAAGAAAAGGGTTGCACTAGCAGGCGCCTTAATGACCCCCTGTGATTTACTCATTTTAGATGAGCCCACCAATCATATGGATAACAACACCATAGATTGGCTAGAAAATTACTTAGAAAACAGAAAAGGCGCCTTAATTATGATCACACATGATCGCTATTTTTTAGATCGTGTGGTAAATAGAACCTTTGAACTCGATCACGGCACCCTTTATTCTTATGCAGGAAATTACTCTCTCTTTGTAGAAAAAAAAATGGAGAGACAGAGTCTTGAGACGGCACTAGAGCGTAAACGCTTAAATCTATATCGAAACGAATTGGAATGGATGCGACGCGGCGCACGGGCGAGAACCACTAAACAAAAAGCGAGAATTCAACGTTTTGAAGTGATTGAAAACTCAGGTGCACAAGTAGATGAAGATAAAATCAATATATCTGTTGCGCATTCAAGATTAGGTAATAAGATTATTGAGATCAAAGGCATATCCAAGCGATTTACAGAGGTGCCATTGATTTCAAACTTTGATTATGTGGTGTTACGAGACGATCGGATTGGCATCATTGGCAATAATGGTGTTGGTAAATCAACCCTTTTAAATATTATTATGGATCAGCTCGAGCCAGATGAAGGCACCGTCGAAAGAGGCACTACTGTCAAACTGGGCTATTTTTCCCAGGAATCCGAGGACATGCCTACTCATTTGAGGGCGATTGACTACATTAAAGAAACCGCAGAATTTATCACAACAGCAGAGGGTCTTCGCATCAGTGCTTCTGCGTTAATGGAAACTTTTTTATTTTCTAAAGATATGCAGTGGACACCTATTGCACGCCTTTCTGGTGGTGAACGCAGACGTCTTTATTTGCTTAAGATTCTCATTAACGAACCAAATATTCTGATATTAGATGAACCTACGAATGATCTAGACATTGATACCTTAAAGGTTCTTGAAAGCTATATGGATGACTTTATGGGTGCCATCATCACAGTTTCCCATGATCGTTATTTTCTTGATAGAACTTCAAAAAAGATCTTTGACTTTGAAGGCGGCGGAAAAATTAGGGAATATGCCGGTAACTACTCTGATTATCTTGAACAGCCTGAAGACATTTCAATTGCTCCGACTAAAAAAAATGTCGATAAACCCGTCTCTGAAGCTGCAGTTCGTCCTAAGAAGCCTAAAATGACTTTTCAAGAGAAGATGGAATTTGATAAAATAGATGCTGATATTGAAGCTCTTGAAGGAAAATTGTCTACAATAGAAAAAGCCCTTGTAACCTATGCAACAGACTTTGTTAGATTACAAGAACTTAGCGATGAAAAAGAGCATGTAGAAGATGAAATTTTAAATAAGTTTGAGCGCCAAGAATACTTAGTTAACTTAGACCTCTCTATTAAAAACTTCAAATAACTTTATGGGCGCTTTACCTAATGTCTCGGTATTTCAATGCCTCTTTTTAACATCATTTCTTCGTGTTCTTTTGCCTTAAAAAACACAGGTGGAAAGAAATAGATTACGCTCAACGGCAAGCTATTATTAGAACT
>CAZJIO010000055.1:17449-25259 GCA_964546035.1 uncultured Eubacteriales bacterium | reverse complement strand
GGTTTTACAAGAGCTAAAAATGCTGGTAACATCATCATGAAAAACTTAATGGACTTTTGTATCGGATCTATTATGTTCTGGGCAATTGGATATGGTTTGATGTTTGGTGACAATGCTTTACTTGGTTTCATCGGAAAGCCAATGTTTTTCTTTGAAGGTGACTTTACATCACTCATCTTCCAAACAGTTTTCTGTGCAACTGCTGCAACAATTGTATCTGGTGCAATGGCAGAAAGAACAAAGTTTATCTCTTATTTAGCTTATACGTTCTGTATATCCGTGTTTATATACCCAGTAGTAGGGCATTGGATATGGGGCGGCGGTTGGTTAAGTAGCTTATCAATTGGTGGAGCAACAGGTTTTGTAGACTTTGCAGGTTCAACAGTTGTTCATTTCGTCGGTGGTACTTGTGCATTTGTTGGCGCAGCAATCCTCGGCCCAAGAATTGGTAAGTATAGCAAAGATGGAAAACCAAATGCGATTCCTGGTCATAGTATTACACTTGGTGCTTTAGGGGTATTCATTCTTTGGTTCGGATGGTTTGGATTCAATGGTGGTTCTCAATTAGCTGCATCTTCAGCAGACGATGCCTTTGCTATTGGTAAAATATTCGTTACGACAAACTTAGCTGCAGCAGTTGCAGCAACAGTAACCATGATCTTTACATGGATTCGTTATAAAAAACCAGACGTTTCAATGACACTTAATGGTGCATTAGCAGGATTAGTTGCTATAACCGCAGGTTGTGCAGCAGTAAATCCTTTCGGAGCTGCAATGATTGGTTTAATCGCTGGTATTGTGATTGTAGTGGGTGTAGAGTTTGTTGATAAAGTATTAAAAATAGATGATCCAGTTGGTGCAATAGGTGTTCATGGTATCAACGGTGCCGTAGGTACATTATGTGTTGGTTTATTCTCAACAAGTACTGGTTTATTCTACGGAAATGGTTTTGGACAATTAGCTATTCAAGCAGTTGGTGTATTAGCAGTTACAGTTTTTGTTGGTCTTGCTGCATTCATCGTCTTTACAGTTATTGATAAGACTCTTGGATTAAGAGTTAGTGAAAAAGAAGAAATGGTTGGACTTGACTTAGAAGAACATGGTTTAGAAAGCAGTTATGCAGACTTCGAAGTTAAAGGGGTTCATATCAGATAAGCAATAGAAAAGTAAAAGAGATAGAAAAAAGAGATAGAAAAGTACATAAGAGCGGTATAACCTATGAAAATAGTTTATATAGTTTCAGTTGATAGTATTATTCCTCATTATGGCCACATTGAAAAATGTGGCCACTTTTTTATTTGATTAAATCGCTTAGTAAATTTTTATAGATTTGGTGATTATTCTCTTTCCAATTTTCACAAATCTTTATGGCATAATCTTTTTCGTAGACCGTTACTTTTAATTCCATAATGATGGCTTTTTTTTCTTTTGCAACACAATGGACCAAAAACTCATCATTCATACCTGGCTCATAATCTGCTGAGATTTCAAAGGTATCTTTAATCTCTAACTTATTATCATTCAAATATTGGATGATTTCTGTTTTTGTACTCTCGGGAATTCGGTTCTCAAAAAACTCCAAAGTCGTTTTTCCGCTTTCAGTAATATTGTAATGGGTTGCATTGGACTGATTAGTCGTCTTAAGCAAATCTGTTTCAATCATTTGATTTAAGTATTCCTGAAGAGAAAAATAATTGGTATAGCCATTATTTAATATGAATTCAGAGATTTTTGAATTGGATAGGGGCATATTAAGTCTATTGAGCATGTAAAGAATAATCAGTTTGTTGAGACTCAGCTCTTGATTGGTAGCATTCATTTAATTCCTCCTATGAAAAAAAGAAACATTTCTAACTCTTATTTTAGCCTATGTAGAGTAAATACACAAGTATTAAGAGCTTTGATGAAGTTTCCCTTGAAAGGTAGAGCGCTCGGTGAACCTTTTATGTAAGGTGTTGAGAACATGTTTTTTATTTTCACTCCATTTTGGAGCAATTAATAATTCTTTCGGGCCATCTCCTGTAATTCTGTGAATAACCATTTTCTGGGGTAGACGCTCAATACAATCAACAATCAAATCGGCATAGGCTTCTAAAGTGAGTACTGGAAAGTGCGAATCCTTATAGAGCTGAGCCAGATCTGTACCCTCAAGAACATGTAAAAGTTGCAGTTTGATTCCCCCAATAGGTTGAATGGCAACATAATCAATGGTCTCTAGAAGGTCCTCTCTGGTCTCGAAGGGTAATCCAATAATGAGGTGTACAATGGTTTCAATGCCCAGCTGACTCAGATTTTTAACAGCCTCATCATAACATGACCGTTCATAACCGCGCCTAATGAGCTGAGCTGTTTTCTCGTGGATGGTTTGGAGACCTAACTCTACCCAAAGTTTTTTAACTTTACTGATTTCAACAAGGAGTGCTAAGACTTCATCACCCAGACAATCCGGTCGCGTTGCAATAGAAATGCCTACTATATCAGGATGATTACAGGCTTCAAGATAAATCTTTCTTAGGTAATCCAAATCTCCATAAGTATTAGTGAAGGCTTGGAAGTAAGCAACAAAATGGGTGCCCTTATTTTTATGAGATAGCCGATTTTTGCCTTCTTCTATTTGTTCGTATATACCAAGATCTTTAGAGGCAGCAAAATCGCCAGAACCGCCTTCGCTACAAAATAAACAACCTCGGGTACCAAGCTTACCATCACGATTAGGACAGCTAAGACCAGCATTCAAGGCTATTTTGTAGATTTTTTCTCCGAAGAGGCTTTTATAATAAGTTGTTAGGGAATAGTAGGGTTTTTCATCCCATACATTCATACTTTTACCTCGTATTCTAATTTGGTCAATTGCTCTAAGCGCAACTGATTACAAGCAGCAAGAAGTCCTTGCCATTCTTCTTCTGTTTTAATGTCCTTAACCCGTTCGATAAAATCGAGCTTGACATTAAACAGCAAATGATTTCTAAGTAAGTCCATATTGCAATAGCTGTCATCTAAGATATCTGAGAGGATATCCATCGTATCATTTGAAAGAGTTGAAGGTAAATAGGCAGATATTCTATCGAGTATAATTTCTAATTCTTTATATTGTCGTTCAAAGGGATTATCCATGTACATCTTTAAATAGCAATTCAGTGATTCCACATCGAAAAAGATGACATTAGAGATTTCAGTAAAATCGTAATCGGATAAAATAGATCTAAAATGATTCAATTCTATTATGAGTGCTTCTTCGCTGATGATTTCTGGCATATGAGAGATACTCCTTTAATGGGTATACTATAATATATGCCAGGAGTAAAAAAATAAACTGGTAAGATTTTTAATGGACAATACAAGACTTTACAGCTGCGGCTACAGTATCAGCAACGCCAGGGTCAAAAGGTTTTGGCAGTATGTTTTCCTCATTAATTTCAGAGTCAGGAACGAGAGCTGCTAGTGCTTCGGCCACAGCAAGTTTCATGGCTTCTGTAATTTGAGTGGCTCTGCCTTCAAGTGCGCCTTTGAAGATGCCTGGAAAGGCTAAGACATTGTTGACTTGGTTAGGAAAATCGGAGCGACCTGTTCCAACGATTCTTGCACCTGCTTTTTTTGCTAAGTCTGGCATGATTTCTGGTACAGGATTGGCCATAGCGAAGACAATAGAGTCTTTGTTCATGACATGAATCATTTCTTCTGTGACGATGTTAGGAGCAGAGACACCAATAAAGATATCTGCGCCAATTAGGGCGTCGGACAGAGTACCCGTTTTGTTGTCTTTATTCGTCTTTTCAGCCATTTCCTTTTGTGCCCAATTGAGCCAATCAGCGCCACGATAAAGAATGCCTTGTTTATCGCACATCAGAATATTGTTGAAGTTTTTTTGAAGGAGTAGTTTGCAAATGGCTGTTCCAGCAGAACCTGCACCATTAATAACGACGGTACAGTCAGAAGGGGTTTTGTTAACAAATTTCAAAGCATTAATGATCCCTGCTAGAACGACAATAGCCGTTCCATGTTGATCGTCATGAAAAACAGGTATGTTAAGAATGGCTTTTAAACGTTCTTCAATTTCAAAACATCTTGGGGCAGCAATGTCTTCTAGATTGATGCCGCCAAATACGGGGGCTAAGTAAGTGATGGTTTTTACTAGTTCATCTACATCCTTGGTGTCTAGGCAAAGGGGAATGGCATTAACACCAGCAAATTCCTTAAATAGAACGGCCTTTCCCTCCATAACAGGTAGTGCGGCTTCAGGACCTATGTCTCCTAAACCCAGAACAGCAGTGCCATCTGTGATGACGGCAACGGTATTGCCCTTCATGGTATATTTATAAACATCTTCTTTGTTTTCGAAGATTTTTTTGCAGGGTTCAGCAACACCGGGTGTGTATGCAATGGATAGATCTTCTTTGTTATTGACCTTTGCTTTTGCTGTGATTTCTAATTTGCCTTTCCAAATTTCGTGCATTTCTAAGGATTTTTCTCCAATTGTCATGAAAATACCACCTTTTATTCATTTTATAACTTATGCATTCTAATGTATATAATACAATTATATGAACCTATTTTAACAGAAGCCATTCATAAAGTCACTATAAAGAATTCAAAAATGTATCCCAACTTTACTCTAAGTCGGTGTTATAATGATTATAACGTCAAAAGCAAGTTGTTCTAAATTTGCCAGAATATAGAGTGTATGATTAAAGCGTTCATACACTCTATATTCTGGCAAAAAGAACAACTATATGCTTTTGACATCATAATCATATAATAAAATAAAACGGGGAGGTAGGATATGGAGAAAAAATATATACTGGCCTTAGATCAAGGAACGACCAGTTGTCGTGCCATTTTATTTGATCAAAACAGTCAGATTATTGGAAAGGCACAAAAGGAGTTTAGACAAATTTATCCTAAACCAGGTTGGGTAGAACATGATGCCATGGAGATTTGGGGTATCCAGAGTGGTGTGATGCATGAGGTAATAGAAACCTGTGGACTATCCGTCCATGAGATTGCAGCCATCGGTATTACCAATCAAAGAGAGACTACCGTGATTTGGGATAAAATTACAGGAAAGCCCATTTACAATGCTATTGTGTGGCAGTCTAGACAAACTGCCGAGATTTGTGAAGCACTTAAATTGAAGGGTCTAGAAGCCTACATTAAAGGTGCAACAGGTCTTGTGATCGATGCTTATTTTAGTGGAACGAAGATCAAGTGGATTTTAGATCATGTACCGAATCGAGAGAACGTGCCAAAAAAGGAGAACTTCTTTTTGGTACGATGGACAGTTGGTTGATCTGGAATTTGACAAAAGGAAGGACCCATGTCACAGAGTATAGCAATGCTTCTCGAACCATGCTCTATAACATACATGAGCTGCAATGGGATCAAAAGATTCTCAGTGCCCTTGATATCCCGATAGAAATGATGCCAGAGGTGAAACCATCTAGTTTTATTTATGATTATACCCATGAAGAAATACTAGGAGGCTCAAAAATACCAATTAGTGGAGCGGCAGGGGATCAACAGGCGGCTTTATTTGGCCAAGCGTGCTATGTCCCTGGCATGGTTAAAAATACCTATGGTACGGGGAGCTTTATACTGATGCATACGGGGCGTCAACCTATTCATTCTGAAAAGGGTCTTTTAACCACCATTGCTTGGGGCATTAACGCCACTGTGGAATACGCCTTAGAGGGCAGTATTTTTATTGCTGGGGCAGCGATTCAATGGTTGCGAGATGAAATGAAATTAATTGATTCAGCCAGTGAGAGTGAAGAACTGGCTCAGAGAGTCGAAGACTCTAATGGTGTTTATTTTGTGCCTGCTTTTTCGGGATTGGGCGCACCCTACTGGGATATGTATGCAAGAGGTGCAATTGTCGGACTGACAAGAGGGGTCAATCGCAATCACATTGTGAGGGCAACCCTTGAAGCCATTGCATATCAATCCAAAGATGTTATTGACGCTATGGTGGAAGAATCAGGAATTCCTTTGCAGCAACTCAAGGTAGATGGAGGGGCGAGTGCCAATAACTTCCTTATGCAATTTCAAGCAGATCTTTTAGGAGTAGTGGTCGAAAGACCTTCGATTATTGAAACCACAGCATTAGGCGCAGCTTATCTAGCAGGGCTTGGGGTAGGCTTCTGGAAGAGTAGGGAAGAAATTTCCTCTGGGTGGCGAAAGGACCTAAGTTTTGAACCCAAGATGGACAAAAAGCTGAGCCAGGAACGCTATACAAAATGGCAGAAAGCCGTTACAAGGGCTAGAGATTGGGAAAGTAAATAGAATGAAAAATAACCACACCGGAGTGTGGTTATTTTATTTGGGGAGTATAAATAATATAAGGGGTTAACCTTTGTGGTCATCTGTATTGTTCGTATTTGAAGGGGAGAACAATATTTCTTACCACATTTTTATTATAAATGATTATTGTTTCAAAATCAACTTAAGATTTTATAGGATTTCGTCAATGGTTATGGAGGGGTTAGATAATAAGTCAAGCATTTCTCCATTAACTTGTACGATGGGTCTAGAAGGTGAAGTACTGTGGATAAAAACAACCTTGCCCCTTTGACCCGTGGATAACTTTACTTCTTGCCCCAGGTAATTATGGGCTATGTTTTCTAAGAAAACAAAGAGATATTTGAGGTCTAGAGCTCCAAAGGATTCTTGCTCAAATATTTGAATCACCCGGAAAGGAGAGAACTTCTTATGGTAGGATCTTTCAGAGGTCATGGCATCGTAAATGTCTACAATTGCGATTATTTTTGCAAAATAATGGATATCGTCCTCTTTTAAATGGAGGGGATAACCGGAACCATCCATACGTTCATGGTGCATAAGTATGCCGAATTTAATATCATTGGGGATATCTTGGCTTTGAATCAGATTATACCCTAACCTAGAATGCTTTTTAACGTGCTCAAACTCTGAAAAAGTTAATTTTCCAGGTTTGTTAAGAACATTTTGATCAACTTGTATTTTACCCAAATCATGAAGCAAACCTGCAATTGTTAGATGATTAATTTCTTCCTCAGTGAGCTTAAGCCAATGCCCAAAGATATTGCACAATAAAGAAACGTTGATGGAGTGCGTATATGTATAATCATCGACCGCTCTGAGATGGTAGAGATAACTAAAAAGCTCACTTTTAGTTGTTAGAGAGGATAACAAGGAACAGCTCATTTCTAGCAATTCCTCTAATTGGACGGGCTCGCCGTTACTCAGGGCATTAAGCTTATCATGAACTTCTGCTTGCTTATCGAAGTAGGCATCTTTAAATTCTGAGAAGGCTTGTTCTTTTTCATCGATTATAGGGGCTATGATCTCTTCAACCATAATATCGGGCTCTGAGGTGGATAAGTTTAATGGAACGTGTGCGTATTCGATAATGACAACACTCATTACTTGATAAATTTTCAATCGGAAAATATGTTTATCGTTTATTTCAGTATTTTTAGGAATTAATATGAGGCCAGCAGAACTGATTACATCTGCTCCTAAATGCATGCCAGGAACTAATTGTTCGATTGCGATTCTTTTTAAGTTGCTTTGAGCCAAAGGCGGCCACCTACTCTTTTGTGTGATGGCTAAATTATAACACGATTCTAGATAGAAAGTAAGGTATATTCGATTAATATTAGAATAAACATGAATATTATATGAAAGGATAAGGAATAATAGTGTGGTATAAAAAAAGATAAAAGCCCTATAAGATTATACGATGATAAAGGAGGTTATTTATAAATGGCAAAAGATAAAAAAAATACGGCTAAAACAGAAAAAGAAAATACGGTTACCACTGGCAGTGCAGAAC
>CAZJIO010000055.1:0-17434 GCA_964546035.1 uncultured Eubacteriales bacterium | reverse complement strand
AGAACTGAAAAATCCAAAAACAATGCCAATAGAGATCAAGATGACACACCCATTCATTAGAAGTGCAGGTTTGAAAGTTACTTATAAGAAGGTCCTAATAAGGGCCTTTTTTACTTGGAAACAATCCACTATGGTTTCTGTCTTGAGTTCAGCGTATAATGAACTTCGAGCAATGGAGAGACAAAATAGGGGGTACGAGAATGAAAAAGAAGATCATATGGATGGGAAGTGCTTTACTCGTAACTGTGATTTTAATTGTTGGTATTCGCGTATTATTACAGGAAAAGAACCAAGAGATGAGTTATACCACTTTTATGGAGAAAGTAAAGGAAGAGCAAGTTGAGAGGGTCAATATAAAAAATGATGAGCTCTTAATCATCACCCTAGATAACCAATCTGTTTACAGCGTACCTAACCCCTTAAAATCAGATTTAAAAGAGTTCTTGCTTTTACAGGGGATCGAAGTGTCGACAAAGTCCGTAACAGATCCTTCGGGGATGCTATCTTCTATTGTCATCTTGTGTGTTGTTTTTGGATTTGTCATCTATTCACGAAAAGGGAATAATGAAAACAAACAGTTGATTCGAGATGTTAATAAGGGAAAGGATATCACTCAAAAAGTTGTCAAATTCGAAAATGTAGCTGGAAATTATGAAGCAAAAGAAATGGTGAAGGACATCATTGATTTTATACAAAAACCTGAAAAGTACCAAGAAATCGGCGCAAAAATGCCAAGAGGTATTTTATTATACGGCCTACCAGGAACGGGTAAAACCCTTTTGGCCCAAGCGATTGCAGGAGAAGCTGGCGTGCCATTTTATGCCATGAGTGGTTCTGATTTCGTTCAAATGTATGTGGGTGTTGGTGCTAATCGCATTAGACAACTGTTTAAGAGTGCTAGAAAGAGCGAGAAGGCAGTGATCTTTATTGATGAAATTGATGCTCTGGGTAAAAGCAGGGCGGGTAAAACCAGTGGAGCGAATGATGAAAGAGAGCAAACTTTAAATGCCTTATTAACTGAAATGTCAGGCTTTCATAGTTCTCAAGGCGTTGTTGTCATAGGAGCTACTAATCGAGCAGATACCCTTGACGCTGCTTTGTTACGCCCAGGTCGTTTCGATCGACAAATAGAAGTGGCCTTACCAGATCAAAAGGCAAGAGGTGAAATATTGGCCCTTTATCTTAAGGAAAAACCAATTTCTGAGGATGTAGATGTCCATCAAATGGCAAAAAATACCGTCATGTTTAGTGGGGCGATGTTGGAACATTTGGTGAATGAATCTGCAATCTTAGCGGCTAATGGAGGATTTAGCGCCATTAGTAATGACCATTTAGACAATGCTTTTTATACCGTCGTGGCAGGTATGGAGAAAAAGAATGGGCAACTTTTGGTTAGCAAAGAAGAAAGGGAAATTACAGCCTATCATGAAGCGGGCCATGCGCTGATGTCTCGATTGTTGCTTCCTGAAATGCAGGTAGCTAAAGTGACCATTATCCCTACGACCAAAGGGGTAGCAGGATACAACTACAACATTCCTAAAGATAAAATGTATAAGAAAAAGCTTGAGATTTTAGCAAACATAAAGGTGTTGCTCGGTGGTAGAGTAGCTGAAGTTATTGCGTTTGGAGAAGATGAAGTAACGACTGGAGCCATGAATGATATTAAAGTAGCATCAGAAGAACTGTACGGCTATTTTAACAAATTTGGTATGGATGAAGCCCATGGTTTATTTAGTCTAGAAATCTCAAACGCTTTAGACCCTCAAATATATGAATTATGTAGAGAGAAAATGAAAGCCCTATACGAAGAAACTAGAAATCTAATGCTAGAAAATAGAGAGGCACTAGAAGAGATCACTCAATTATTACTCCTAAGAGAATCCATTAACGGCGATGACATTGATCAATTACTTGCTTGAAGTGGTAAAAGAGGGTTGACAAAAGTCTGCTAAACCCCTACAATAGGATGTATAATTGAATAAGGAAATTCTTCGGGGCAGGGTGAAATTCCCGACCGGCGGTGATAGTCCGCGAACCTTCGGGTTGACTTGGTGTAATTCCAAGACCGACAGTAAAGTCTGGATGTGAGAAGAACATATGCTTGTTTTGCATAGAAAAAGTCAGAAAATCACCCCGGAATTCTTTTCGGGGTTTTTATTTTGTTCTTTAATAGGCAGGATAACAACGGTGAATTTCCTTTAATAAAAATTAAAGGAGAACAATTATGACACATGTAACAAAATCGAAAATGGACATCACGTACTTATCAAGAGTGGGGATTTTATCTGCGATATCTTTTCTAATTATGCTGATTGAAATGCCTATTTTACCACCACCTTTCAACTTTCTTAAATTGGACTTAAGCGATGCAATTGCTTTGTTTGGTGGCGTTGCTTTTGGACCATTAGCAGCACTGTTTATTGAATTGATTAAAAATATTTTGCATTTTATGTTGAGAAGCTCAACAGGTGGCGTAGGAGAAATAGCGAATTTTATTGTGGGTGTGGCCTTCGTTGTGCCTGCAGCTGTGGTTTACAGAAAGATAAATAATCAAAAAGGTTTGATTTTTGGGATGATCTTAGGCTCCTTATCCATGGTTGTTATCGCGTTGATTTCTAATTATTTGATTTTTCTACCCTTATGGGGCATCGTTGATCCTGTACAGAAATTTGAATTTATAAGAGATGGTTTGTTACCATTTAATGTCATTAAGGCAGTAGCAGCTTCTATTGTTGCCTATATCATCTTTAATGTGTTGCAAGGTCTAATGAAGTACTTAAAGCTCTCAAAGCGCTAGAATAGGGACGAATACCTTCTAATCATAGTATGATTAAGAAGGTATTTTTTAATTAAAAATGACAAACCTATTAAGTTTCTGTTAAAAAATTGAAGTCTGCCATTTTTTTTGTTATACTGTGGTGAGATTAAAAGTAACCACAAGTAACATCATAAACATTGGAGAATATCATATGAAGATTAATTATAAATGCCTCGCAGGTGTCAGCCTATCCGCAATGCTGCTATTTAACCCCATGAACGTTTCAGCTAAAACCTTAACAGCCCAAGATGTTGTATATGAGACATTAAGCTCTCAAATACTTTCAGATGGCCTTACGTATGAACAAAAATCTAAACTAACGGCAGAAGGATGGGTAGATATTCATGTACTCAAAATGGATTTATCGAATCCACATTTGGAACTCGATGTCTTAAGATCCGTCAATACTTGGGGACTTCGTGAGACCTTAACCAGTTTGGCGGATGGTAAGGGAAGGGTAATTGGAGGGGTTAATGCTTCCTTCTTTGACATGTCTAAAAGTACCACGGATATCATTGGTGTAGAATACGATGATGATACCTATTCTTCCATCAAACATAATTCAGGCGGAACGGCCTTAATAGAAACAGAACTCGATGGCTTTTTGATTGATTTTTTAAGTCCAAGCTTAATGATTACCAATGAAGATGGGCGCCAGCTTTATATCACAGGTATTAATACGATTTCTGATTTAAGTGGCGCATCAGTGTTTAATAGAGTAGCCTATCAAAATTCTCAAGTATTGGATACTAAGGCAAGATTATACAAGATTGTTGTCAGTGATTCTGCCATCATCGATGTTGCACCGCCTGAGAGATCTGTAGATATACCAGAAAATGGTTTTATCATTACCATTAATGAAAGTGTTGCATCCTATCATTTGCCAAGCTTCGCTGTTGAAAAATATGCTTATCTAACGGTGAATAATACCTTGTTACGTGAGGATATTAAGTTTGGAATCAGCGGTGGCGGTAAGATTTTAAAGGATGGACAAAGGGTTGCTCCTAATAATATGGTTATACAACCGGGCAAAAGACATCCTAGAACGGCTGTTGGTCTTACCTCAAATGGTAAGTATTTGATTTTAATGGTGGTAGATGGCCGCGGCGAAAGTATCGGTGCAAATAACGATGAGTTGGGAACTTATCTCTTAGAATATAGCGTGTCTGAAGCTATGCATTTAGACGGTGGTGGTTCAAGTGAAATGGTAGCAAGAGTTCAAGGGGAAACAAAAAACACCATTATGAATACCCCTTCAGATGGTTCTCAGCGTAAGCTGATTAATGGTCTTGGCATTGTTTCTACAGCACCTCAAGGCAGTTTGAAAACCCTAGAAATTAAGCCAAGTGCCAACAAAGTTGCGTTAAACATGCCCATATCCTTTAAAATAGTGGGTTATGATGAGTATTACAATCCTATTGCCATTAATCCAAGTGATTTGGTTCTTGTGAATAAAGGCATAACAGGTAAGTGGACAAATCAGGTCTTTACACCTATCTCTGCAGATGAAGGGAAAGTAGAGTGTCAATATAATGGGATCACTGCCACTGTAAATGTCAGTTGTGTGGATACCTTCATTGACTTAGAAATTCAACCTAAAGCCCTGCAAATTTCAACAGGAAAAAGCGGACAATTCACCTTGAAAGGTACAGATGCTACAGGCTTTAAAACAGCTATTAATCCTGGAACGGTTACCTGGAAAGTTGCGGATCCTAGTGTTGGTAGCTTTGTAGAGGGTGTGTTCATTCCTAAAGCGCAAACCGGCGTGACTAAGATTGTTGCTCAGGTAAGCGGAAGAGAAATCAGTGCCTATGTCATTGTTGGAGGAGATAAAACCAGCGTAACCTCCTTTGAAGATGTCGCCATTTCTACCCTTAATTTCCCAGAAACAGTGAGTGGAATAGCCAGTACTTCTAGTGATCAAGTGCTAGATGGACAAAAAGCATTGAAAATACACTATCAGTATCCCGTTTCAGATCAAACTCAAGCAACTTATGCGATGCTTGAAAATGTCATGATTCATGATAAGGTTCAAAGTCTTGGACTAAATGTTTTTGGAGACAACAACAATGTTTATGTAAGAGGAAAACTAATAGATGCAACGGGAGCAGCTTTTAATATTACCTTTACAACGAATGTTAACTTTGTAGGTTGGAAATATCTAGAAGCATCGGTGCCGACAGAAGCGGTTTATCCGCTGCAACTAGAGCGCGTTTACACCGCGGCAACACCGACGGAAATAACAAGAACCGGCGTGATATATTTTGATTTCCTAACACAAACAAAATATTACAATACGACAACCTTGAAATATGACGAAGAGAAAATCATTTCAGATCCGTTAATCTCTAGTGGACCACAGGTTAATGATTTCGTTATTTCTGTATTTGGACCAACAGCTGCAAGGAATAGATTGCTTGATGATGTTGTTTTACAAAAAGTTTATGACAACATGAAAGAAACGGATTTAGCTCTGTTTGCAGGTAATTCCAGTGTGTCAAGGAGTAAAGTAACAGTGCCCAGTTTGGTTTGGGAAAATAAATTTTCTATTAATGATTATTCAGGCGTAAGGGTGATTACCTTAGGCACTAATAGTGGGGGAATTGTTAAGACAGATGCCAATCAATGGCGATTAATTTCAAGTACCTTAGCAGATACGGCACAAAACAACATTATTATTGTAGGGAACATCAATCCCCAAGTCATGAATAGCTTCTCGGACCAGAGAGAAGGAGATTTACTGCATAATATTCTCAACACTTATCGACAAAAGACGAATAAAAACATTTTTTACTTGAATGCCAGTGGTTATAAATTTAATACAGATCTCAAAGATGGTATTAGGTATATCGATCTCAATGGTTTATGGTACAATGTGTCTAATAATCAAAAGGTAGATCTGAACAATTCCTTTAATCTCCTTGAATTTTATATAAATGGATCAACCATGCATTATGGGATTAAGAATTTGTATCCCAAGATTGAAATTGGTGAATAGTCCTATTTAGGAAGGTCGAATAATGATGCTCATAAGCAAAGTACTCAACAAACTCAGTAAATCGATGATTGGGTATTTACCCATCAAAATTTTAGAAGGTATTATTGGTATTATCACCCTCAAAGTATATACCTCACTTTTTATGCGTGAGGTATATGGCGTGTATACCATTATTAGTCCGTCAATCAGTATTGCCTTTATTATTTCTTTAGGATGGATTGTGCAGTCAGTGGTCAGATTCTCAAATACCTATGAAAAAGATAAGAAGATGAAGTCTTCTTTCTTTTCTACGTTGTTTTTTACTTGGTTATTGATTGTTGTTCTATTATTAATAGGATTTATAGCCGCCCATAGTATTTGGCCAAGTGTACTCGGGAATCCCTCGATCAACTTTAAGTTTCTAATCGGGTTTGTTTTCCTCAGTTTTAGTGTGAATCAAATTATGCTCGCTTTTTTGCTTTATTCCAATCAACGCTTACTCAACTCCATATTAATCCTCTTAGCAGCAACTTTAAAATTGGGGTTAACGTATTTGATGACACGCTTTTTAGGAAATAGTATTATTGCCATCTTTATTTCTCAAAGTGTCATTGATATGTGTGTTGGGCTAGTAGCGGTGATGCTATCAAAAAATAGACCAAAGATTCGACTTAAAGATTACTCTCTATCCATGCTAAAAAAACTATTTTTATTTGGATATCCTCTGGTTGGTATGGGCTTAACCTTTGCCATATTAAATATGTCCGATCGTTATATCATTGAATATTTTTATGATGAAAAAGATGTTGGGTTATATGTTTCAAATTATAGCGTTTCATCAGCAGCTTTTACAACGCTGATGATGGGGT
The DNA here is from genome assembly GCA_964546035.1 of uncultured Eubacteriales bacterium. Classification (GTDB taxonomy): domain Bacteria; phylum Bacillota; class Clostridia; order Lachnospirales; family Vallitaleaceae; genus CAZJIO01. The sequence goes on along the minus strand of CAZJIO010000055.1, from coordinate 10,770 downwards.
TGAGTAGAGGCATCTATCCAAAAATGTTAGATGCTTTGAATAAAAAAGACCATCAAGGTGTGGAAAAGGTCCTAACATCAGGTGGTAAGTATTATATATTGTTGGGTCTACCTGCAGCCCTAGGCTTAACCCTTTTATCCAAACCTTTGGCAAGTATTGCATTAGGCAAAGATTATTTCGAAGGTTATCCAGTTATTGGTATCGTTGCCTTTGCCATGTTTTTCTTTGGGCTATCAGAGTATGCGAATAAAGGATGGGAATTAACTGCCAATACTTTTCCGATATTCATTAATGGGTGCATTGCGGCAGTAAGTAATATTGTGTTGAACATCATTTTCATACCGATTATGGGATATATCTTTGCTGCGTATTCAACACTTCTTTCCTTTATGATATATTATGTCGTTTCCTGGATGAGAGAGAATAAGGCCATTAAGTTTAGGCTTCCCAAAAAAAATATTATGAATATCTTGATATCTAGTGCTATTATGTCTATAATTGTACTAGTATTTGATTGTTTTATCCTGATTAATTTGAGCAACTTATTTATTGTGATTGTGCTTGCAATGATAGGTTATTTTGCGAGTCTATTTGTATTAGGTGAGCTAAAGGAAATCAAAAAGCTGGTCTAGGGGGTATTATGGGTATTAAAAATAAGATGGCTTTGGTCCTATATTATGGAATAGCAAAAAAAATGCCAGAATCAGATGCGCCTATTTCCTTTGGGGCTAGAAGATTCAGGCAATTTCTTTGTAAACAAATCTTTCATAACACAGGTACTGGGTTTAACGTAGAGAAAGGTGTTTTTTTTGGCAAAGGGGCTGATATTTCAATCGGGAACAGATCTGGTATTGGGCTTAATGCTAGAATTCAAGGGCCGTTAATCATCGGGGAATGTGTTATGATGGGACCTGATGTTTTAATTTATACAAGAAATCATGTGAGCGCTTCAAAAGAAATACAGATGATTGACCAAGGGGATACAGAGCCGCAAAAGGTCACAATCGGTGATGATGTTTGGATTGGTGCAAGGGTCATTATATTACCGGGTGTAACAATCGCAAAGGGCGCCATTATATCTGCTGGTGCAGTTGTTACGAAAGATGTTGAAGCTTATACCATTGTAGGTGGTGTACCTGCAAAATTAATAAAAAAAAGATAGTATGGAGGAACTTAAGATGAAAGGTAAAATTTGTGTTTTAGGATTAGGGTATATAGGATTACCAACTTCTGCTATGTTTGCTAATAATGGTCACGAAGTTATTGGCGTTGATATCAATGAAAAAGTAGTGAATGCCTTAAATGAAGGTAAAATTATTATTGAAGAACCTTATTTAGATGCTTTGGTAGGAGAAGTGGTGAGCAAAAATAAATTAAGAGCCACTACAAAGCCTGAAAAAGCGGATATATTTATTATAGCTGTCCCAACACCCATTAATGCGGATAAAACGGCTATGATGGACTATGTTGTTTCTGCCACTGAAAGTATTGTGCCCTTCTTGGAAGCCGGTAATGTGGTCATTTTAGAATCTACATCTCCACCAGGAACTGTAGAAAATATTATGATGCCCATACTTTCAAAGAGTCCTTTAGATGTTCGTAAAGATCTTTATGTCGCACATTCACCTGAAAGGGTTATTCCAGGCAAGATTCTTATTGAACTTGTTGAAAACAACAGAATCGTAGGTGGTATCAACCAAAAGTCAGCTGAAAAAGTTAAAAAGATTTATCAATCCTTTGTTAAAGGTGAGATTTATATCACAGATGCAACAACTGCAGAAATGTGTAAGTTAATGGAAAACACTTTTAGGGATGTTAACATTGCCTTAGCAAATGAATTGGCTATGGTTTGCGAGCAACTTGGTATTAACGCATGGGATGTTATTAAGTATTCTAATAAACACCCAAGAGTAACCTTGCATATGCCAGGGCCAGGTGTCGGAGGACATTGTCTTGCGGTAGATCCTTGGTTTATCGTTGAAAAATTTCCGGAAACAGCTAAGATCATTCGCCTTGCTCGAGAAACAAATGATCTGATGCCGGCTTATGTTTTCCAAAAAACCAAAAAAATATTAGGTCAATTGTCAGGAAAAACCATTGGGGTATTAGGCGTGACCTATAAGCCAGATATTGATGATATGAGAGAAAGTCCAATTGTTGAATTAATCGAATTATTAGAAGAAGTTGCAGATATAAATGTTAAAGTCTTTGATCCTTTTGTTTCTGATTTTCATCATTCAGTGAACAGCCTTGAAGAGCTTGCACAAGATGCAGACATCCTCATTTTAGCCGTTAATCATACACAATTTGATGAAATCAATTTCTCTGAATTACTAGGAAAAATGAAAACTCCTAATATTTTAGATACAAGGAATTTCTTAAGCAGTAAAAAACTAGATGAAATAGGCTATAACTATTACCTGCTAGGGAAAGGTATCTAAATCAAATGGAATTAAAAAAAGTTTTGATGATTGCGTATCAATTTCCACCTATGGGCGGATCTGGTGTTCAAAGAAGTGCGAAATTTGCCAAGTATTTGGGTGGATTTGGCTGGACGCCTACGGTTTTTACCGTGAAAGCATCTGAAGGATTATTGGATGCTACGATGCTTGAAGAATTAGCAGGCATTGAAGTGATCAGATCAACGGACTATAACCTTGAGGCGTTAAAAAAACCATTCCGATTAATAGGCAAAGTAATATCGCGTAAATTACTCATACCTGATGGACAATGGCTTTGGCACTTTATGAATCGTAAAAAGGTTGTCCGTTATATTCGTGAAAATCAACCGGATGTTCTGTATACAACCTCTTATCCCTATAGTGATCATCTGATAGGGGCATATGTAAAGAAGAAGTTCCCTAATTTACCTTGGGTAGTTGATTTTAGAGATGAGTGGACTCAAAACCTTTACATTGTAGATATGAATTTTTCAAAATTCAGAATGCATTTGGAAAAGAAAATGGAACAGCAAGTGATTGGCTTATGTGATTATTTTATTACAAACTCGCCACAGATGCTGGAGAATTTTAAAAGGGCCCACGATTTAGAAAATCGATCCTATGTCATACCCAATGGATTTGACCAAAGTGATTTTGAAGGATTAACTATCGATGACACAACCCATGAAAAAATGGTCATTACCTATGCTGGGGCTATGTATGGTCGAAGAAAAGCAGATCCTTTCCTTCAAGCCTTAAAAAATGTGATAGCTGATGGGAAAGTCGCTGCGGACATGCTTAAGGTCAATTTTATAGGAAATTTTACCCAAGATAACATTAATAAGCTGAAGGGCTATTTAGGTAATGATGAATTAATTACCTTTGTACCCTATTTGCCCCATAAGAAAAGCATTGAATTCTTGATGAATTCAGATGCTCTTCTTCTGATTGTCGGATCTGGAGTTGGTGCTAGAAATTTCTATACGGGCAAAATATTCGAATACATCAACACGCATAAAACCATTTTAGCCCTCGTACCTGAAGATGGCGCAGCAGCAGATGTGATTAGAGAAACCAAAACGGGTTACGTGGTAGAAAGTGAAGATGTGGAGAAAATTGAGAAAGCGCTCATTGATATATATACCAGGTGGCAAGCAGGGACTTTAGATGTCCAAACAAATTGGGATGCTGTCAATCAATATGATCGGATTAATTTAACAAAACAGCTTAGCGAAATATTTAATCGCTGTTTAGGAAGGTAAATGGTATGAAAGTATTACACATAATCAGTGGAGGAGATACAGGTGGTGCCAAAACCAGCGTCATTACTCTACTAGAACAACTGAATAAATTAATGACCGTTCAATTGGTATGCTTTATGGAAGGTGAGTTCTCAGATTATGCTAGGGAACGCGGTGTAGACGTCCTTGTGTTGACACAGAAAAACAGATGGGATTTATCTGTCGTACAAGAGCTTTCTCAGTTAATTGCTAAAGAGGACTTTGATCTGATTAACTGTCATGGTGCACGGGCTAACTTTGTAGGAGCCTTCTTAAAAAGACTTATAAAAATACCGATGTTGACGACGGTTCACAGCGATTATAGCCATGATTTTGACAACAGTCTTTACAAAAAGCTTATTTTTACGACGCTTAATCGGATCAGTCTTAGAAGAATGGATGGCTATATCACCATGGCGGAGAAATTCAAATCAGACATGGTGAAAAGAGGCTTTAGGTCTCGTAAAATCTTCGTTGCTTATAATGGAATTCCTTTAGAGTTGAAGGAGTCAACTTTAACCTTAGAGGCTTTTGCCCAAAAATATCAATTACCCTACCATCCTATCCATAAATACGTAGGTACTGCTTCCCGGTTGCACCCAATAAAAGGTGTAGATGTTCTGCTGAGAGCGGCATTAAGCGTTAAAAAGGTGAGAAAAGATATTAAGTTTGTCATTGCAGGTGTAGGCGATGACAAATATACCCAAAGTTACTTAACCTATGTTAAAGATAACGGACTTGAAGATACGGTTTATTTTTTAGGTTATGTTGCAGATATGAGCGCCTTTTATCAATTGCTTCAGATCAATACCATCACCTCTCACAGTGAAGCAGTTTGCTACGCGCTACTTGAGGGAGGACGTTTGTCTAAGCCATCTATTGCCTCTCGAGTAGGGGGGACACCAGAACTGATTGAAAATGGAAAAACAGGGTTACTCTTTGAAGATGACGACCATGAACAGTTAGCTGAGTTGATTATAAAACTCATTGAAGATGCACCCTATGGAGAGCAATTAGGTGGAAACCTCCATGATCTTGTTTATTCTAAGTTTTCAGATGTGGCGATGGCAGCTAGGTACAATGAAATTTATCAAGAAAATGTAGGGAGGTCAATCAATGAAAAGAAAGTTTAATGCGATCGATGTACTTGTGATTTTAATTGTAATAGCCCTTATAGCAGGTGGCTATTTGTATCTAAATAGGGATAATGATGATACTGCGGGTGTAGAAATATTCACAGGAAAGAAAACTGTCACCTTTATTGCAGAAGCCTACAAAGTGAATTCTGACGTTTGTAAAGCCGTTAATGTAGGAGATCAATTGGTTGCAGTAGGTCAATTACAAGAGGGCTATATAAAGGAAGTTTTAGTGGCAGATACCGCGGATGTTGCAGCACAAGATGGACAACTTATTCAAGTGAATGATCCAACGACAAAAAGGCTGGTTGTGACCATTGAAGCACTTGCGAATAAATATGGACCTTATATCGATTTTGGTGGACAAGAAATTAAAGCAGGTAGCAGCTATTGGATTAAAACAGAAGATGTGACTGCTTTTGGTATTGTCGTTAAAATAATTGATGAAGAATAATTCGAAAGATAAGGGTGATATAAATGAAATTAATGGATGAAAAAGGTAAAATATTTGGCAAAGTTCATATATTTGATGTTATTATTGCACTTGTTTTTGTTGCGGTTGTCCTAGGAGCCATTAACAAGGTCTCGGGGGGGAATTTCATCAGTTTCAGTGGCGGTACGAAACAGGTAGAATGCGTTTATTGGGTTGAAACCAATGAGTACAGACCTGAATTTTTTGATGGTTTAAAAGTGGGTGAGGTGATTGCTGAAGATAAGAAGTTTTTAGATGGCAAAATCGAAGAGGTTCAAATCATCGACTTTGACATAACACTGGTGGATAATAATGGGGATACCATTGTCGGAGCACATCCTTTCCTAAAGAAAGCAAGGGTAAAGGTATCAGCGACCCTTGATTTTAACGACCCCATCTATACACTGGGTAAACAAGAGGTTCGTACGGGAGCCATTATCTTTTTAACCACTGAAAAAGTTGATTTATCTGTGACAGTTACAGATTTTCAAGCAGTTAAGTAATTGGAGATCAAAGTATGAAACCATTAAAAAATATGATTTATGAGAGCGCAATTTACAATTTCATCTTAGCATTTTGTCGGTTTGCTCTACAGAGTTTTTTCTTAAAGCCGCAGATTAATATGGTTTACAAAGAAAAGAAAGAGATATTTATCTATACGGGTATTTATCATCTTTTGATTGGGCTAGGCAAAAAACTGGACCTCCTGTTCGATAAATTGAGAGCTGTGTGGGAGTCGAGTTTGATCATCGGTTTTTTCAATAAATGTCGACGGAATCTCATTCAAAACAGCTTTGTGGGTCGAATGATTGGCGAGTTAAATATCGTTTATCTGATTCCTCTTTATATTTACATGGATGTATTACTCAGAGGTGTAATGCCTTCTGTAGCAAGCGTCTGGGATGAATTATTGTTTATTTTAATCATTTTGTGGATTATTGCGAGACGTGTGCTCGGTTCCAAAAAAATCCAATTTACATCTCTAGATTTTCCAATCTATTTCTTTGCTGGTGTGTATTTGTTATTGGTTTTCATTAATTCACCAGAAATGGATGTTGCCATTGAAGGTTATCGTGCCGTTGTGCAGTATATTTTTTGGTTTTTCCTAGTGGTACAATTGGTGGATACTAAAAAAATTGCCTATAGAATGATATGGCTTTTTATTATAGGAATTGGTCTGCTTGGCTTACATGGTGTTTACCAATATGTAACGGGTGCACCTATGTTAGGTAATTGGGTTGATGCGGGTGAAACCATTAGGACAAGAGCTTACTCCATTGTCAGAAGCCCCAACGCGTTAGCCAGCCTCCTGGTGCTCAATATCCCTCTTGGCATCTCTATGTTTATTGCTGAAAAGGATATTTTGAAGAAGCTAGTTGCCTTGTTTTTCACACTGTGTATGGGATTAGGACTCCTATTTACCTTTTCCCGCGGCGCATGGATGGTTTGCTTTTTTACCATTCTTGTATTCCTCTTTTTTATAGGCAAAAGGATGATTGTACCCATTCTTACAGTTCTCGTTGCAGCAGTTATATATGTGAATACACTTTGGAGCCGGATCAGTTACTTGTTTTCATCGGAGTATAAGTCCAAAGCTGCAAGAGGTGGTAGAACATTTAGATGGATTACGACCCTTAATGAGTGGGCTGAAAGTAAGGTGTTGGGACTTGGTGTAGGCAGATATGGTGGCGCAGTAGCCACTCATCACAAGCTCACACCCTTTTACACCGACAATTACTATATTAAAACCTTAGCAGAGTCGGGACTTGTCGGACTATCGGCTTTTTTGGCCTTGATTTTTATTACCCTTTGGCAAATCGTCCGTTGTATTAAAAGTACCTTATCCCAGGAGTATAGAATTTAATTGTAGGGCATGTTTTCTGGCGTTATCGCTGTCATTGGCCATAATTTTGTTGAAAATATATTTGAATCTCCATTTATGGTGACCTATTTTTGGACAATCGTTGCCCTCATAATAGCGATGAATCGACTAGATCAAGCAAAGGACATTTAATAGATATGAAAAAAATATTAATATCTGGCTATTATGGTTATGCTAACTCTGGTGACGACGCCATTCTGTCCTCTATTTGTGGAGATATCCAAGAGATAGGCAGGGAGAAAGCGGGTGTTGTCCATAAAATCACAATACTTTCCAATAGCCCAGAAGACACAAAAAATGAATATGGTGTTCATGCGATTTATCGATTTAATTTTCGAGCCGTCAGAGCTGAAATTCTAAAGTCTGACCTTGTCTTGATGGGTGGCGGTAGCTTGCTTCAAGACAAGACCAGTACCAGGTCTTTGTTCTATTATCTCTGGATTATTTGGTACGCGAAAAAACGGGGTAAAAAATGCATCCTTTATGGGAACGGGATTGGACCTATTGAGGGTAAAATCAATAGAAAACTGACAAGTTGGATTGCAAATAAAATTGATATCATTACACTCCGAGAAGGCCTTTCAAAGGATGAATTAACAGAACTGGGTATTGTTAAGCCGAAAATCGCTGTCACAGCAGACCCTGTATTTAACTTAAGAACCATAACTGTTGATGTTAAGGCCTTGCTTCTGAAAGAGGATATTGATCCATCAAAGCCTATGGTTGCCGTTTTGTTTAGAAGTTGGGAAGGTACGGGTGACTATATTACTAAAACCGCGCAGTTGTGTGACTATATTGTGGAAAAACATCAGATGAATGTTTTACTTATTCCTATGAAATACCCTACGGATTTGGGCATTGCAAAGGAAATTCAAGAAAATATGACCCATAAGGCTTATGTGTTAAAGGATAAATACGATGCTGTTACGCTCATCGAAATAATTGGCGCAACAAAATTGGTACTGAGTATGCGACTACATGCACTGCTTTATGCGGCTTTAAAAAGCATCCCAATGATTGGGTTTGTGTACGATCCAAAAGTTGATTACTATCTTCAGGAATTAGAAATGCATTCTGCAGGAGATATTCATACCTACGATTTGGAAGGTGTCAAAGGACAAATTGAAGACATTTTTAGTCATTACGAAACCATTCAAAACCAGTTAGATGTAAAGGTAAAGCAATTGAAAGAGAAATCATTACAAAACAAAATCTACCTAAAAGAACTGATGGATGCTATTGATCTATAGGAGGAGAAATGATGGTTGCTCTAACAACTTTGAAAATGATTCAATACTTTGGCACAGATGTAAGGCGTATTAATCATGCTCTGAAGGTTTTTAGTTATGCTAAAACCATTGGGGAAATGGAAGGATTATCTTTGCCCATGCAAAAGGTATTGGAGCTTGCGGCAATCCTGCATGATATTGGTATCAAAGAGGCAGAGAGAAAATACAACGCTTCTACAGGAAAATATCAAGAAATAGAAGGACCCTATGTTGCAAGAGAGCTCCTTTTTGAAATGCCTATAGAGGTCTTGGAATTAGAACGTATTTGTTTTCTGATTGGACATCATCATACTTATGCCTGCATAGATGGGATTGATTTTCAGATTTTAGTGGAAGCTGATTTCCTTGTGAATATTTATGAAGATCAAATGAATGAACAACAGATCAAGTCTATTTGTGAGAAATACTTTAAAACGACTACAGGTATAGAAATGCTGAAAAGCTGCTATCCAGAAAACCCAGAAAAAACCTATTAATAGGTTTTTTTTTGCTATTAATCTCAATAGTCGCTATGATATAATTACTGTAAATGATTAGGATAAAGGAGGGAGATGGCGTAAATGAGAAATAATATGGTTTTGATTGCTTTTTTTCTAGTCTTACTCCTTTTGCCTCCTAAAATGGTGTCTGGTGAAGCAGAAATCATCCAAGAGACAAAGGAAATATTAATAGGGATCAGTGAGGAAGAAAAAGCCGTTCTTGAAATCTTGTATAGCATGGAGCAAGAAATCAGCGCACTGGAGCGAGAATCCGATCAGGTGTCAGAAGTGATTGAAAACTATCAAGGGGAAATCAAAGGACTAGAAACTGAGATCCAGAAGGAAGAAACTTCTTATGCCAATAACAGAGATGTGCTGAAGGAAGTTCTTAAGAGCTATCAGCGCTTAGGTCCCGGTAATTTCTTAGAAATTCTTTTAGATTCTGATAGTATCGCTACGTTCCTAAGACGTGTGAATACTTTAAGGGACTTGACGCGAAATACAGGAGAATTAATGGTAAAGCTTGACGAGAGCAAAGCAAAACTTGTCAAGGAAAAAGCAGCTCTCGCTGAAAAGCTATTGTTACAAGAAGAACAGCAAAAACAATTACAAGAATTATTGGCAGCAAAAGTGACGGTTAAAAAAGAAAAAGAAGCCTACTTGGCATCTCTAGAATTAGACCGTACCCAATACGAGGACTTTCTAGAAGAAATCACCTTAGCGTGGCAAGAAGTTAAACCTGTCTTTGTGGGCGCTACCCATGAATTTTCCCGGTTAGTTGAAGAAGGCAGTTTACCACCTGAAGCCTTGGAAATTGGTTTTTCAGGGACAAATATTAAGGGAACCATTAAAGAGACATCCTTTAATGAAGTCATCGTCAATCATCCAGAACTGCCGAAAATGGTTTTTAAGTTCGAGGAAGGGAAGATTGAGTTGAGTGTTCCCACTATGCAACTGAGCTTAAGAGGTAACTTTGAGGTAGAAGGGGTGAACACCTTGAAGTATGTTGCGGATGAAGGGGCATTTTATGAGATGACCCTTTCGAAAGATTCTCTAGAAGAATTATTTGAAGAAGGTTATTTGGTTCTTGCACTTGAGCCCCTTATCGGGAATAGCATCGTCGAAGGCGTAGAGTCAAAAGAAGGACAACTAGAACTTTTTATTAAGCCTGATTTGTTTTAAATGTGAGGGAGTGAGAAAAATGATAGAAGCAAAGGGTGTAGGGTTAATTTATTCAGATGGCACAACTGCTTTAAATCAAATTGATTTAAAGATCAGTCCTGGAGAAATGATTTATATCATAGGACCGAGTGGTTCAGGCAAAACAAGTCTACTCAAACTTTTTATGGGCATTGAATTTGCAACAACGGGTAGCTTGGAGGTTTTAGGAGCTCCCCTTGTCAAAGGTAAAAAAAGGCATATCAGACAGATGCGAACACGTATTGGACCTGTATTTCAAGAGTTCAGATTAATCACAGGGAGAACTGCCTTAGAGAATGTGATGCTGGGCATGCGTTTTATTGGATGGCCACCAAGACAGATTAAAAGAGAAGCAAAAAAAGCCTTGAATCGAGTAGGGCTTGCCCATAAAATGGATGCAAAGGTAGAACATCTATCTTGGGGAGAATGCCAAAGAGTCGCCATTGCTAGAGCCGTTGCAAGGAAACCCATCCTCATTATTGCAGATGAGCCTACAGGCAATTTGGATAGAGCCAATGCCATCCATATTTTAGAGCTATTGGCATCTTTCAGAGACGAGAAAACTTCTGTCATCATTACCACCCATGCCAC
>CAZJIO010000054.1:8670-25355 GCA_964546035.1 uncultured Eubacteriales bacterium | reverse complement strand
ACCAATACAAACATCCACATATTGCATCAATCTGGTCATAACTTCTTGAGCCTGCGCCGATGACCATAATTTTTTACGATAATTAAGATCCACACTTACCGTAACACCGTGTTTTTTAGCTGCTATTAAAGCCGCTTCTGTCAATGCCACAGATTCTTGGCTCAGGGCCGGCGTAATGCCTGTAAAATGAAACCACTCTGCGTCTTTGAAAATCTCATCAAAGTCAAAATCAGCTGCAGTAGCTTCAGCAATAGATGCATGTGCACGGTCATAAACCACGGAAGAAGCTCTCATAGAAGCACCATGTTCTAGAAAATAAATACCCACACGTTCTCCGCCTCTAGCAATATAATCAGTTCCTACACCAAACTGTCTTAAGCTGTTAATCGCACATTGGCCAATTGGATTTTTAGGCAATTTTGTAACGAAGTGTGCATTTAAGCCAAAGTTGGCTAAAGACACAGCTACGTTTGCTTCTCCACCACCATAAACCACATCAAAGGAACTGGCTTGAACAAATCGTTGATGCTCTGGGGTGGCAAGTCTTAACATGATTTCACCCATAGTCACTATTTTTTTCATCTTTCAAAAACCTCCAAATCACGTATTGTTATTTTATTTAAGTTCTGCTCTCGCTTCTTTTACTAATTCTACAAACTTTCTAGCGGTTTCTTTAACTTCTTCAAAGTTACCTGTTTTAGCCCCTTTTGTCATAACGCTACCAACACCGACTGCTACGGCGCCTTTTTTAATCCATTCCTTAACATTGCTTAAGTCTACGCCACCTGTTGGCATATAATTACCCTGAGGAAGAGGTCCTTTAAAGGCACTGATAATATTGGGTCCAAATACGTCCGCTGGGAAGACTTTGCAAATATCCACACCTGCTTCTAAAGCCATCACAACTTCTTTTGGATTCATAACACCAGGCATAATGGGCACTGCATAACGATTGCACATTTTAACGGTTTCTAAATCAAAATAAGGACTGACAATGTATTTTGCACCTGCTAATATGCACAATCTAGCGGATTCAGGATCTAAAACAGTGCCAGCACCAATAATGACGTCTTGATCTTTATATTCTTCTACCAACTCTTTAATAATATCCACAGCACCTGGAACCGTTAAAGTGATTTCTAAAGCTCTTACGCCACCCTCTTTAACCGCTTCAATAATCTTTTTCCCTTCTTCTTTAGACTCCGCTCGAATGACAGCAACGACGCCACTTTCTATTATGTCATGTAGCACTTTGTATTTTTTCAATTTGTAACCTCCTATAAGATGTGTGCTGTTGTCTGTTGTCAGACAACTCATATGATTATTGTAACGCCATCCAACCTGTTTTGTCAAGGTGTAATTGAGTCAATTATATCATTCAAGACCGACTGAATTGACTCTAATTTGAATGGGATCCTGTTATAGGGTATCGACAGAAATTCTGATAACCCATTCAGCTTTTCTTCCACGGTTAAATCATATCCTCCATCGAAGAAAACAAGTTCCCTGCAAAATTCTGTATAAAACTGTTTTGCAATTTCTTGGTTAAAACCAGCCTCTTGTATATGATTTTCCCAATCATTTAGCCATCCTATGCCGATGATATAGCCACCCTGTTCCAGAATTTTCTGAATCTGTTCGTCTGTTGCTAAGTGATTAAAGCATAATTCAGACGTTCTTACCCTTATATCTGCAAACTTTGGTATCCTTTCTAAAATGCAACAACTTTTGCCACATAATATAAGTCCTTCCGAATCACTTTGAGCACTTTCCTGTAGCAACTTTAAGGCATCGCTTTTTTTACTTTTATTTTCACACATAGACGGAAACGCCTTAATGGCAACATGCTTGAGCGCTTCATTTTCTACTGCTTTCATATAATCTTGTGCAAAATTATCACACACGAATAGGTTTATCTTTCTCATAAATCACCTGTAAAAATGCCAGTAAAATAAAAAATTGTGCCTTCCCCTACTTTGCTCTCAACCCAGATACTACCATTCATTTTTTCAACAATACCTTTGCATATGGATAAGCCTAAGCCAGTGCCGCCATAATGCCTGGTTGTTGAACTATCTCCTTGCTGAAAAGGCTTAAATATATCCGTAAATTTATCATTTTCAATACCAATTCCGGTATCTTTTATAGTGAATTCAAGTTTGATTTTATGTTCAATTTGCTCAATTTTTCTCACAATAAGGCTTATTTGCCCTTCTTTCGTAAACTTAATAGCATTCCCCAAGAGATTTAAAATCACTTGTCTCAATCGAAAAGAATCACCAATAAGAAATTCTGGCACCTCTTCTTCAAGCTGTACCTTTAACTCAAGGTTATGACTTCGTAACTCTGGATTAAAGAGCATGATGATGTCATTCAGCATTTTTTTCAAATGGAATTTTGCATTTTCCAATTCTATTTTCCCAGCCTCAATTTTGGAAAAGTCTAATATATCATTAATGACCTTTAATAGCGCATCCGCTGATATTTTAGAGGAATGGACATAATTAACTTGTTCTTGTGTTAAGACTGTCATTTCTAATAGCTGTAACATTCCGATTACCCCATTCATGGGCGTTCTGATTTCATGGGACATATTCGCCAAAAACTGGCTCTTAGCCACATTAGCAGCTTCAGCTTGCTCTTTTGCCTCTATGAGTTCCTCGTATTGCTCAATATTAGATAATACCAAACCAAAGACTTTAGAAATTTCAATTGCAAAATTCAAATACCGTTCAATGTATGCAGGAAACATAAAATCACTGACTTCTATGACGCCATAAACTTTATTATTCTGGGACGTTTTGATATAGAATTTGTTTTCTTCTTTTAATAACACATACGCTTTTTCAGTTAATAAAAGCTCACTTATTTCATGAGATGTTATTTCGTCGACAACCCAATATTTAAATTTCTGGGCACCTAATACAAAAATGAATATTTCTCTGATTCTTTCTATGGCTTCACTCGTATTGGTTAATGAGGCTATTTTACCCATCAAATCAAATATAGCCGAATATTCCGCACATTGGGCTTGGATTTCAGTCCTATGATCATATCGATTCATTCGTTTCTCCTATCTTAACGGATAGTTACCAAATTGTATGACTGCTTCTGAAATACCTAATAAAACGTCCTCGGAAACTTGCCAAGGTATCTCACCATGATTATCCGATAAAATTAAACCGCCACCTTTGCCTGCTTGAGTGATGATCTTTTTAATCTCAGTCTCAACTTTTTGGGTATTCCAGCTCACCATTTCAACAGCATTAAAATTTCCCAGCAAGCAAATTCTGTTTTGAGCAGCTTTTTTTATTTTGATCAGATCATCATCCGCACTAAATCCAAGAACAGCGCTACCCGTAGCAATAATATCCTCCATTACAGGTAGGGTAATACCAGATGCCAGATGGGTTGCAGTTGGCCCTTTGATTTGACTGATGGTCCGTTTATCCACTGGATAACCTACAGACAAGTAGGTCTCTTTCTCAATCATATTAGGCGAGGCTAATGGGTTAAAGTAACAAATCGCAGTCGCCCCGGCTTCTAACTGAGCGTTTGCCCAAGACACACAAAACGCTTCATTTATTTGCATCAGCTTATTAAAATAATCTTTTTGAAAGTACATAAGATTTAAATACTTTTCAAATCCCATTTGCATCACAGGAAGGGAAAAAGGTGACATGACAACCCCAATAATAGGTGTATTATTCCCAACTTCATGCTTCAATATTTGTGTTGCTTTTAGCACGCTCTTCAAACCGCTACATACATCTATTCTAGGTACCTCTAATTTTAATATTTGATCCATGGATTTTATAAAGGGTTCACCTGAATTAGGCGGTCCATCCTCTACAAATAGAACCTCACCTCCCCATGCCTCAATTTCAAGGGCAGCATAGTGAAAACTATAAATACAATCATTTCGATACTTATCTCTCATTTTAAGTTGAGCTCTAACCACATGTTCTGGTTTAGAAAAATACTCTTTGATCGGTATTTGAAGCTCTTTTGCGCCATATAAGGATAAAAGTAAAAACAAGGGCACACGATCTGCTTCTTGATGACTAATGGCGGCCATGGTTCGTTCAAGCGAAGTCATATGCATCATTCACCCCTTTCAACAATATTTCTATTGTTTTCAAAATATTAGAAGCATTTTTTCCATCGGCATCTGCACCCACATTTTTCCAGAGGTTGTCATCCAATCTAAAAGGCGCACCACCCACAATAATCCTTGTGTTGGAGCCCGCTTCTTCCAATTTCTCTTTTACTACTTTTACCTTAAGGGCTGAGGGCAACATAAGTGTTGAAATAAGTAATAACTCAATTTCATTTTCAATGGTTTTATTAACCAATTCTTCAACACTTAATCCTTGACCAAAATCTAGTATTTGATACCCGCCAGCTCTGACGATCGAGTAAACGATCCTCTTGCCAAGGGAATGGTAGTCTTGCAATACGGCAATGGCCATTTTAGGTAATTCTCTTCTCTTCACCTCAAATTTAGGTAGATAATGATCGATTAATTCTTCGCAAATGACACCACTCATATAGACTTGTGATAAGGAAACCAAGCCATTTTCCCATCCTGCTCCAATTCTTTCCAAGGTCTCCATGGTTATTTTTTCAATCATTTCAAAGTTCTTCTCATCCGTGTAGGCTTTTTCAAAAATATAAGCTGCTTTCACCCTATTGATATGAAGCAGTGCTTCCTCAAATTCTGCAATTCGCAATTCAATATTTGACATATCAATTCGCCTCCAATCTTAATGATGGATTTCAATGCGATTTCTTCCCTCATTTTTGGCTTTATACAGTGCCTGATCCGCATTCTCCACTAAGGTATTTGCTGTTGTATCCTTCGTGGGTACCCTATACACGATTCCAATACTAATTGTCACGATTTCAAAAGGAGAGGTTCTGTGTTCTATTGTAAGGGACTCAATACCCTTTCGAATAGTTTCTGCAAGCTCAGACACCTTCTGGATGGTCTCCGGGCTTTGTATAATCACAACAAATTCCTCCCCACCATAGCGCGCTGCCAGGTCAGAATTGCGTCGTGCTATTTTATGAAGCAAACTACCGATGGCTTTCAAACAATCATCCCCAGCTTGATGTCCGTAGGTATCGTTATAATCCTTGAAGAAATCAATATCCAACATCATAAGCGCCAAGGGCATTTGTTGCCGATTAGCAAGTTGCCATGCACTTTCTAGCGCATCATCAAACTTTCTCCTGTTGGCTATACCCGTAAGGCCATCTAAGAAGGATAACCGTTCAAGCATCTCGTTACGCTCTTGTAATTCATAGGTCCGTGACGCGACCTGCTCCTCCAAATTCATGACTAAATCAGTTAATTGTTTTCCCATGACATTAAAGGAACGGCTTAATTCCCCTAGTTCATCCTCCCGGTCATCACCCATAACAGTCATCAATCTTCCCTGGGTTAATTCATTAGCCGCTTGGTTTAAGCTCAAAATCGGTTTGGTCACCCACCTTGCGGTCCACAAGGCAAAGATAAAAAACAATATGAGGGCGAGGACCATAAATATGACAGTTTGAATTGTGGAACTTTTCATACCAGCTAAGTAATCATTTTCTGCAAGAATTACGTAGATTCGCCAATGCATATCAAAATCCTCAAAACTTTCTACACCTACGTAATATTTTTCGCCCTCAACTTTGAATCCTTTTAAACTATCACTGCTTTTATCCATATCCAATGATAAGGATTCTAAAATCAGAGGGCTCTCAGCGTCTTTTGCAAAGATTAATTGTGATTTATTATCAACCATTTGATAAAAATCACCCTCAATAGAACTTGAAATCAATAAACCTGTGTCGTCTGTTAGAAATACTTCTCCACCTTCACCAATTGACAATTCTCCTAGTGTATCTCCTAGCCAAGACAAAAGGTAATCCACACCAAATACGCCAATTAACTCATCATCTTGATCATAAACGGGATAACTAGCCGTCACTGTTGGTTCATGAAAAATAAAATGACTATAAATACTGCTAAAGGAAGGTTTCCCCATTTCTTGAGCTTTTATATACCAAGGGCGCTTTCGTGCATCAAAATCAGGGAATTGATCAATCACTTCTACACCGTCCCCTAATTCAGTGGTTTTATAGTACCAGGATGCACCTTTCGTACTGGTGTTATTACGCACAACTTGGATTTCATTATTCGAAATGCGACGTGCTCCATAAAAAGAGCCATCTGCCAATCCAATATAAGTCATTGCTACATCAGAAAAAGATTTTATATGATTTACAAAATATCTTTCACGTTCCGAGGTAGATTCAAGGTTCAAAATACCCGATTGATAAGAGTCATAATTAATTTGATTCAACTGAAGTGCCTGTGACATTCTTTGTGAAAGTTGCTCGCTCACTTGTTGAATCGTTTGGTGTTGAAGTTCTTTTAAAATCAATTGTGATGCAGTTTTACTACCCTGAAGCAGTAAAAAACCAATTAAACCCATGGATAAAAAGAATTGCAGTATAAAAGGTACTGTAAAAGACTTACGAATTGACTTTCTACCAAATATTCTTAAGAAATAATGTCGCCCAATACGTTTCATAAGGTCACCCCCTTATACATTTATTGTTGCATATTAGATAATTATAGCATATTTTATTTGGATATGCACAAAATAAAAAGCAGCCCATACCCTAGGCTGCTTTTTATCATTTTAAGCATTTATTTGCTATAATCACGCATAACAGACTGGTAAAATCCATAACCACCAAGTATATTGCGCACTTGAAAACCATTTTGTTTTAATATTTTACCAGCAATATAACCACGTATGCCAACTGCACAAAAAATGACTATTTCTTTACTAGTATCCAGTTCTATCATACGCGCTCGTAAATCATCTACAGGAATGAAGACTGAATTGTCAATGGTTCCTCTTTTATTTTCACCCTTTGTTCGCACATCCAAAAGTGTTGTAATACTCATGTCTAAGTCTTTCACTTCATGCCACATAGTTGCTGGCATTTCACATTTAAGAATATTTTCTGCTGTAAATCCAGCCATATTCACTGGGTCTTTTGCTGAAGAATAGGGAGGTGCATAAGCCAGTTCAAGTTCTTTCAGATCGTAAATGGTACCTTTTAACTTCATCACTGTCGCAATCACATCAATGCGTTTATCTACACCTTCCATACCGACAATCTGTGCCCCTAATATTGTGCCGCTTCCGTCAAATATCAATTTTATCGTCATAGGCAATGCCCCTGGATAGTACCCTGCATGGGAGTTAGGTCTTACTATGGTGATGTGATAATCCTTTTTATAAACTTTACCTAAACGGTTTAAGGTTTTTTCGTTATTCCCTGTTGCAGCAACTGCTAATTCAAATACTTTGGCTATGGATGAACCCATTGTTCCATTATACGCCTCTTGGTCACCTGATATATTATTTGCTACAATACGGCCTTGTTTATTCGCTGGACCTGCTAATGGAATCATGGTTCTTGTTTTATTCACAAAATCTTCAACTTCTATGGCATCACCAAGGGCATAAATGCTCGCATCACTTGTCACAAGTTGATCGCTTACAACAATACCGCCTCTTTCATTTACAGTGAGTCCAGCTGCTTTTGCAAGCTCGCTATTAGGACGTATGCCGATTGAAAAGATAACCAAATCCGTTTTGATTTGAGCACCACTTTGCAAATGAATGGTTGTTTCTCCTTCATTGTGTTCAAAGGAAGCTACCCCATTTTTCAAATACAATTCTACGCCCTTTTCATATATATGTTCATGAACCAATTGTGCCATATCATAATCAATCGGGGCCATGACTTGATCTGCCATTTCTACAAGAGACACTTTGAGACCAAGGTCAAATAAATTCTCTGCCATTTCAATACCAATGAACCCTCCACCTACTACTACCGCATTCTTGGGCGCATTTTCATGGATATACTTAATGATGGCATCCATATCTGGCATATTCCACAGAGAATAAACATTTGGGCTATCAATCCCTGGAATTCTAGGACGTATTGGGCTTGAACCAGGTGATAGAACAAGTACATCATAACGCTCTGTATAGGTTTCTTCTGTTAATAAATTTTTCACAGAAACGGTTTTTTCATCTCTGTTAATGTTCAGAACTTCATTCTTAACACGTACATCAATGTTAAAGCGCGCCTTCATACTGTCTGGTGTTTGAAGCAGCAGTTCTTCTCGATCCTCGATTGTTTTTCCTATGTGGTAGGGTAAGCCACAGTTCGCAAAAGAAATATAGTCCCCTCTTTCAAACATAATGATTTCACAATTCTCATCCATTCTTCTTAGCCTTGCTGCAGTACTCGCACCACCTGCAACACCACCAATAATAACCACTTTTTTAGCCATAATACCCTACCTCACTCTTCATATTTTTTTGAAATGCTTTATCTGATTACAGTGTCAAAGGTAAGTTGATCTAATTTTTAACACATATTATATATCCGCATATTATAATATTACGATATTGTCGATAAAATGTCAAGTCTTTTTCACCTAATAATAAAGCCAGGAATATCACTCATCTTAATTATGAGTATATTCCTGGCTTTGTAGATATATCTTACAACTTAAATTTCTCTATTCTTTCTACCATTCCTTTAGCCATATTTTCAAGTAAAATCGCAGAAGCTGCAACGCCTTCAGTGGACTGAGACATCTCAATGGAAGATGCTACGATTTTTTCCGTTCTAGAAGAAATCTGTAGGGCGATATCAGAACAGCATTCAACTTTTTGAATGATATATGCTTTTTCGTTCTGAATTTCTAGCGCAACACAATTCATAGCTTCAATTCTAGGAACCGTCTCATCCACACCAGAAATGATGCTTCCAAAAGATGCCATTGTTGAGTGAATGACTCCCATTTGATTCTTGATCTGAAGGGTCATTTCATCTGTCATATCCACCATCTCTAATGCTTCATTTGTTACATCAGCAATCAACAGATTAATATTTTCAGCTGAATCCTTAGATTGATCAGAGAGTTTTCGGATTTCTTCAGCCACGACAGCAAAACCTTTGCCAGCTTCACCTGCTCGTGCTGCTTCTATAGAAGCATTTAATGCTAACAGGCCTGTTTTCTTAGCAATGGCGTTAATGATACCTGTAATATTATTAACATTACTTAGCTTTTCCTCTAGATGTTCTATTTTAATCACAAAATCATTAAATGATTTTTTAACTAAGTCTACAGAACTTGAGAGCGCTTGCATATCATCGCTTCCTTTACTGGCCTTATCTTGAATATTTCTAGACTTCATCTCTACATCACCAATTAAGCTATCCATTTCATCTAGGTGTGCGTTAAATCCATTGAGTGTCTCTGTAATATTAATGATATTTGATGCTTGTGTTCCAGCACCAACGGCAATGCCTTTGATAGACTCTGAAATGATTGAGGTCGAACCTACAATCTGTTTCGTTGCCAATGACAATCCTGATGACTGATCATTTATTGAACTGGATGATTGACGTATATTAATGACCATATGGGTTAACATTTTTCTCATCTCATCTAGAGATTTTGCCATTGCACCAGTCTCATCCTTATTTTTAGATAGCAGATCGTACCTTTCATTATGTGATAAATCTAGGATGGCTATTTGGTTAATTAGATTCGTAGCTCTAACAATGGGTTTTGATATTTTCCATGAAATAAGAATAGCAATCGCTGAAGCTATTACCAAAGCTATGACTGCGAGCAGAATTATTTGAATTCTAATCTTATTGAGGGCAGCGTATTCATTTGAAACATCATAGTCTGCACCAACAAACCCTACAACATCACCCTTGGTATCGACAAGTGGGTATAATGTTGGGACGAGTATGCCCCAATCCGATATTTCAATTTTCCCACTTGAAAATGGTTTTCCTGAATAGACCTTTTCGAATTTTCCACCAATATCATCATCCAAATCTCCAATATGAGAAATATCTTCTGAATCATAGTCCATTCCATCAACTACAAACTCGTAGTTTCCATTGTTATCTTTTCTCATGGTGTATACATATTTTGCACCACTCATTTCACGTATGGCATTCAGTTTCTCTCGAATAGTGTGATAAGCTTCTGTGTTCTCGTCATCCACGGTTTTGAGTTTAACAAATTCAGCTATATCAATGCCCCTGGCAGCCGTTTCTGCAATTTCCAAACTCCTACTAACCAAACTATTGACGAACAGATCATAACTTTGCTTGTACATAATGAGTGAAAGGGTTCCAATCACCAGTAAGATTAACGCAAGAAATGCTACAAATATTCTTGTCCCGATCTTGTGTTTCAGTTTTACGTTGATTTGCATAATTGCCTCCACATTTTTTTATGGTCATACATTTGTTTAATGCCAAAATCCGACAATAAAGCCTAAAACTATTATAGTCTCATCCTAGTTATCTAGCAATATCAAACCTAAAATTATTCACCACATATGAAAGCAATGCTATAAAAGCAGAAAACCTAGTTTATTGGCTTTCTGCTTTTATTATAAATTTATTTACACCTTAAGTAATAGTATAATGATTGAAAATAAGCCAAAGCAAACATTGATTAGGCATAAAAAGGTGACGACTTGTCTTGGTTTTAAACCTGAAGATAAAAGACGGTAATGTACTTGACTTCGATCTGCTTGATAAACGGGTTTCCCTTCTAACATCCGTTTAATAACAACAAAAATATTATCAAAAATAGGTACGCCTAAGGCTAGAATGGGTATGAGTAAAGATAATAAGGTCGCTTGTTTGAAGGCACCACCAAGTGCAATAACCCCCAGTATATAACCGATAAAGGTAGCCCCCGCATCTCCCATATAAATCTGTGCCGGCTGTTTATTGTATCTTAAGTAGCCAACAAGCACACCCGTTAAAATAATAGACATCATAGCGGAGTCTAATTGACCTTTTGCTAAAGCTACAATAAATAGGGTGACAGCAGATATGGCAGAGATACCCCCAGCCAAACCATCTAATCCATCCACAAAATTAATAACTGTCGTAACGCCAAAAATCCAAGTAACGGTTAGTAAAAACTGTAGTATAACAGGAAGCATAATAAATTCATGAGTTATTGGATGCGTAAATCCATAAAAAACTACCCCTGATTGGTAAGCAACAATCGCTGCTCCAACTTGAACAATCAGTTTAGGCAACGCAGGGAATTCCTTATGTTTCGTCTTAAACCAGTCATCCACAATCCCGATTGCTAAAATCATTAACGAACCCACCATAAGCGCAACAGATTTTCCATTTAATTCCCTCGTAAAGGCAAAATAGGTGATCATAAAGCCTAGAAAAATTCCAATACTCGCTAAATGTGGTACAGGTTCTTTATGCATTTTTCGCTTTGTTGGGCGATCAACAAAATCCAACTTAACAGCTAATTTTTTGAGCTGAGGTATGGTTAAAAACACAATTGTAAAAGCAGTTAAAAAAGCAATTAAATAGATCATTGTAATTCTCCTTGTCAAATCTTTCGTTTTAAAATAAAAACCCCCAATAGACCATCAAAAACCTAAAAACAAAAGGTTTCATCAGATTTAATTGAGGGTAATTTAAATTATAGATCACTTATTACTTTTAAGCAATAAATTATTCAATTGTCTTTTATTCTTTAATGGCTCCAATCATGACACCCTTAGCGAAATATTTTTGTAAGAAAGGATAAACAACTAAAACGGGTATTGTAGCCACAACAATTGTCGCATATTTAATGCTCTCTGCAAAAGCTACTACATCGGAACCGCTGGTACCTTGGGTCATAGAGGAAACATCATTGCTGATCAGAATCTCACGTAAAATCAACTGAAGTGGGAAAAGCTCACGATTGCGTAAAAATACCGATGCCCAAAACCAACCATTCCATATACCAACCCCATAATATAATATCATGACAGCAATAACTGCTTTGCTTAAGGGCATAACAATTTTTGTATATATTGCAAAGTGGCTCGCACCATCTAACTTAGCTGACTCCTCTAAAGAAGCGGGTATCGCAGCAAAGGATGTTCGCATAATTATGAGATTATAGGCACTCACCGTAAAGGGAAGAATTAATGCGAATAAATTGTTGAGTAAATTCAAATCCCTAATCAATAAATAAAAAGGGATAATCCCACCTTGAAAAAACATTGTAAAAGTTATAAAGAACATAATGGCATTTTTCAATCCAAACTGTTGTCTAGAAAGGACATAGGCTCCTATTGATGTCATGAAAATTTGAAGACTAACACCTACGACAAGCAGGAACAACGTATTTCTATACCCGATTAAGATATTGGGGTTACTGATTACGGCCTCATAGGCCCTTAGGCTTATTTCTCCAACAGGTAAAAGCAAAAAGCCTTTATGTGTCGTTAAGGCATTCCCTTCGCTAAGTGAAGCCATCACAACATGAATCATAGGATACATGGTCACAGCCATGAGTATGATCAAGAATATCGTATTCAATGCTTGAAAAACCTTATAGCTCTTTGAGGTTTTCATTTTAGTTTTTACTATTTTGTCTTCTTTCATTGTTAAAGCCTCCTTACCATAAACTTGTTTTTCCGAACCGTTTACTCAATTTATTTGCCATAATGAGTAATGTAAAATTCATAACAGAGTTAAATAAGCCAACTGCTGTACTATAACTGTAATTCGCTTCTAAAAGTCCCGATCGATATACAAAAGTAGATATAACATCGGCAACTTCATAGGTCGAAGGATTGTACATGAGGATAATCTTTTCAAAACCTACACTAAACAAACTACCCATTCTCAAAATAAATAAGATGATAATCGTGCTTTGAATGCCAGGCAAAGTAATATGTAAGGTTTGTTTCCATCTATTAGCACCATCAATACGAGCTGCTTCATAAAGTTGTTGATCAACACCTGATAAAGCTGCTAAATAAATAATAGAATTCCATCCAATGGTTTGCCAAATCTCACTTGACACATAGAGGGTTCTAAAAAATTCAGGTTTTTGTAATATTGGAAAACGGGTCATGCCAAAGAACTCAAAAACATCATTGAATAATCCCGTTGATACCGAAAACTGCTTAAGCAAACCAATAATGACTACCAATGAAATAAAATGGGGTAAATACGTGATGGTTTGTACGGTGTTCTTAAACCATCGCGTACGCACCTCATTCAGTAACAGTGCCAAAATAATAGGGGCTGGAAACCCAAAACCTAAAGATGTAATGCTGAGTAAAAGTGTATTCTTTAACACTCTCACAAAATAAATACTCTTAAAAAAACGAATGAAATGATCAAATCCAATCCACTCACTACCCGATATTCCTTTAGCTGGTGAGAAATTTTTAAAGGCAATACTCGCTCCATACATGGGAATATACATAAATACAAAGAAATAAATGATAACCGGTAAAATCATAATATAAAGCTCTTTATTTCGTTTAAGTTCAGCTATAATCCCTTTTATCAGCTCACCACTTCTTATTTTCCTTAAGATGCCATTCAAGCGCCTCACTCCTTTCTGCTTAAATTAAGGGATGTATTAAAACATCCCTTAATGGTCTTTAAATGATTCCTATCTGTTGTTAAAACGTGTTAAAGCTGCTTCGTAAATTTCAATCGCACGATCGATTCCCATATTTTTAATGTTCTCAACATATGTATCATAAGAATCTAAAGCTTCAATACCCATAACGTATTTTACTTGCATTTCATCTCGATAGGTATTGACTTCATTCATTATCATAGCAAGTTCTTCACTTTCTTCAGGTGTTGGCGTTACTTTTGGCATACGGTATTTATCAACATCTGAGATTTTCCATAGGTCATTCGCTGCTTTTTGTTGAGGATATGTATATCCATATTGCTCAATATATTCTTTTCTTTGAACGAATGGCCCATAATAGTTAGAACGTGCGTGTAAAGCCAAAGCTTCTACAACTGTGTATTTTTCATTCTTTAAGATCAGGTCTGTGTACGTTGGGTATTCATTAACCATTTCATAAGACACACCTTCGATACCAAAGTTATAAAGTCTACCACCGGCTTCTGAATAACCGTAATCTAAGTATCTTACAGCAGCTTCAATATCTTCGCATTTACCTGAAATAAATGCATCTCCCATAGAACCGTTAACAGCAACATCTTTTTGTGTGAACATAGGTACATCACCTTTAGTCTGAACTGGATACTTCACACCAACCCAATCGTAATTAGCATCGCCTTCATTAGCCGCGAGCCAAGTACCCATACGTGAAGCCATGTAACCCATACTCGCACCAGATTCACCCGTAGTTAATTTTGCTGCAACCTGTTCTCTATTTACTGTTTCAATATCTGCATCAATTAAACCTTCTGAGTACCATTTGTTAAAGGTTTCTAAGAAGGATTTATATCCTGGTTGAATAGAGCCAAATTGTACTTTTCCTGCTTTGTCTAAGTAAAAATCTTCTGCTATACCGTAAGCGCCAATAAAAGGAGATCCTAAATTAGTCGACATCATCCCTGGCTCATATGTAAGTGGCGCAATTGC
Organism: uncultured Eubacteriales bacterium; assembly: GCA_964546035.1. Lineage (GTDB taxonomy): Bacteria > Bacillota > Clostridia > Lachnospirales > Vallitaleaceae > CAZJIO01. Next base: position 10,837 of record CAZJIO010000054.1, on the reverse strand, counting down.
CCCTTTTTCATTTTTAAAACGTGTTAACATGGTATACCACTCGTCCATGGTTTCTGGATATTCAAGTCCAAGATCCTTTAGCCATACCCCATTAACAACTGGTCCAAAAAATACCATTAAGGAATCATCGCCTCTAATAAAAGGAAAGCTATAGTATTTACCAGTGTCAGTTCTAGCTTGCTTAGCAAGATCAGGATTTTCCTGATAGTATTGCCATAAGTTAGGTGCAAACTTAGGTAGGTACTCTGTTAAATCAACAATGACTTCATCAGAGATTGCTTTTTCAGGACCACCTGGATATTGGGTCAATACATTGTATTCAAAAATATCTGTTAATTCACCAGAAGCAACCATTAAATTAAATTGTTCTACCGCTTGATTGGCTACTGGATGTTCGTACTCTGCAGTAACACCCGTCTCCTTAGTTAACTGAGCTGAGAAAGGTGCCTCGCCTAAATTAGTTACGACTTGATTAATATTAGCAACTAATTCTGCCCATACAGTAAACTTAACATCTGCCATTGGATAGGTAAATGCTTCCTCTACTGGTGCCGCAGTTGTAGCTTGTGTTTCTGTAGCAACATCTTTTTCCTCTGTAACAACTGTTTTTTTACTACACCCCGCAATAGAAAACAGAAAAGCAAAAACCAATAACAAAGAAACAAACTTTTTCATCATAAATCCTCCTCTAATATGTTGCGTATTTACATCTCAAATACACCCTCATCTTATCGAATTTATTTTTATTTGTATATGAACATAAACTGTTATTCATATCCCAAATGGAGGTTCTATTTGTGAGTTCTCAAATTGTTCATCGTAGATAAATTGTTCATTTCTCCCGTTTATTTGCCTAAATTCTTGTATTGTCCCGGCGTAATACCTGTTTGATTTTTAAAGAAGCGAATAAATGCATTACAATATAGATAACCTACTTTTTCAGAAATTTCATTGATGCTTAAATCAGTTTCCTCTAACAATTTTTTTGAAGCATCAATACGGACTTTGTTTAAAGCATAAAGGATGGAATTACCTGTCTCACTTTTATACAGCTTAGATAAATATGCAGGTGTCATATTAAATACTTCCCCTAGCTTTGAAACATTCAGATCAGCATCTGAATAATGCGCATTAATATAATCATTGATTTGATCTTCAACGGCACATTTTTTAACGCCTTGAAAATGTGCCGCATTCAATTCACAAGCAATCGTAGCCACTTCAACGAGAATCTCTTTCATTTCTTGAACATCTATGGCCGTGATCATCCTACGAATTGGATCTATTTGGTTGAGCATCTCATTGAAAAAGTGATTGTTAATGGATTTGATAATGGCACCCATTAAATCGAACATCAGACATTGCATATATCCTAATTTCAAAATCTGTTCCTTCATATTCAAATGAATAACCTCATCAATGACCTCTAAAGTCTGTGGCAAATCACCCACCTTCATAAAATGGATGAGGCGATATTCATGTTCTACACTAAATTCATACTGGGAGCTCAGCTTCTGTGTTTCTTCGTAATGGAGAATTCTCCGATCGCCCAACATATGTGCATGACTGATTGCTTCAATACTCTCTTGGTAGGCATTGGATATGCCAATCACAAAGGTATGTACCCGACTAATACCCATTAGACAATTAAGTCCAAATTGTTGATTGGTCATATCAATGGCCGTCATTAACTGACCTTCTATCACATCCATCCCAATGCCAATCTCGCCACAATCAATGATACAAGACACCATATCATCCAATTCTATTACATTACAGGTATAATGATTGGACAATATTTCTTCAAAAATATTATGGATAATAAACTGAGACAAGGCAATCTGGGAATGTTCTTCATCGTGGGTATCAAATTGAATTGAAAGCACCTGAAACCCTTCATTTTCAATAAATACTTCAAAATATTTTAGCTGCTCTTCTATATACCCTGGATCCTTAATTAATCCCCTTAAAAGTTTTGAAAAAAAGGCGTCCTTCAAAGATTGTCTTTGTAGGTATAAATCCTGCTGCATCTGCTCTTTTTCAATCAAATTCTTTTGGATAACACTTTCAATATACTCGTATTCGGATTGATTTGAAATACGTTGAGAGTTTTTAAAAGACGTAATGATCTTTTTAATAGGCAGATACATGCGGCTTGAAAAAAAAT
>CAZJIO010000054.1:0-8619 GCA_964546035.1 uncultured Eubacteriales bacterium | reverse complement strand
ACCATAACAATAATGAGTGAACGCACCTCATTAATACGCTCATAATAAACTGCTTTAGGTACCAAACTGACATAGGTCCAGTTCTTATCTTCTGTATGTCTGGTATCTTTCATATAGGAAATACCATCCATTAAAATCTCTTTTGAATCTACTTTAGTCAACCTTTCTGTAGGTAAATCCATGCCATAAAGCGCTTTGTCATTCGTATAGATCAGTTGGTTTTCTTCATTAAAAACCAATAGCTTGCCATTGGGTAAGAGCTCCCTTTTCCCAAACGTCTCCAATCTTTTTTCATGGAGAACAATCATCAAAGCGCCTCTTGGGTTATTCAAAAATTGAATGGGCAACGTTTGAAGATAGATTAAGGGATTATACCCATTGTCATTTGGATACCAATCCTTAAATCGAAGCACCTTTTTATTATAACTTTGTTCCATTAATGCCTTATAAACTGAGGCCTCCATACCATAGGAACTTTGGGTATGCATATTGATAAAATCATCAAAGTAAGCACTCGACTCACCAATAACAAACATCGGCTTTTTAGCATATAAATCAATCCTCTCAATTAAAGCATTTGATCTTGAGAACAAATCCAAATTCTGTACAACGGTCCTAATCTCATATCTATTGCTTGTGGATAATTCAGGATTCATATTGGTTAAGTTAATAAATTGACGATCAAGACCTATTGTATAAACCAATTGGTCAATGGAATTAAATTCATCATTAAAAAGATTAACAATCTGTTCGATATAGGCTCTATTGAGTTTAGTTAAGTCTGCCTTCATACTCCGTTCATATATGGTGTGAATGCTGTAAATAAACACCAAAGAGATACTGATTAAAAAAAGATAGGTGAGCAACCACTTTCTAAACAGTTTAGTCTTTTCCACTTTCATATTAAACCTCCACCATAAAATAGCCTAAGTTGAACAAACTTGTATACATCCTATTATAGCATAATTAGCCCTTCAATTTCATCCCTAAGTTGCATCTCAAAAAAAATATATGTGCTTATTTATTGTCATACAATTGATTATTATGCTATGATAAATCACGTGATCGATCAAGATAAGTTAAAGGAGTAAATCTATATGAAATGGACGATATTTGTTGGTACATATACCCAAAACAGTGAAAGCAAAGGCATTTATACCCTACTCATGAACATTAACACTGGGGAGCTTACAATTACGGCCGAAAACCACGCAGGCATAAACCCATCCTTCATCACCTGCAATGAAAAGTATTTATTTGCTGCCAATGAATTGGAAGAATGCGGTCGTGTGTCTTCTTACAAAATCCACCCTGATAGCTATGCCCTAGATCCCATCATTCATATTGATGTCATCGGGAACTCTACCTGCTATGTGGCATTGTCAAAAAACAGTTCCTTCGTTTATGCTGCAAATTATGGTAGTGGCAACTTCTTTGGCTGCGAGATCTCAATAGATGGCACACTTAACCCTCCCCTTGTAGAAATACAAAACAAAGGAAAGGGCAAACATCTGATTCGCCAAGAAGGTCCCCACGCCCATTCAGTCAATATTGATCCCCTTGGTGAACGATTAATAGCGGCTGATTTAGGTACCGATCAACTCCTTATTTACTCTATAGACCAGATTAATGGCAGTTTGACTCCTGCCGCTGCCCAGCCAATAGTAACTGTACCTTCTGGTGAAGGACCGCGGCATCTGGTCTTTCACCCTACCGCCCCCTATATGTATTTAGCTTGCGAGCTGGGTAACAACATTATTCACTACACTTGTTCGGATGATGTATTTATTCAAAACAACCTATACCCTACAACACCCATTGACCCTTTAATCGCAAGCTTAGTCGCAGACATTCATATCTCCTTGGATGGCAGATTTCTATATGTTTCAAATCGTGGTTATGATACGATTGCCGCTTTTGGGATTTCTCAACAAGATGGTAGCCTTACATTTTTAGAATTTACACCTTGTGGAGGTCAAACACCTCGTAATTTCAGCCTCTCTCCAGATGGGTTATATCTCCTCGTTGCCAATCAGGACTCCAATAACATCGTGGTTTTCAAGAGAGATAACAACACCGGACGCATTGGAGAAGTCGTTTTCAATCTAAAAATCCCCAAGCCCGTTTGCATCAGTTTTATGCCTAAGTAAAAAACCCCCAGCATTTTCATGGATGCTGGGGGTTTTATTAATATATGCTATCGTAAAGATTATGCTAAGAACATTGCCAAATCATCTTCTACATTTGTGATACCTGCTATGCCGAAGGTTTCTACAAGTACGTTCACAACGTTTGGAGATAAGAATGCTGGTAATGTTGGTCCAAGATGAATTTTCTTGACCCCTAAATGTAAAAGAGCCAGTAATACGATGACAGCTTTTTGCTCATACCAAGCAATGTTATAAGCAATTGGTAATTCATTGATATCATTTAATTCAAATACTTCTTTTAATTTAAGTGCAATCACTGCAAGAGAGTAAGAATCGTTACATTGTCCTGCATCTAATACTCTTGGAATGCCACCGATATCTCCTAAATTAAGCTTGTTGTATCTGTATTTAGCGCAACCTGCAGTTAATATGACAGTATCTTTTGGTAATTTGTCTGCAAATTCTGTGTAGTAATCTCTAGATTTCATTCTACCATCACAACCTGCCATAACGAAGAATTTCTTAATAGCGCCTGATTTCACGGCATCTACTACTTTATCAGCTAGGGCAAATACTTGTGCATGAGCAAAACCACCAACGATTGTTCCTGTTTCAATTTCAGTTGGAGACGCTAACGTCTTAGCTTGTGCAATGATTTCAGAGAAATCTTTTACACCATTTGCATCAGCAACGATGTGTTTACAACCTGGGAAACCTGCAGCTCCTGAGGTGTAAATTCTATCAATGTGGGCAGCTTTTGGAGGAACGATACAATTTGTTGTAAAGAGAATTGGACCATTAAAGGATTCAAATTCTTCTTTTTGTTTCCACCAAGCATTACCATAGTTACCCGCTAAATGGGTGTATTTCTTAAACGCTGGATAATAATTTGCTGGTAACATTTCACTATGTGTATAAACATCAACGCCAGTACCTTCTGTTTGCTTAAGAAGTTGTTCCATATCTGCTAAATCATGACCTGAAATTAAAATAGCAGGATTGTTTCTTACGCCGATATTGACATGTGTGAGTTCTGGATTGCCATAAGTACTGGTATTGGCATCGTCTAACATCGCCATTGCAGTCACACCAAACTTACCTGTTTCTAAAGTTAAAGCAACAAGTTGATCAGCTGTTAAGGAATCATCTAAAGTCGCTGCCATTGATCTGCTTGTGAACTCATATAAAGCTTGGTCTTCTTTTCCTAGATTAAATGCATGATGTGCGTATGCTGCCATACCTTTTACACCATAAGTAATCAGTTCTCTTAAAGAACGAACGTCTTCATTTTCAGTCGCTAAAACGCCTACTTTAAGACTGATGGATTTTGCAAACAACTCTTCATCTGATCCAGCTGAGAAAGTCGCTGCATCGTGTAAGCTGGTTAAATCTGCATCAGCACCTTTAATTTGTGCTTTAAGATCATCTCTAATGATGATACCTTCTTTAATGGTTACCAAAATTGCAGCATCATCAAAGTTTGCATTTGTAATGGTCATAAACAAAGCATGCATGATGAAAAAATCTGCTTTAGGAAAATTAAGACCTACAACCTTACCTCTTACATTTAATTGAGCGATACCTTTTAAGGTATAAATTAGTAAATCCTGAAGATTAGCCACATCTGCTGTTTTACCACAGACGCCTTGAATGGTACAACCCGTTCCTTTTGAAGCCTCTTGACATTGATAACAAAACATACTCATTTTATAGTCCTCCTGAATAATTTATATAAAGCTTTATGAATTAAATTTCATTTGCTATAATCGCATTATATCTCATCACCCATTGTTTTTCGGTAGCCGGAGCTACATAGTTGAAAATTAATTGATAAGAGATTTTTGGATGTATTTGGTATTCCTTATGATTTTTAATTATGATCATCCAAATTACCTATTATAATAACCTATCTTTCTTACTAAATGAACAAAATACGATTTCTTACGATTCCATTTGACATCTTAGTATATTTCATATATAATCACTCATGTAAGAATAGTTACCTCTTACATATTAAATACTCTCCCCCTCATCCTTTACAAAAGCACCGATCGTAGGTGCTTTCTTTTTGTCCAAAATTAAATCCTATAAAAATGCCCATAATAAAAGCCAGAAGCAAACTGCTCTGGCTTTAGTCAACCTAAAAAATAGCTATCATAGAAACAATTTTATTTTTAGCTCTGATTGGATACATAGCAATGGCTTTACTTCGCTTTTTAAAATTAACTCGGTTGGACGCTTTGCTGCCATTAACACACCAAGCAACAAAATGTTCACAATTGTTTCTATAAATACTATAGCCATCAAACTTTGTATTTAACCGACTATAAGCACGCTTAACCGCACGTTCTCGAGAGAATTTATATGTAATGTCAGAATCAACTTCTTTCTTGCCATCTTTGAGAAATTCTTCAATAGTTGTTTTCTTTATGGAACTTTCATCCATACAGTGAATGCTATCTCCAACAAAATGAATCACATAGCCATCCTCAACTTCAATGCCATAATGTCTAAAGATAATGGTTCGGTGAATTAATTGATCCAACTTTCCAGAACGGCTTGTTCTGCGAACATCGAAAGACTTAAAGCCTATTGGTTTTCGAACTACATATATGATATCGCCTTCCATACCATTCCTCCTATTTCAAATTATATTCAATAATAGATTAACACTTTTAATGCCCTTAGTCAAGACATTTTATACAAAAAACAACCTTTGGCAGGTGTATTTTTGTTCATTTTTATGCAATTAATGTCAAGTATAACGGTATTTGGGACCTATGAATCAGCTTAAATCATAGTATATCACATTAATGCTCGATAAACTAGAAATTTTCAATGTTTTTAAATTCCCCTTGACAATAGATTTTAAGCATGTTATTCTTGATTCAACTTAAAAGCAATGACAGGAAATAGTAAAGGTTATAACAGCTTACAGAGAGTTGCCGGTTGATGAGAGGCGCAAGCGTGTTAAACTTCGAATACGTCCTTGAGCTACACACCGAAAAATTGAGTAGGCTGTGTCGGGTTCGCGTTCCGTTATAACGCTAGAGTATACGCATCAGCCGTACTTGAAGAGTTCATTACCCCGAGGTAATGATAAATTGAGGTGGTACCACGAGATAATCCTCGTCCTCTATCTATTGATAGAGCACGGGGTTTTTTTATACCTTTTTTTCACTAACCAACTTATAGGAGGTCATATGATGTTAAGTGCTATTGAGCAAATGAAAATAATAAAGAAAGGCGCCCTGGAAATAATTGATGAAGGTGAACTCCTGATCAAGTTAGAGCGCTCAATCCATACGGGTCAGCCATTGATCATCAAACTTGGTTTAGACCCATCTGCACCAGATATTCATTTAGGTCATGCCGTCGTCCTTCGTAAAATCAAACAACTTCAGGACTTAGGACACAAAGCCATTATTATCATTGGAGATTTTACTGGTAGAATTGGCGATCCTACAGGAAAATCTAAAACCAGAAAGCAACTAACTGAAGCAGAAGTTTTAGCCAATGCAGATACTTATAAAGTGCAAATTGACAGAATCCTCGATCCAGTAAAAACAACGCTCCTGTTTAACAGCACATGGTTGAGCCAACTCACCTTTGTCAAATTAATTGAACTGACTTCTAAACACACATTGGCTAGAATGTTGGAGCGAGAAGACTTTAAAAACAGATTTTTAAGTCAGCAACCAATTGGTATCCACGAACTCTTCTACCCTATCATGCAAGGCTTTGACTCCTTGGAAATAGAAGCGGATATTGAAATTGGAGGTAATGACCAGCGGTTTAATATATTAATGGGTCGTGATATGCAAAATAAGGAGGGCAAAGAAAAACAAATCGCACTTTTTATGCCATTGCTAGAAGGCTTAGATGGCATTGAGAAAATGAGCAAGAGCTTAGGCAATTATGTAGGTATTGAGGATTCAGCCCAGGAGCAATACGTGAAATTAATGACGATTCCTGATCACTTGATCATCAAATACTTTGAACTTGCTACTGATTTGCATCCCGATACCATAAGTGCCTTGGCAAGTGACTTAGTAACGGAACGATTACACCCCAAAACAATTAAAATGCAACTGGCTAAAGAAATTGTTCGCCTATACCACGGGGAAGCATCCGCTATCAACGCAGAAAACCACTTTGTAAAAGTGTTCTCTCAAAATGAATTACCCGAAGAGATCTCTGAACTTAATTGTGAAAGGGATGAGCTTTTAATGGATATATTGATTCGTGGTCACTTGGTTTCTAGTAAGTCAGAAGCCCGCAGATTAATCGAACAATCCGGGGTTAGAGTAAATAATCAAGTGATCATTGACCAACAATTTAAAGGCCTTCAAGATGGGCATATCATTCGAGTTGGAAAAAAGAAGTTTTTAAGAGTAAGGATTAATAGTTAGTTATGCCACTTTAAAGTAAGGATTGAATAAGTGCATAAAGCTCAGGTTTTGTTTTTTTTGCATTGATGAGTCTAAAATCAGAACCCACCAGCGCTTGTATAGTTTTGCCTTGAGCAAGCAATGCGCCATCCACTTTCCTGACTACTTCGTATATAAACACAATTTTCACGCCATTGAAGGATTCGATATGGGTTTTAACAAGGACTACTTCTGGGTATTTAGCTCCCTTTATATATTTACATGAGCTCTCCACCAGAGGTAGCATCAAGCCTTCTTGCTCCATTTGATCATAGGAATAACCCAGTTCTTCAAACATTTCAGTCCGCCCCTGCTCAAACCAGGGGTAATATCTTGAATGATGTACGATACCCATTTGATCTGTTTCACTATAGCGTACCTTAATTTCAGTTTCAAATATTTTCATGATTTTCACCTCATCACTATTTTAACTTATTTTTGGGCAAAAAGAAAGCACCTACGATCGGTGCTTTTGTAAAGGATGAGGGGGAGAGTATTTAATATGTAAGAGGTAACTATTCTTACAAGATTTATAATACAATATAAATGTGTACGTAATATGTTGAATTTGTGAACATTTTGTTTCTATTTGTCTTATACCAATACTTTTTTTATCCATTTTCTACTTTTCCATCTCAAGAACATGAAAACCCCTCTAAACCATTCATCTAGTAGGAATGCAATAAAAATCCCCACAAGTCCATATCCTAAGACGACACCAAACAAGTATCCAACTCCTATTCTAAAGCCCCAACCGCTAATAATACCAAATACCACCGGAAACACAACATCCCCTGAACCTCTTAACCCATTAATTAATACAAGATTAAAAGATCTCCCAGGTTCTAAAAAACCATCGACAATTAAAACAGCGGCTCCAAGTGCTATAATCGTTGGATCATCCGTGAAAAAACCCATAAAGAATTTTCCAAAGAATAGGAGCAATAATCCCGTACTAATAGAAAACAACATGGCATATTTAAAATTCCGTAAACAAGTCATATAAGCTTCATCAAATTCTTTAGCCCCGACTAGTTGTCCAACCATGATTTGAGTTGCCTGACCAATAGCCATTGAAAAAATAAGTGCAAACTGAACCGTATTCATGACATAGGCTCTTGCTATGTAAGCCTCTTGACTAATAAACGTAAAAATGATCCAAGTAACGACAATATTGGAGAAATTAAAGGAAATATTTTCACCAGCTGAAGGCACGCCAATTTTGATGATCTTCCTTAAAATTTCCGACGGGAAATTGAACAGGATTTTAAGTGATGAAAGGGTGATAATCCTTCGAAATAGAAACACAGCCATGACAACTATTGCAATAAACTTACTTAATACTGTCGCAACAGCAACGCCTGTTACGCCTAAGACTGGAATGCCTAAAAAACCAAAAACAGAAATAGCATCGCCCAAAACATTAATCACATTCATACCAATTGTTATTTTCATGGTTACTTTAGTAAAGCCATGATTTCTAATGGTTACGGCCATGGTATTGAGTAGGGCTTGAAGGAACATCATACCCCCAACTATTTTTGTATAAAGAGAAGCGTAATGCATTAAATCTGGCGTTACCCCCATAAGTTTTAATAAACTGTGGCTAAAAAACACCATACAAATGCTCAAGACGAAACCAAGAATCAAGTTAACAAATAAAGAAACTACCACAACTTTTTCTACTTCACCACGTCGATTGGCCCCAATATTTTGAGCAACAAGTACTGATCCGCCTCCTGAAATGATGACGAATATCCAATTTACAAAGTTAATCAATTGATTGGAAGCAGCTACTGCGCCCGCCGCATGGTCTGAAAAATGACCAAGCATGATGATATCAACAGATCCTAGTAACATAATAAGAAATATCTCAACAAATATTGGCCAGGTTAATTGATAGAGATTGAGTTTTTTCATAGATTCCTCCTTTACAACTTCAACCATCATAAACCTTGCAAAGACATTCGTCAACAAAAAGAGCGCTCGATAGCGCGTTAAGCAAGCTTATAATTTGTTCACCGCTCTTTTTATTACTT
>CAZJIO010000053.1:11273-25619 GCA_964546035.1 uncultured Eubacteriales bacterium | reverse complement strand
ATTATTCATTTCTTTCCGCCCTGCTTGCGGCAGGAAGGTCAGTATAGCATCTTCAACTACTTATGTCAACCACTTTCTGATACAATATTTCTCTCAGTTTTTAGTTTGCATTTTAAGTTGTTTTGTGTTGCTTTTGGGGCAACAGAGGCTATTCTACCATGGATCAAAATCACTGTCAACACCTTTTTAACTTTTGCTTTTAACGGAGAAGGAGGGATTTGAACCCTCGCGCCGCGTAAACGACCTATACCCTTAGCAGGGGCACCTCTTCAGCCACTTGAGTACTTCTCCAGCTGAAAAACTATTTTAAAAAGAATGTTTTTGCGCGCTTAATTTCTGAGGCGCAAGGGTTATTATACTAAAGGTTTTAACCGATGTCAAGCAGTTTTAAGTTTTATCTATCTTTTAATTCTTTGTACTTTTATTATCTGCAATTATAGTCTATTTTAGACGAACTTTTTTTATTTTTATCTAAAAAGGCTATACCAACCAGAATATCATTCTTTTTGGTATAGCCCACCTTTTATCTTTGGCCTTTATCGTAAGGCTCCCCTGATGCTTTTGGTCCAACCGCTTTTCCACTAAAAACCACCAACGCAACAATGGTCATGACATAGGGTAATGCGTAGAAAAATTCAAAAGGTAGTTTTGCTAATACGCCTAGCTTATTTGAATAAACACTGAGAATTTGTGAGAAACCAAAAAACAAACTAGCTCCTAAAACACCAAAAGGCTTCCACTTTCCAAAAATCAAAGCAGCTAAAGCAATAAACCCAATACCATGAATACTTGAAACGGTATATTGTGTATCTTGTGTCAACACCATGATGCCACCAGCAAGACCTGCTAGACATCCAGAAAGCATGACGCCAATGTATCTCATCTTATAAACATTAATTCCCATACTATCTGCAGCATGTGGATGTTCTCCAGTTGCCCTTAGTCGTAAACCAAATCGCGTTTTATATAACACATACCAGCTGATCACAATAAGAACCAAAGCTACATATACAGTGGGATAAATATTTGCAAAGAGTATATCTCCTAAAACAGGTATTTTTTCTAAAGTAGGAAAGGTTGTTTTGATAAAACCTTTTGAAAAAGTCGCTGTTCTTTGTTGTTTAAAAATAATTTGGGAAAGGTAAATCGTAATCCCAATGGCAAATATATTAATCGCTGTACCCGAGATGACTTGATTACTTCTCAAATTGATACTGATATACGCATGTAAGATTGAAACCAACATACCTACAACAGCACCAATCAGAATGGATATCCATGGTGCAAGAGTCGTGTATTTTTCTAGGAAGACAACACTCGTTGCCGCAGAAAATCCACCAATCATCATCAGTCCTTCAAGGGCAATGTTCACAACACCACTGCGTTCTGAAAAAAGCCCACCCAGCGCTGCAATAATAATCGGTGTTGAATAAATTAAAGTTAAGGTCATCATTGAAAACAAAGTATCCATATTATTTATTCCCCCCTAACTTTTTAAGCACAAGTTTGATACCATTTTGCATCGCTACAAATAAAATAATGACAGATACTATGATAATTGCAATGTCTCTTGGAATGTCATTGGTTTGCATAATCGGTTGAGCAGCTTTAAGAGATCCCAGCAGCAGACCACCAAAGACGCTCCCAAGTGCTGTATTGCCACCGACTAAAGCTACGGCAATACCATCAAACCCATAATTTTCAAACCCAGGTAACACTCTACCATAACCAAAAGTTCCAGCTACTAGAATGGTTCCAGCTAGTCCTGAAAAAGCTCCTGAAATCATCATGGATAAAATACTGTTTCTTTCAACCTTCATACCTGCATATTTAGAGGCATATTTATTGAATCCAACAGATCTAAGTTCATAACCAAAAGTCGTCTTTTCAATAATAAACCAAAATATAAGCACACAAGCAATGACGATTAAAAATCCCCAATGTAATCTAGAATTATTTGTTATGCCAGCTAAAAACTCACTGCTTAATGAAGCTGAATCTGGTAGCGGTGCTGATTTTGCATTGTCACTACCTTTAAGATTTTTTATCAGATAATTGGTCAAATGCAAAGCGGTATAATTGAGCATAATACAAACAACCACTTCATGAATGTTAAACTTTGCCTTTAATAACCCGGGTATAAAACCCCAAAGCGCTCCAGCTACAGCACCTGCTAAAATCACCAGTGGCATATGCAAGATGGCTGGTAAATCTAAATAAAGTCCTACAAATAAAGAAGCAAAGGAGCCAACTAACATTTGACCTTCAGCACCTATATTAAATAGCCCTGTTCTAAATGCAAAAGCAACGGACAGACCCGTTAGTATAATGGGCATGGAATAAACAAAGTATTCCCCAACATATCTAGGATTAAAGACTGTTTTACCCGTCCCAATTTTACTGATGTCAATTCCAAAAACGGCTCTAAGCAATGCTTTGAAAATATCAAGAGGATTCATACCCGTAAAGAGCATAATAATGGAACCTACTAAAAATCCTACAAGAACCGATATCAAAGGAATCAGAATTTTAAAGTTTTTTTCATTTGAAAGGAAAGCTTTTAATTTCACCATTATTTCACCTGCTCTCTTTTAGTAGAACCAGACATCATTAGCCCAAGTTCATTCTCGTCTGTTTCACTGGCATTGACTATACCTACTACTTCACCTTCGTAGAGCACAGCAATTTTATCTGCTAAGTTAAGAACTTCTTCCATTTCAAAGGACATGAGTAGAACGGCTTTTCCTTTGTCTCTTTCTTCGATGAGACGTCTATGGATATATTCGATAGCGCCTACATCTAACCCCCTTGTGGGTTGGGCTGCAATTAAAAGTTTGGGTGAACGTTCTACTTCTCTAGCAATAATGGCCTTTTGTTGATTCCCACCAGACATACTCCTAGCTGAGGTGATGCTTCCTTGACCACTTCTCACGTCAAATTCTTCAATGAGTCGATCAGAGTACTTTCTAACCGCATCAAAATCCAGAATGCCTCTCTTTGAAAAGGGCTCTTTGTAATAGTTTTGAAGAATCATATTCTCCTCTAAACTAAAATCAAGGACCAAGCCGTATTTGTGACGGTCTTCTGGAATATGACCGATTCCTTGAGCCGTTCTTTCTCTAATGCTAAGGCTCTCAATTTCAGTTTCGCCAAAAATAATCTTCCCACTTTCTACTTTTCGAAGGCCAATGATGGCTTCAATGAGCTCTGTTTGACCATTGCCTTCAATGCCTGCAACACAAGTAATTTCGCCGGCTTTAAAGTCTAAACTCAAATCTTTAACAGCTTTTAGACCTCTTGCATTTTTAACATTCAAGTTTTTAATGGATAAAATCACTTCTCCAACTTGAGCTTCTTCCTTGTCCACCTTAAAGCTAACTTCACGACCTACCATCATTTCAGCCATTTGTTCTTCCGTTGTTTCATGAACAGAAACTGTGCCTATGTATCTTCCTCTTCTTAAAACGGTACAATGGTCGGCTACCATTTTTATTTCTTTTAATTTATGGGTAATGAGTACAATGGATTTACCTTCTTTGGTCAGTTCCTTCATGATCGTCATTAACTCATGAATTTCTTGGGGTGTTAAAACTGCCGTTGGTTCGTCAAATATTAAGATATCTGCATTTCTATAAAGCATTTTAAGTATTTCAACCCTTTGTTGCATGCCTACTGAGATGTCTTCAATTTTAGCGTAAGGATCCACACTTAGTCCATATTTTTCACTGATTTCTGCAACCCTCTTTGCAGCCTTTTTTATATCTACTCTTAAAAAAGATTGCATAGGCTCTAGACCTAAAATGATATTTTCGGTGACTGTGAAATTTTGTACCAATTTAAAGTGTTGATGAACCATACCAATGCCATATTTGTTAGCCACATTTGGATTGGTAATTTGAACTTCCTTTCCATTGACCTTAATGGTTCCTTCTTCAGGTTGGTACAAACCAAAAAGCACACTCATCAAGGTGGATTTACCTGCTCCATTTTCACCTAACAACGCATGAATCTCACCTTTTTCCACTTGAAGGGTGACGTTGTCATTGGCTTTAATACCTGGAAATAGTTTTGTTATGCCTAACATTTCAATAACATATCCCATATCGTTTCTCCTATTTCACTGTTGGTTTATAAGACGCAACTGATTTTACTGACGCCACATGCTTGAGCTAATTGAACCCATTTTAACACTTTTTCATCGGAAGGTATAAAGGACGTCTTAAAGGTGAGAGGGTCCATTATGCCAATTTTATGAACTTTTATAAGCTTATAGAGGACATTTGGATAATCCTTTAAAATATTGGCAACTTGTCTCACTGTTTCCTCGCACTCCATATAAGAATGAAGGAGTACAGTCCTTACTTCTTCTACCTTATTTAATTCTAACAGAGTTTTAAGGGTGGCGGTAGAGGAAAGGCTTGGCACCAGGCAAAGCCTTTCAGAATCACCCACTGTTTTAACGTCTACTAGAAACTGATCGGTAACATTGATCAACTCTTTATAGTCTTCGCAATTGAAATAACCATTTGTATCGATATAACAACTTAATCCTAATTTTTTTACTTCATTGAATAAATCCACAAGTAAGGTGCTTTGTAAGGTAGGTTCTCCACCGGATACCGTTATCCCTCTTATAAAAGGTTGATAACTTTGTATCAGTTGAAGCAGTTCCTCAACACTATAGGCTTTTGTTTTAGGTGAAGAAAAATAAGAACATCTCTTCAAACAAGCCTGGCAGGAGACGCATTTTTCAACCTCAAATTCTACCTTATTATTTTTCATAAAAAGCGCACCCGTCTGACATACCTGAATGCATTCACCACAATGATTACAAAGGTTAATCGTATCTGGGTTGTGACAATAAACACAATGGACATTACATTCCTGAAGAAAGATTGCACAACGGTTCCCTTCCCCATCTACGTTTGAGAAGGGAATAATTTGATTAACAATTAATTTATGCGCCATCCTTGCGCGTCCTTCTATCAAATACATGAGCGGCTTTATTAGTTCCATGTCCAAAAATATCCGTATCTCTTAGAACGGCTATTTCACCGTCTACTTTCTTCACTTCACTCTTTTTAACCAAATAGCCTGTAACTCGGATCAGATCACTGTTTTGAAGATAAGTGGTGATGTAGCGATAGTCTGACTGAAAGGCACCTTTAATAATATCAGAAAGAGCATCCAAATGATCTAAATAAGTTTGATCAAAGGCAAATAAATCGCCAGTTCCTGAAGGAAAATAAGTGTGAAATTGTCCAGCTTGTTGGATATGCAAAGGAAGGGCAGGTTCATCTCCTACTGGGATTCTATGTGCAGGAGCATTTTTATTGTCTTCCTCACTTAAACTAGCACCTACTTGGGCGTGGAGCAAGTAATGTCCCTTCGTTCTTTCAACATATTGACCTTTATGTCCATTAACAAGGGACTCTAAGGACTTCATGAGGATATGTCCAATTTCATCTCCCCGACTAGAGGTGCCAAATTTTTCATTTATACCCTCACAATGGAGTAAATGGTTAACCGCGTCCGCTAAACCCACAAGACCAAACATGGCTGTAAAATTTTCTTTTTTTATATAGCCTTCTTTTACTAGGAAAGAAGACTCAAAGAAATTTGATTTTTCTACTAAGTAGAGGATTCTTTTGTCCATCATGGATAACATCCCCTGAGATACTTGAGCCAAGAGTTCTAGCATACCTTTTAAATCTTGGGTTGCTCTAGCGATGGTCCCTAATCTCAATCTTAAAAGTGTATAAGCGCCTCCTGCAAGAGGTAATGCATTGTAACAGCTGACGATGGCATGTGCTCCTACATCTTTGATATATTTTTCATCATGGCTAAAAGAAGGTTTAGCAACTTTCAAACATGCTTCAATCGCTTTTAAAAAGAAGGGCTCCTCCGTTAGATCCTTGTTGTATTTAAGGGTCATGTTGGGAGTTGGGTTTTCAAGTTCAATAATGGCTCTCAGAATAAGTTCTCCTGCTAAGGTTCTTTTTGGCCCGATATTTGCATGACAAAAAGAATCCACTATTGTTTTATCAATATGATTTAGAAATCTCTTAATTTTAATATAATCTTCCTCTTCATTTGTGATGAAAGGGTCAATCAATTGATCTAAATCTCCAATATATACGGGGAAGGATGTGATGGATGGCACATGATGGTAAAGTATGAGTAAACCATCTAGCAAATCCTCCAAGTTTTTTGGCGGTTCAATGCTCAAAAAATCACAGCCCTTTTCTATGAATACGTTATAATCCGGAACAATATATCTTGGTCTATAGAGTGCATACCCCTCATTTAAATCACAAATCATATCATTTTCAAGATAGGACATTTCATCTTGTGTGTAGTTTAACAATTCTTTAGGGTCTATTAATCTTTCTGCTACATTTGCTAAATTAAATAGTTTTTGTCCATAGGTTAAAGCTTTACTCTCTGCAACTGTACAGATATCTTCAATGTTAGATTTCAAAATAAGACCTCCTATTTGAATAAATGAAAAGAAAACCAAGACAATTGTCTTGGTTTTCAAGAAATATTAAGACTATTGTAAACGTGTTGGAAGTAAAGGCACAGTGATTTCTCCAGAAACAACCTTTGCTGAAAATTCTGCAATCTTATCTGTTTGTTCTTTAGATAAGTTTGGATTCTTTTCTGGGATGCCAACGCCACCATTCTTTAATGTATAAACAAGTGTGGTGCCACCTTGGAATTTTCCTTCTAATACTTGTTGAGCCACATCATAAGCTGCAACGTCAACACGTTTCATCATAGATGTTAAAATAGCTGAGTCTTTGTCATTATAGATACCGTCTGCATATTGATCTTTATCAACACCAATAGCCCAAACATCTTGACCATTAGTTCTTCTATCTTTAGCTTCTTTAATAAGTCCATTACCAGTTGATCCAGCCGCATGATAAATAACATAAGCGCCTTCATCAAATAATTTTGCTGCAAGTGTTTGTCCTTTTTGAGCATCTGCAAATGAACCTGCATATTCTACCAATACTTTCATATCAGGACTAACTGCTGCTACACCAGCTTCAAATCCAGCTTCAAAATTTTGAATTAAATCAAAATCCATACCGCCAATGAAACCAACTGTGTCTTTACCAGCTTCTTGAGTTTTTAATGCCGCTGCAACGCCTACTAAGAAAGAGCCTTGTTCAGCAGCAAATACAGCACTTGCCACATTAGCACGTTCACCAACAACGGAGTCAATTAACAAATATTTTTGGTCTGGGAAATTACCAGATACTTCTGTTAAAGAATCAAAAAATAAGAAACCTGGTGCAACGATTAAATCTAACTCTTCATCAGAAAATGTGGAAAGGTTAGGGATATAATCTGAATCTGTTTCAGATTGTAAATATTTTGTTTTAGCGCCTGTTTCATCAGAAAATTTCTTAATACCTTCCCAAGTACTTTGGTTGAAGGATTTATCATCAATACCACCCACATCTGTAACTAAACCAATTGTCAGTTTTGATCCTGATGTATCTTCTTTCGTACCACATCCTACCATTAATGATAAAACCATAGTGCTTAACACTATAAAAGCAATTACCTTTTTAACCATTTTCAAATCCTCCTATAAATCTTTTTATACTCTTTCTGCGCATGCAAAATTACGCTTACCTTATTCTATCATATTTAAAATCCTTTGTCACTTCTCAAGCAAATTTGAATAAACTTACATTTTGTATTTTATTTTTTCACTTTTATATAAATTGTTACCTAGGTAATCAATCACAACAATGATGGGGAAATCCACCACTTCCAATTTTTTCAAACTTTCTGAACCCAGTTCTCCATAGGCAATTTCTTCGTTACTCCTGACACAGTCCGCAATAAGCGCCGCTGCACCCCCTACTGCTGCAAAATAAACACAGCAATTTTTCTTCATACTCTCAATGACCCTATCCTCTCGATCTCCCTTACCGATGATACCTTTCAATCCAAGTTCTAATAAAGGCGGTGTATAACTATCCATTCTATAGCTTGTGGTTGGACCCACTGATCCTATGACTTGGCCGGGTTGAGTGGGTGATGGTCCTGCATAATAAATAATACTGTCCACAAGATCTATTGGTAATTTCTCCCCCTTATTAATTTGGTCCATCATCTTTTTATGACCTGCATCTCTTAAGGTATAGATCGTTCCAGAAAGCAGTACTTTATCACCACTTTTTAAAGTCTTTACTTTTTCTTCTGTCAAAGGTGTTGTTATTTTATATTCCATTATTTATCCCCCTAAATGACACTAGAACTATGCCTAGTCGCATGACAACTGATATTGATTGCAACAGGAAGACCTGCAATATGTGTTGGAAATACTTCTATATTAAGACCAATAGCTGTCGTAGAACCACCAAGTCCTTGGGGTCCAACACCTAGAGCATTGGCTTTTAAGAGCAATTCTTTTTCTAATGCTTCCACATATGGGATGTGAGAGGCTTCTCCTATGGGTCTAAGCAATGCTTTTTTTGAAAGGAAAGCCGCCTTTTCAAAGGTGCCTCCTATACCAACTCCCACCACCATGGGTGGGCAAGCATTGCCTCCAGCGCCATCAATGGTTTCTAAAATAACCCTTTTAGCGCCTTCAATACCATCTGAAGGTGCCAACATATAAATACGGCTCATGTTTTCACTTCCAAAACCTTTAGGTGCTATGGTTATTTTTATTTGCTCGCCATCTACAATATCGTAGTGAATGATGGCAGGCGTGTTATCTTTTGTATTTTCTCTAAAAAAAGGATCTTTTACAATGGATTTTCTCAGATATCCTTCTTCATAGCCTTGTCTAACCCCTTCATTAATGGCTTCCCCTAGCCCGCCACCTACCACATGAACTTCTTGACCCAACTCTACAAAAACCACTGTCATGCCCGTATCTTGGCAGATGGGCATTTGTTTATCTTTTGCAATTTGTGCATTTTTCAGGATTTGATCCAAAATTTCTTTACCAATGGGGGAAACTTCTGTTTTTGAATAGGTTTCAAGCGCATCATGGATATCTGAGCTGATGTTGTAATTAGAATCTGTACATAGTCCTTTAATAGCACCAATAATTTCATTGACATGAATTTGTCTCATCTATTTTTCCTCCTCCATAGAAATAGAAAATAAAACCCTATAAGGGTTTTATTTTCTATTTATTTAATCTTCTATTCCAAGTTCAATTTCATCAATCACATCTTTAATTCTGCAAATGCTTGCAATACTAATACTTTGATCAATATCCATTAATTTAACACCCGAAGTCACACGACCCGTTTGTGATATTTCTTTGACACGAATTCTAATAATAATTCCTTGATTGGTGACAAGCATCAGCTCATCATCTGGATTAACAGCTTTCATGCCCACGACAACGCCGGTTCTATCCGTAATTTTATAGAACTTAACACCCTTACCACCACGTCTTTGAATGGTGAATGTATTGACTCTCGTTCTTTTTCCAAGACCATTTTGTGAAACCACTAAAATATCAGAACCTTGAGACATGAGCTGCATGCCGATGAGTTCGTCATCATCATTTAAATTCATTCCTCTGACACCCATTGAAGTTCTTCCAATACATCTCACATCTTCTTCATCAAAGGCGATACATTGTCCATGCTTTGTACCTAAGATGATTTCTTGGTTGCCATCTGTTAACTTAACCTCTATGAGATCATCGTCTTCTTTTAAATTAATAGCTTGAAGACCACTGACTCTGATATTGATATAATCCATGATACTGGATTTCTTAATGATACCTTTTTTAGTAGCCATCAATAAGAATTTATCTTCTTCATATTCCTTTAATGGAATGATTGCTGTAATTTGTTCACCTGGGTCAAGTTGTAAAAGGTTGACGATGGCAGTTCCTCTTGCTGTTCTACCAGCTTCCGGAACCTCATAAGCCTTCATTCTATATACTTTACCTTTATTGGTAAAGAACATTAAATAATGATGGGTAGAGGTAATGAAGATATTCTTAACAAAATCTTCCTCTCTCGTTTGCATACCCTTGATCCCTTTACCACCTCTATTTTGGCTCTTATACGTATCCATTGGAATACGCTTAATATAGCCCAAATAAGTCATGGTAATGGTAGTGGTTTCTTCTTCAATCAAATCTTCAATAGAAATATCACTATCATCATGGGTTAATTGGGTACGTCTCTTATCACCAAATTTTTCTCTAATGACCAATATCTCTTCTTTGATAACTTTATAAAGAATGTTTTCATCTCCTAAAATGGCTCTTAATTCTTTAATGAGTTCCAACAATTCTTGATATTCTTGCTCTAATTTTTCTCTTTCAAGACCGGTTAAAGCTCTTAAACGCATATCAACAATGGCTTGAGCTTGCACTTCAGAGAATGCAAAAGCATCCATTAAGTTCAATTTAGCTTCAGCTGTGTTTTTTGAACCCCTTATAATACGTATGATTTCATCAATGACATCCAGTGCTTTTAGTAAACCTTCTAAAATGTGGGCTCTGTCTTCTGCTTTTTGCAGATCAAACTTGGTTCTTCTGATGACAACTTCTTTTTGGTGTTCTAAATAGTATTCAAGCATTTGCTTAAGATTCAGAACTTTTGGCTCATTTTTTACCAAGGCAAGCATATTGATACCAAAAGTATCTTGTAACTGGGTATGCTTATACAATTGATTAATGACCACATTCGCATTGGCATCTCTTTTTAATTCAATGACCATTCTCATACCTGTACGGTCGGATTCATCTCTTAAGTCAGAAATACCATTGATCTTTTTATCTTTCACAAGTTCTGCTATTTTTTCTATGAGTCTTGCTTTATTAACTTGGTAAGGCAATTCAGTAACAATAATTTTTTCTCTCACAGGCGTTACTTCTACTTCAAGAGCAGCTCTTACTTTAACTTTTCCCTTGCCTGTTCTATAGGCTTCTAAGATACCATTTTTACCGAGTATTTTAGCTGCCGTTGGAAAATCAGGGCCTTTTACAATTTTGATGAGTTCCTCAACATCTGTTTCTCTTCCTTCAATAACATGATTATCAATAATTTTAACCACTGCATCAATAATTTCTCTTAAATTATGAGGGGGTATATTGGTTGCCATACCTACTGCAATACCAGAGGTCCCATTGACCAAAAGATTAGGATATCTAGCTGGTAACACAGAAGGTTGTTTTAGAGACTCATCAAAGTTGGGTACAAAATCTACGGTGTCCTTTTGAATATCTGCTAACATATCCATAGCCATTTTACTTAATCTTGCCTCTGTATAACGCATAGCAGCTGCGCTATCTCCGTCTACAGATCCAAAATTACCATGTCCATCTACCAATAAATAGCGGGTAGAAAAATCTTGAGCCATTCTAACCATGGCTTCATAAATGGAGCTATCTCCATGAGGATGGTACTTACCCATGGTGTCCCCTACGATACGTGCTGATTTACGAAATGGCTTGTCTGGAGACAAGTTTAATTCGCTCATGGCGTAAAGAATTCTTCTTTGAACAGGTTTTAAACCATCTCTTACATCAGGTAGCGCACGAGAAGCAATAACACTCATCGCATAATCTATATAAGACTTTTTCATTTCATCTTTTAATTCAACACTTATAATCTTATCAATTTCTTCATTTTCGTTCATGAAACTTAACCTCCCATTGGTTATGGATTATCTTAGTAAAACCATTTTTTATATATCTAAATTCTTAACATGCTTTGCATGTGCTTCAATAAACTCTCTTCTTGGTTCTACCTTATCACCCATAAGGGTTGTAAAAATCTCATCAGCTTCTGCAGCATCATCAATTTCTACTTTTAATAAAATTCTTTTTTCAGGATCCATGGTCGTGTCCCATAATTGAAGGGCATCCATTTCACCAAGACCTTTATATCTTTGAAGTACAACGTTGTCTTTTCCAATTTTTTCAAAAAGTTTTTCAAGTGCTTTTTCGTTGTATACATATTCAGATTTCTTATTCTTTGTTACTTTATACAGTGGCGGTTGAGCGATGTAAATGATTCCATTTTCAATAAGCTGTGGCATAAATCTATAAAAGAACGTTAGCAGCAGTGTTCTAATATGAGCCCCGTCCACGTCCGCATCTGTCATAATGATGATTTTATAATATCTCAATTTATCAATATTAAAATCATCAGAAATACCCGTACCAAAAGCAGTGATCATAGACCTGATTTCGTTATTCCCTAATATTTTATCTAATCTGGATTTTTCAACGTTTAATATTTTACCTCTTAGTGGTAAAATCGCTTGGGTTTGTCTGGATCTAGCTGATTTTGCAGAACCTCCAGCAGAGTCCCCTTCTACCAGATATATTTCACAGTTTTTTGGATCTTTATCTGAACAGTCAGCGAGTTTACCAGGTAAGCTCGTGCCATCTAGTGCACTTTTTCTTCTTGTTAAATCACGGGCTTTTCTAGCAGCTTCTCTGGCTCTATTGGCCATAATGGATTTTTCTAGAATAACTCTAGCGATACTTGGATTTTGTTCAAGGAAAAAAGTCAACCCTTCGGTCACTACATAATCCACCGCACCTCTGGCTTCACTGTTACCTAACTTTTGTTTGGTTTGACCTTCAAATTGAGGATCCGCCAATTTTACACTCAGTACAGCAGTCATCCCTTCTCGAACATCTTCACCCGATAGGTTTTTATCTTGATCTTTAAGCAATTTATTTTTTCTAGCATAATCATTCATACATTTGGTTAAAGCATTTTTAAATCCTGTTAAATGGGTGCCACCTTCAGGAGTTGTGATGTTGTTAACGAAACTGAATATATTTTCTACATAGGTATCATTGTGTTGTAAGGAAACCTCTACCAATACACCGTCTTTTTCACCTTCACAGTACATGATTTTCTCGTAAGAAGCTGTCTTGTTTCGATTTCTAAAGGCAACAAATTCTTTAATACCACCATCGTATTTAAATTCTACTTTTACAGGTTCTTCTTCTCTTAAGTCTTCTAATGTGATTTTTAAACTTCTCATTAAGAAAGCCATTTCTTGAAGTCTGCCTTTTAGGGTATCAAAATCATAAACCATTTCTTCAAAAATTTGATCATCTGGTTTGAAATGTACAAAAGTACCTCTTTTTTTAGTTTTTCCAACGACTGTCAAATCGGATTTGACATCACCAAAAGCATAATCTTGAGCATGAATTTTCCCATCTATATGAACTTCAACTTTTAACCATTCTGATAAAGCATTAACGACGGAGGCACCAACACCATGTAAGCCACCTGAAACTTTGTATCCTCCACCACCAAACTTTCCACCAGCATGTAAAATAGTAAAAACCACTTGTACAGCTGGAATACCTTTTTCATGCATCCCAACAGGAATACCCCTACCGTTGTCAGTAACTGAAATAGAATTGTCTTTGTGAATGACAACTTCAATGGTATCACAAAATCCGGCTAACGCTTCATCCACTGCATTATCTACTATTTCATAAACTAAATGATGAAGACCTCTTGAAGAAGTACTACCAATGTACATACCTGGTCTTCTTCTTACGGCTTCCAAACCTTCTAATACTTGTATCTGACTTTGATCATAATCTGTATCCTTACCCATCATGGACCTCCCTAAAAGCTAGAGTATTTATTTATAAAGCGCTCTACTTAATTTTCTATTTTTTCAGAATTAAGAAATTTACATCATTTCTATTATATAGTACTGAGTCTATTTATGCAAATTTTACTTGACACTTATGTCCTAATCACTTTTCCCTCTTCAATTTTGATCATTTGATCAATCTTAATTTTGCGATTAATAAAATCCTCTATACCCGTACACGTGATGATGGTTTGGATATTTTGGATGTTATCCATTAAATAATTTTGCCTGATATGATCTAATTCTGATAAGACATCATCCAGGAGTAATATTGGCGTCTGATCACTGTTTTGACGCATCAGTTCTATTTCTGACAATTTTAAAGAAAGTGCTGCAGTTCTTTGTTGGCCTTGGGAACCATATTTTCTGATATCTACACCATTTATTTCAAACCTAATATCATCCTTGTGAGGTCCAACAGAAGTTGTACCTGTCATAATGTCATAAGTTTTATTTTTATGGAGTCTTTTTTCAAAATCTTCTAGACTTGAATTTTTCTCATAAAAAATACAGCTGTTTTCTTTGTGTCCAGAAATATTGTAATGATTGGTCATAAAATAAGGATTTAATTCATTAATGAAAACTTCCCTAAATTTCATCACTTGATGACCATACTCAATGAGTTGAAGATCCCAAACCTCTAACTGATCAAGGGCTGAGGGATTTCTTTTAACTTCTTTAAGTAAATTATTGCGTTGCTTTAATACT
>CAZJIO010000053.1:7572-11263 GCA_964546035.1 uncultured Eubacteriales bacterium | reverse complement strand
GATAATTTTTTAAATAATAATAATAAAGAGGGTTCATTTGGCATAACTCTATATCCATAAATCTTCTTCTTTCTTTCGGACCATTTTTAATAAGCCCTAAATCTTCAGGAGAAAAAATAATGATTTTCATAACGCCAAACAATTCACTTAATTTCTTAATGGGCATTTTATTGACAGCTATGCCTTTTTTATTGTTTTTTTTAAGATGAACATCTATTTTTTCATCCATTCTATCATTAATCAAATCCACTGCTATGTGGGCTTCATCTTGACCAAATTGAATCATTTCTTTGCTATTAACGGTTCTATGAGATTTTGAAGTTGCACATAAATAAATTGCTTCAAGGATATTGGTTTTTCCTTGAGCATTTTTGCCATAAATGATATTGATATGATCATCAAATTCAATTTGAGCTTCATCATAATTTCTAAAATTTTTCAAAGACAAAGATTTGATGTGCATATTTACAACTCCATAACAAACATATTTTTACTCTACTCTATATGAATGTCCTTCAACTTCTACGACATCACCTTTATAAATTTTTTTACCACGTTGCAATTCTACGGTCCCATTTAATTTAACATCACCGTTTAGAATTAATATTTTAGCATGTACCCCTGAATCAGCAGTTCCTGCCATTTTTAAGAGTTGTCCTAATTTAATAAATTCGGTATCAATTTTAATATTTTTCATATTTCTCCTTATCTTTACATTTAGTTATTTAAACGAATCGGTAAAATTAAATATTTAAATTCATCACCATCAATTTTTCGAATGATACAAGGATTTAAAGCATTTGTAAATTGAAGATTAACCAATTCATCATCAATTACCTTTAGGGCGTCAATGAGGTATTTTGGATTAAAAGCAATTTCAATATCTTTACCTTCTTTTTTGATATCAATTTCTTCATACACATTACCAATTTCAGTATTGGATGTAATGATCATGCTTTTTTCTTTGTCTTCAATTTTGATAGGGTTTTTCTTGTTTTCTCTGGTAATGAGTGCTGCTCTTTCTAAACTCATAATAGCATTTTTACGGTCAACTGTAGCCATTATTTCATAATCTTTTGAAAATATTTGATCGTATTTAGGAAAATCACCTTCAAGTAATCTTGATACAACAATGCTATCATCAAATTCAAATAGAACATGTTTGTCCGTATAATAGATTGTGATCCATTCATCTTCAGCACTGGATAAAATTTTATGTATTTCACTTAGGGTTTTACCAGGTACGACTATTTTGAAATCATCAATAGGGTCTTCAATGAAAGTTTCTCTAATAGAAACTCTGTAACCATCTACGGATACAATGTTGAATTTTTGATCTTTCACTTCTAAAAGTTCACCTGTGAAAATGGGTCTGATTTCTTCAACTGCAATTGAAAAAATAGTTTGACGGATCATTTCTTTTAAAACCAGTTGTTTTAAAGAAAAGGAGTTGTTTTTTTCTACTTGAGGCAGTTGTATAAATTCACTTCCAGGGTGTCCTGAAATATTGAATTTTGATTTTTCGCATTTGATGGTCGTTAAATGATTTTCGTCAACTGTAATGGTTACTTCATTGTCAGGTAACTTTTTTACTATTTCAGAAAAAATTCTAGCCTCTAGGGCGATACTTCCTTTTTCTGAAATTTTTGCTTTTACTTTACTTTCAATACCTAATTCTAAATCATTTCCAATTAATTTTAATTCATCATTTGTAGCTTGTAGCAATATACATTGAAGTATAGGTAAAGTAGTTCTTGAGGATACCGCTTTTAAAACGGTATTCACGCCATTAAGTAAATCGATTTTATTACATTTTAGTTGCATTGTGTATATCTCCTCTCGTTGGTGCATATCAATATAATTAAGAAATTTTTTAGTAAACCTAGTAATAAGCGTTGTTGAATATGTTGAAAAGTATCCTCATCACCCTGTTTTAGCCCTTTTGAGCTGTCTAAAAAAGCTGTTAATGAGTTCAAAATGTATTAGATTTAATTCACAGGGCATTTTTGAGCTTAAAAACTATACAAACCTATACAAAAGTTTCCACAACTCATTCACATGAGGTTGTTAATAATTATTTACCCGTAATTTTCTTGGTTAAGATGGTAATGGTATTGCTGAGTAGGGGTTCTGTTTTCATTTCAGCATTTATTTTCTCATATCCATGAATAATGGTGGTATGATCTCTTTTACCTAATTTAAAACCTATTTGTGGTAATGACATATCTGTTAAAGTCCTACATAAATACATGACAATTTGTCTAGGATAAGAAATTTCTCGAGGTCTTTTTTTAGAAGTTAAATCATCTGGGTTAAGGTTAAAGTGTTGTGAGACAACCTCAACAATGTATTCAATGGTAATTTTCTGGTTTTCCTTAGGTGAAATTAAATCTTTTAGAGCATCTTCGGAAAGTTCGAAAGTAACTTGTTTATGAACCAATGTTGAATATGCAACAATTTTATTGATAGCGCCTTCTAGTTCTCTAATATTAGAAGTAATGTTATTGGCTACATACTGCATAACTTCATTAGGAATGTTTAAATTTTCAATTTCTGCTTTCTTTCTTAATATGGCCATTCTTGTTTCAAAATCAGGGGCTTGAATATCTGCAGCTAGACCCCACTCAAATCTCGATCTCAAACGTTCCTCTAAAGTCTCAATATCCTTTGGTGGTCGATCCGAGGAAATAATAAGTTGTTTTTTTGCTTCATATAAAGTATTGAAAGTATGGAAGAATTCCTCTTGTGTTCTTTCTTTTCCAGCAATAAATTGAATATCATCGACGAGCAGCACATCTATATCTCTATACTTTCTTCTGAAGCCTTCATTATTACCTGTTTGTATGGAATTAATAAGTTCATTTGTAAATTTTTCTGAAGAGACATATAAAACTTTAGATCGAGGAGATTCATTTAATATGACATGGGCAATAGAATGCATGAGATGTGTTTTGCCTAACCCTACACCCCCATAGATAAATAAGGGGTTATAAGCTTCTGCTGGAGAATCTGCAACAGCTAAAGAAGCAGCATGGGCGAGTTTGTTATTATTTCCTACAACAAAAGTATCAAAAGTATACCGAGCATTTAAATTATTATGTTTAGAAGTATTGGTAGAAAAGGGTACATTTGCTGTATGACTGTAATCTACTTTTTCAAATAAATCATCTATTGTATCGAGTTCTTTAGGAATGACAAATTTGATGTCGTAGGTTTTACCAGTAACAACGTTTATTGCAATCATGATGATTTTCGAATATTTTTTTTCTATATAATTTCTTTCTAAATCATTATCTGCCTTAATCACCACTATATTATTTGAAACTTTTACAGGTTCTAAAGTTTCAAGAAAGGTTTTATAAGACATGTTTGAAATATCGGATTCATTTTTAAGAAGGGCTTGAATTTCTCCCCAACGATCAATTACAGACATAACGATTTCCTCCAAATTTAATTAAATGACACCTAGTGAGATGTAAAAAACCTATAATTATTAAAACAATGTCAAGATTTCTCTCAACAATGAAAAATGATTGAGATAAAACATTGAAAAGAACCTATTATGGCATGGTAATTTATAGATACTCCATATATTACTCTATTGAAGCGAATTTTTCAATCCCACAATTAAGAGCCTTAATGGACATCTTTGTTTATAATTATTTTCTTTGAACCTGTTAGTAATGTGGAT
>CAZJIO010000053.1:4350-7550 GCA_964546035.1 uncultured Eubacteriales bacterium | reverse complement strand
AACCGGTTAGTAATGTGGATAAAGGTTTTGGTTATATAATATTAACAGGCTGTTAATACTTCAATCAACACATAACTCTTTGTTGTAGAGTCCATAGTTATAACAGTTTTTGTCTATGAAGCCAATATCGTTGATTAAGTTTGGGAATAAAATGGGAATAAAAATTTAAGAAAGTTATCCACAGAAAAGTGGGTGTAAACCCATTAAGGCTGTGGATAAAAATAAATCAAAATAAAAAAATTTTTTTCTTGACTATGGAGAGGTTTTTAACTATAATTGAAATAGTGCTTTTTAAGGCAGATGCATATTTTACACGGTTTTATACTATAAATTGAGGTTTATTCGATATAACTTCTTAATTTAAAGGAGGTGCTTAAGATGAAAAGAACATTTCAACCAAAAAAGAGACAAAGAAGTATGGAACATGGTTTTAGAAAAAGAATGAGTTCAAAAAGCGGAAGAGCCGTTTTAGCAAGTAGAAGAGCTAAAGGTAGAAAGAAATTGACAGCATAGGCCGCATTTTGTGGCCTTTTATACTATTTAGGTAATAACTGTCTAATAAATTAAGAAGGTGGCAGTAGGTGAATATGCCACTTTTCTTCTATTTATTTCCTATGTAAGTTTTAAATCATTTGAGGTATTACAATGAAGCCTTATATTTCTTTAAAGAATAGATTTGAATTTGATGGTGTTTACAAAAAGAAAATATCATTGGCAAATAAATATCTTGTCATGTATATTTTAGAAAATGGACTACCTTATAATCGTTTAGGTATTTCAGTAAGTAAAAAAGTTGGAAATAGTGTCATAAGACATCGTGTGACTCGATTAATTAGAGAAAGCTATCGATTAAATGATGAAAAAATAAAAAAGGGCTATGATCTTGTTATACTAGCTCGTACAAATGTTTTAGGTAAAAGCTATCATGAAGTTGAGAGTGCATTTTTACATCTCTTAAAATTACATAAATTGGATTTATCAAAAATGTAATTTAATCCTTAATAAAAGAAGTGAGTGTATGCATGATTTATTGAAAAATTGTTTTATTTTGATTATAAAAGGATATAGAAAATTCATTTCGCCTTTAAAAAAGCCATCTTGTATTTATATCCCTACCTGTTCTGAATACGGGATAGAGGCTCTTTCAAAATATGGTTTTTTTAAAGGTGGATTTTTGACCATAAAGAGGATATTAAGGTGTCATCCATTTGCAAAAGGTGGTTATGACCCAGTTCCATAACATTATTGGAGGAAGTAAAATGAAATTATTTTTTACGCTTACCCAGTCGAATACATTTATTATTGGACCCATTTCTAAATTATTCGGCGTTGTCATGAATGGTATATACGATTTCTTTTTAAATTTTATGAACGTTAAATCTATTGGTATTAGTATCATTGTTTTTACAATTATTATTAGAATGCTTTTACTACCTCTAGCAGTTAAGCAACAACGTTCTATGAAAGATATGCAGAAAGTTCAACCTCAATTAAAAGCCTTACAAGAAAAGTACAAAACAAAAAAAGATCCTGCATCACAAAAATTATTTCAAGCAGAATCAGCTAAGTTATACCAAGAGCACAATGTAAATCCTTTAGGGGGATGCTTACCTTTAATCATTCAATTACCAATTATGTTTGCATTGTTTGAAGTACTTAGAAATATTCCTGCCTATATTTACAAAGTTAAGGCAGAATATTTAAATATTTACACATCAATCAGTGGTATTTCTGGATATGAAAAGACCATGCAAGATATTTATAATACCATTCCTAAAGCTAAGACAGTTAGTGTTAAGGATTTTAGTCCTATTGTTCAAAATAAAGTTGTTGACTTAATGGCTACATTTAACCAATTAAATTGGAATACCTTAAAAGAAAGTTTCCAATCTGTTGCAGATCAAATTAGCCCTGTCATTGAACGTATTACAGAAATGAATACATTTTTGAGCATTAATTTAACAGACCGTCCTATTTCTTTTGACAATGGTTTACAAGGCATTTTTACAGTTGGGGTACTGATCCCAATTTTATGTTTTGTTTTCCAAATATTGATTTCAAAAACAACACCTACTTCTCCTAATAGCGATAAGACCCAAGAGCAAACACAAAAAACAATGATGTATATGATGCCTGTTATATCACTTATATTCGTTGTTCAAATGCCAGCAGGATTAGGCTTATATTGGTTAGTGGGTAATGTGTTCCAATTAGGACAACAAATTGTAATTAATAAACATTTATCAAATGTTAAGTAATAGGAGGGTAATTAATCATGCAGGTTGTAGAAAAAAAAGCAAGAACCGTTGATGATGCAATAACAGAGGCTTTAGTAGAACTAGGTATAACAAGTGATCAAGCGATTATCGAGATTATTGATAAGGGACCTAATGGCGGATTTTTTAGTTTATTTAGCAATAAACAAGCCCATGTGAGGGTTACAAAAAAATTAGATCTAAATGAAGTAGCGATACATTTTTTAAAGGATGTTTTTGAAAAAATGAGTTTAGAAGTTACCATTGAAGTTTCAATGGAAGATTCACATTCTATGAACATTGATTTAAAAGGTCCTAATATGGGCGTTCTCATAGGTAAAAGAGGCCAAACATTAGATTCTTTACAATACTTAGTCAGCTTAGTTGTGAATAAAGAAGCAGAACAATATATTAGAATTAAATTAGATACTGAAAACTACCGTTTAAGAAGAAAAGAAACTCTTGAAACTTTGGCTATCAATTTGGCAAGCAAGGTAAAGAAAACGGGGAAAAAGTTCACTTTAGAACCTATGAATCCCTACGAAAGAAGAATCATTCATTTTACGCTACAAGATAATAAATTTGTAGAAACCCATAGTGAGGGTGAAGAGCCCTATAGAAAGGTGATTATTACACCGGCTAAAAGATTATAATCCGTACCCCATGCTGTTAAGCGTGGGGTATCCTTATAAGGAGTGATTTTATGATAGATGGTACGATTGCTGCAGTTGCAACGCCTTTGTCCCCAGGCGGCATAGGCATTATTCGAATAAGTGGTGACATTGCCATACAAGTTGTGGATAAAATTTTTATTTCTAAGAAACCAAATAAAAAATTGAAAAATGTGCCATCGCACACACTCCATTATGGGTATATAATAGAACCAGCCAGTGGACTAGCCATTGATGAAGTTCTTGTTTCCATCATGAGAGGTCCAAATAGCTT
>CAZJIO010000053.1:1455-4335 GCA_964546035.1 uncultured Eubacteriales bacterium | reverse complement strand
AGGAAGATGTGGTTGAAGTAAATGCTCATGGTGGTATATTAGTGGTTCAGAAAATATTGAGACTCATTTTAAGTGAAGGTGTTCGATTAGCTGAACCAGGAGAGTTTACTAAAAGAGCTTTTTTAAATGGGAGAATTGACTTGTCTCAAGCAGAAGCCGTAATGGATTTGATTAATTCTAGTACAGAAATGGCTTTAGAAGCTTCCATGAATCAATTGAAAGGCTCTGTTTCAAATAAAATTACTGAGATTAAAGAATTATCCATCAAGTTGATGGCACATATTGAAGCACAAATTGACTACCCCGAGTATGATATTGAAGAATTAAGTACAGATCGACTTTTGGAAGACATGAATGCTATTAAATCAAGAGTTAATGCGCTTTTAAATAGTTATGATGATGGTAGAAGGATAAAAGACGGTATAAAAACGGCTATCATCGGAAAGCCAAATGTTGGGAAGTCTTCATTACTTAATTTTTTATTGAAGGAACAAAGAGCCATTGTCACAGATATTCCAGGAACAACAAGAGACGTATTAGAGGAATATATGAATATACACGGTGTTCCCTTAAGACTAATAGATACTGCTGGCATTCGAGATACCCATGATTTTATTGAAAAAATAGGGGTTGAAAAATCTAAAAATCTGATTTCTGAAGCGGATCTCATTTTACTTATGATGGATGCTTCTACTGAACTCACCTCAGAAGATATGCAAATCATTGAGCTTGTTAAAGATAAAAAAATAATTGTGTTACTTAATAAGATCGACTTAAATATGAAAGTAGAAATTGATGACCTTAAAAAGCTTCTGCCACATCAAATAATTATTGGCATTTCTGTAAAAACGGATAATGGATTGGATTTACTCGAAAAGCATATTAAAGAATTATTTCTATTGGGAGATATTAATTTTAATGATTATGTTTATATAACGAATGTGCGACATAAAAGTGCTCTAGAAAGCGCAAGGGTTAGCATAGATGAAGTGATTAAGTCTGTTAAGTTAGGAATGGCCGAAGATTTTATAGCCATAGATCTTCAAAATGTTTATGAAGCAATCTGTGAAATTACTGGTGACTCTGTCAAAGAGGACCTCATCAATCAAATATTTAGCCAATTTTGTCTTGGTAAATAAGAAAGGAGTCAGTTACATGAGTTTCATTGAAGGAAGTTATGATGTGGTTGTTATTGGGGCAGGACACGCTGGGTGTGAAGCTGCTTTAGCATCTGCTAGACTTGGACTGAGCACCGTTGTTTTTGCAGTAAACTTAGATTCCATTGCCATGATGCCTTGTAACCCTAGCATAGGAGGGACTTCAAAAGGGCATTTGGTTCGGGAAATTGATGCGCTTGGTGGAGAAATGGGCATCAATATTGATCAGACATATATTCAATCAAGAATGCTTAATACGGGTAAAGGTCCTGCGGTGCATTCACTTAGAGCACAAGCAGATAAATATAAATATTCAAAAAGAATGAAAAGAATCCTTGAAAATACGCCAAATCTCTATATAAGACAAGCAGAAGTAACTAAAATTATCATAGAAGAAGGTCAAATCAAAGGTGTTCAAATACTCTCGGGTGCAATATATCAATCCAAAACAGTTATTATTGCAACTGGAACTTATCTGAAGGCAAAATGTATATATGGAGATGTATCGGTTTATAGTGGACCTAATGGTTTGCAAGCTGCCAATAATCTTTCAGGATCTCTCCTGGAAGCTGGTATTGAGCTGTTGAGATTCAAAACAGGAACTCCTGCAAGAATTGATAAAAAGTCTGTTGATTTTTCACAGATGGAGGAACAAAAAGGTGACGAGAAAGTAGTACCCTTCTCCTTTACCCATTCACCAGAAGATATCAAAAGAGATCAGATTTCTTGTTGGTTGACTTATACAAATGAACATACACATCAGGTAATTAAGGATAATCTGGATCGTTCACCCCTATATTCAGGTGTTATTGAAGGAACTGGACCCAGATATTGTCCATCTATAGAAGATAAAGTAGTCCGTTTTTTTGATAAAGAAAGACACCAAGTTTTTTTAGAGCCAGAGGGCGAAGACACCAATGAGTTTTATGTTCAAGGCATGTCTAGTTCTTTACCAGAAGATGTTCAAAGAGATATGTTAAGAACGCTACCCGGTATGGAAAAATGTAATATTATGAGAACAGGGTATTCCATTGAGTATGATTGTATTAATCCATTACAATTGGAAGCTACACTAGAATGTAAAGTTATAAGCGGTTTATTTAGTGCGGGACAATTTAATGGTAGTTCAGGGTATGAAGAAGCCGCAGCTCAAGGGTTAATTGCAGGGATGAATGCAGGTTTGAAGGTTTTAGGAAAAGAGCCTGTAGTGATTGACCGATCTGAAGGTTATATTGGGGTATTAATAGATGACCTAGTTACAAAAGGGACTAGAGAGCCTTATCGTATGATGACCTCTCGTGCTGAATATAGACTCTTATTAAGACAAGATAACGCTGATCTAAGATTAACACCTATAGGGTATAAGGCAGGTTTAATCAGTGAAGAAAGGTATCAACAGTTTTTAGTTAAAAAACAAAGCATTGAAGATGAGGTAGCGCGTCTTAATAGGACTAATGTAGGCACTTCAAAAGCTGTTCAAGAGGTTCTAGAAAAGTTAGATACAACCTTGTTACGCGGTGGTGCTAAGTTATCTGATTTATTAAGAAGACCTGAGTTGAGTTATGATGACCTTCTTTTAATTGATAAAGATAGAGTCCCTTTACCACAAGATGTGATTGAACAAGTAGATATTCATATTAAGTATGAGGGCTACATATCTAAGCAGTTAAAACAAGTTGAACAATTTAAAAAACTAGAAAAAAAATTGATCCCTGAAGCGTTG
>CAZJIO010000053.1:0-1445 GCA_964546035.1 uncultured Eubacteriales bacterium | reverse complement strand
TACGATGACATAAAAAGTCTTAGAATTGAAGCAAAGCAAAAATTAATGTTGATTAAGCCAAAATCTATTGGACAAGCCTCACGCATATCAGGTGTTTCCCCTGCAGATATTTCTGTATTACTTGTTTACTTAGAACAGTTTAGAAAAAGAAGTTCTTAAAATTATTGAAAAAAGGTGCATAATGAAAAATATACATTTACTAAAAGATGGTTTGCAGCAGTTATCTATTGATGTAACTCAAGAAATGCTTGAAAAATTTGAAACGTATTTTGAATTATTAATCCATTGGAATACAATGATTAATCTGACTTCAATTGTTGAGGAAGAAGAAGTGATTGTTAAACATTTTCTGGATAGTCTACTTGTGGTAAAGGCGCTGGATATGAAATCTATCAATTCTTTACTTGATGTAGGCACTGGAGCTGGATTTCCTGGTATTCCACTTAAGATTATTTACCCCCATATTCAATTGGTTCTGTTGGATTCAGTTAATAAAAAAGTAAAGTTTCTTCAAGAGGTTTGTCAGCAGTTGAGTTTATTGGATGTGAAATGTCTACATGGAAGAGCAGAAGATTTTGCACAACAAGTTCAGTACCGTGAAAAATTTGATTGTGTTGTTTCAAGAGCAGTTAGTAATCTTTCGACTTTATCCGAGTATTGTATTCCATTTGTACAACTCACAGGATATTTTATATCTTACAAGTCATCTGACTACGAATTAGAAGTTGAAGATGCACTTAATGCCATCGAAGTGTTGGGTGGCACAATCGAAAAAATAGTCTCATTAAAAATACCTCATTCCGATATAACAAGAACATATGTTCTTATACTTAAATCTATCAGAACTCAAAACCATTATCCTAGAAAAGCGGGTTTGCCTTCCAAAAAACCCCTATAAACGACACAATATTTCCTGGGAAATGAAGATTTAATACTCTCTCTTGTAGCAATTAATCCATTGTGATATAATCAAACTACAAAAGGGGGTATTTTTATGAGAAAAATAGGGGACTATAAGGTATTAATGATTCCAATTGTCAATATACGACCAAATCCTTATCAACCAAGAAAGGTTTTTGATAAGGTAATGCTTGAAGAATTGGCAAATTCAATAAAAGAATTCGGCGTAATACAACCAATCAATGTTAGAGTCATTAAAGATGCTACATATGAGCTTGTTGCAGGTGAAAGACGATTAAGGGCAGCTAAGCTAGCAAAACTTGAAATGATACCTGCTATTGTTATTGAAGTGAATGATAAAGACAGCGCTGTTTTGGCACTTATAGAAAATTTACAAAGAGAAAATCTTAATTATTTTGAAGAAGCAGAAGGATATTATAATTTAATAGAAGATTATAGCTTAACTCAGGAGGATATTGCAAGGCAAGTTGGTAAAAGTCAATCGACTGTAGCTAATAGGCTGAGGCTTCTAAAACTAACTGATC
>CAZJIO010000052.1:22987-26227 GCA_964546035.1 uncultured Eubacteriales bacterium | reverse complement strand
ATGGAGAGGAAGATTGGTTTGTTTTCGGTATGGGCCAGTTGGAAGGCTTCGTCGCTCCAAGGGTACCAGTTGACAGGATTATGGGCATGTTGGAGTAGGTATGGTGATTTTTCATCTATAAGATGATTGGTACACATGTGTGTTTGAGTAGAATTTATAGACATGGGCTTACCCTCCTTAAGGCAAAAAAATGGTTAATCCTAGTATAACCAATTTAAGAGGATTAACCCTATTATAAATTACATTGTTTTAAGTGACTTTTCTGAAAAAGGACCTGCAATAGGATACAGTCCACAGGAGTTCCCAAAATAATCCTCGTTAAATACAATGGACGTTCCATCTGGATTTTCAAATTTTTGCTCTGGCTCAAAAGCCATTCCTAAGGTTTCTGTTGATATTAATGTAGTAGCCTTCAATTTTTGCACATAATCATTGAGATTTGTTTTGATAGCATATTTTCCATTTCTTTCTTCAACTGAAACTGTAATTGTATGCTCATGATCAATAACTGCATTTTCCTTTGACATAGCTTTTGCGCCATTAAAATAAACATTACCTTCTGCCCAAACTGGAAGAGGATTATAGTAACGATCACTAGGTGCTGATCCCATACCACAATATCCTTCAAACTGCTTCTCGTATTCTTCCCATGTCGGATAATTCTCATATGGTGAAGTACCAGTAGACAGATTATTATCATCCCATTCATTTTCACCCATAGAATCTACATACTTTTGTAATTCCATTCGAATTTTTTGCTGTATGAAAATATTATTATAGAATCTCATATCACCATGCAAAAATGACATAAAGCCTGCAATCTCTGTTTGATGCGCAACATGATAAGGCGTATAGCGTGGTGAGATTTTAGTCAATGCTCCATTATTTACACCTCTTCCAATTGCTACCATCGAACCTGCAACCAGATTATGAACAAATGCTACACCTTGTGTTGGAAGTTTTAAAGCTCGATCTGACAAGAAAATATTATTATCTACTAATGTAGGTCCATGAGATACTTCGATAAAGAGGTCTTCTGCTACTCCCATTATACCTACATCTGCAAGATTTTCATTCTTAGGTGTACAATTATCATGAAACAAATTTTGAGATACTCGAGTGCCTTGAGCTTGCCAATCAAGCCACAACCCTCTTGTGCAATGATGGAAATGGTTTCGCCTAATGATTACATCTATAGCCGCGTGCATTTTGATTCCACCAATTTCAGCTCCAGCGAGATTTTGTTTATTATTGATATGATGAATTTCATTATCCTCTATAATAGAGAAAACGCCACCCAAATGTCCTACAATACCTGTCTGTCCACAATCATGAATGTCACATCTTCTTACGATATGTGAGCCAATTCTATCCTTTGACCATCCTTCTCTTTGCGCCTGACAGATGTTGTCACGCTCCGTTTGAGTACCATCCTTAAATTTTAATTTAGACCATTTATTATCATTTTCTTGTTGTAAATATTTACCCAGGGAAATGCCAGAGCATTTTGCCTCATAAACTTCACAATCTTCAATAATCCATCCTTTTGACCAATGCGGTCCTATCATACCCTCCTGCAATGCTGTTGGTGGTGCCCATTGCGTTGCAGCTTGTCTTACTGTAAACCCAGAAAAAGTTATATATCCAATCTCTTCTTCTTTTGGGTAGAAACAATTTTTTCTAACGCTGATTTCTACATTTTCCTCATTAGGATTTTTTTCTTGAAAGTTAGCATACAAAATAGTTTCATTTTTTTCAGTGTCTTGAGTCGTATACCATGTGAAAACTGTAAACTCAGAATCCCATGAACGTTTATTTTTTTGAACATTTAACACTTTATCCATCTCAGTCACTTCATACATGGACTTATTATTTAAAAAGACATCTCCGGTATGTGCAATTATTGTTGCAACATACCAATCCCCATAAACAAGGGTTGTATATGGATTATATTCTCCAAATAAAGCATTAGGAATTTTTGCTTTCCATACATTCCCCTCATGAAGTTCCCAATTCTTAACTTCTTCGGCTCCAGTAATAATTGCAGCTTTTTTCTCCTCGGAACGATAAATAATTCTGTTGTCTACAGTTCCACTATTGATAGGATTAACATTTTCTCTGTAAATGCCTGGCGCCACTATAACCTCATCTCCAGGTACTGCAATATTTGCTGCATCCTGTATTTTTCCAAAAGGATGCTCTTTACTTCCATCTCCACCTTTAAGTGATTTTGAATCTACATAATACTTCATATTATCTACCTCAGTCCTTTCATTCGAAAGATTTATGTTTCTAACTTATAATTTATGTTTTCCCATTATAGCCATAATACGTGGTTCAACTAGCTTCCCATTATTCGCCAAATAAGATCTATATAAATAATAACACCGCAACAACAAACTATCAATAATTATGTAGATTAAACTATGTATGTTCCGCCCGAAATAGTATATAAATACTTTCCACATATTATGTCATTTTTTAAGCAATCAATTCAACCCAATATCATTTGGTTGCAGTAACTTGATTGACATTATAACCACTTTTAGAGGATTAACCATTTTTTTATTTTAAAGAACACCTTTCATCATTCACAACTAATCTTTTTCAATATATTTGTGGTGATAGCGATGATATACATAAAAATTGTGATGTTCCTTTTGCCATTGCCCGCCGCGCTATGCGGTTACTATGGAAAGCGCTTAAATTTATAGGTCATTCAAACAAATAATTTTACTACCTTTACTTTCATAATAACGTAACATTTCGTCAATTTTCCTTTTATCATAACTGGTAACGCAATCTGATAGGACATTAACGCCATAATTGGCTTTGCGTAAGTTGTAACAGGTTGATTTAACACAGGCAACAGCATCTGCTCCTGCTACGACGAAATCACATATTTCATTTTTGCTAATAAAGTCTGTAAACCCTTCACTGCTTAATGCATTTCCTTTGTATTTTGTAAAAACATTTTCTGATACTATATTCAAATCTGCTACTAATTCAGACCCATATGTATTGGGTTTAAGAGTCCTCGTGCCAGCTGATAAATTTTCATGCCTTATATAAATAACATGAATATTATTATTGACTGCCCAATCAATAGCTTTATTGATTGAACCAATAACATCCTTGTAATTCTTTGTTATATCATTTTGAATATCGATTATTACTAGGGCTTTTTTCTGCATTGTGTTGCCTCCTGATAGGTCCATTGATTTGTTTACTTTTTTATTA
>CAZJIO010000052.1:22731-22956 GCA_964546035.1 uncultured Eubacteriales bacterium | reverse complement strand
CAATTTATAATAATAACAAGAAATTTGGAAGGCGGCAATCCGATGAAAGTTGACAGGCTTATTAGCATTATTATGATACTCCTTGATAAAAAGCGTATAGGCGCACAGGAGTTAGCAGATCTGTTTGAAGTTTCACCCCGCACAATCTACCGCGACATAGACACGATCAACATGGCGGGTATTCCTGTTCGCGGGGCACCTGGAGCTGGCGGTGGCTTTGAAATT
>CAZJIO010000052.1:20365-22703 GCA_964546035.1 uncultured Eubacteriales bacterium | reverse complement strand
TAGAAAGGTTTTTTCGACTGCCGACCTTTCCGCTATCTTGATGGGGCTTTCCAGTCTTACCAACATGATACGTGGTGATGAACTGGTAAACGCCCTTGCGAAAGTCAAGAGTTTTATCCCCGCCGACAAAGCGAAAGACATTGAATTAAAAGCAAATCAAATATATATAGATTTAAGTCCGTGGATGGGCAACAGGAACATACAACCCTATTTAGAAATTATCAAAACAGCTTTACAGGAAAGCAAGCTACTTTCATTTGAATATGCAGACCGCTATGGAAATAAAACCGTACGAACAGCCGAGCCGTATCAGCTTGTATTGAAAAGTAGTCATTGGTACTTACAAGGGTATTGCCATAAAAGAAATGATTTTCGCTTATTTAAACTATCCCGCACATCAAACCTACAAATACAAGAGGCATTTTTTACGCCACGAGATTTTCAAAAACCGCAGTTAGATTTCACTGATATTTTGGCAACTATGCAAACAAAAATAAAAATTCGTATTCATAAATCTGTCATGGACAGGGTACTTGATTATTGCACTTATGAACACTTTTCGCCGGACGGGGATGAACATTACATTGTTAGTTTTCCTTTTATAGAGAATGAATACTACTACAATATTCTTTTCAGTTTTGGGGATAAATGCGAGTGTTTAGAGCCGTTACATATCCGCACAGAAATGAAGCGTAGAATACATGATATATCTACCCTATACGAAAGTTAATCCATGGAGTAAGGCGAAAAAGAAAACGAGTTGCCTTGCCCTTTCTATTCCGTTCCAACCATCAAACCTATCAATGGACGT
This sequence comes from uncultured Eubacteriales bacterium, assembly GCA_964546035.1. GTDB lineage: Bacteria > Bacillota > Clostridia > Lachnospirales > Vallitaleaceae > CAZJIO01. Next base: position 21,892 of record CAZJIO010000052.1, on the reverse strand, counting down.
GTAGTATTACTTTATTACCCTATTTTAAACTTTATGCCATCCTCTGTACCACTAGGGATAACTGTTTAAAGCACAAATAGAACATCTCTAAATATACTGTTGAGATAAAAAAACCAACCATCAAACATTGACAGTTGGTCGCTTTGGATTCCCTTTTTTGAAGAGTTGGTTCCATTAATCCTTTGCATGTATTATTTCTATCTCCAGGTATATTATCAACATGTAAAGAAAACAAACAAAATGGGCAATGGTTTCTATAACTTCCGTTGTTCAATCGAAATACCTGCTCATCACAATTATTACATTTATTGCTCCACCTTACTATTGTACCTACTAAAGAATATCTCTGATTTATGCCAAGGAATGAACTTGCAATGTAACATAACATTCAATATACTATCTTGTTAATTATTTACTCCTCCTCATTTCATAAAATATACCTTCACTTCTTCTATAGCATCGGTACTCCCCTCATTTTATTTGTCAATATTATTATCAACTCATTTCATGGTTATTTTTATTGTGTCAGTTTGAACATGAAAACTACTTTTATATCATACTCTCACCAACTCTTATATCATTCTTTTTTCAAGTATATAATATAATATTGAAATTAATAAGCCAAAAATCATTTTTAATCCGCCTTATTCTATAGTATTTACCTCTACAATTAGTGCAAATAAATAAAGACAGCATTTTACTGCTGTCCTTATTCATATATTCTATGCTAGGATTGCTTTATAGATAGACGATAACACGAGGTATATTCTCCAGCAATTCATTCTGACACTTTCCTTGGTCGTGATGTTCATTTTATGACTTCATAGAAGGTTATTTGCCTTGCAGCAACACCTACCTTCACTAGTATGTTATTGGTAGCTCGTAAGAAAATTGTACATGTCTCACTAGTTGATGTATTTATTAATATAATATTATTAAGCATATTACTTAGCAACTTTGTGATGTGTACATAATAATTAGAAAGGAGAGGTATTATGAAGTCTGATTTTCGCAACCGGAAGTGTTGTGTTTGCAATGAATGTGCTGTGGATGAATGTCATGATTATCCAATTTGCCATGATTGCAGAAAAAAATGCCCGACTGGAGCCACTGGACCAAGAGGAGTTACCGGACCAAAAGGGAACACTGGAGCTACTGGCCCTAAAGGCGTTACCGGCGCTACTGGCCCTCAAGGCGTTACCGGCGTTACTGGCCCTCAAGGCATTACCGGCGTTACTGGCCCTCAAGGCGTTACTGGCGTTACTGGTCCTCAAGGCGTTACCGGCGTTACTGGTCCTCAAGGCGTTACCGGCGTTACTGGCCCTCAAGGCGATACTGGCGTTACCGGCCCTCAAGGCGTTACCGGCGTTACTGGCCCAACAGGACCATGCTGCACAGGGCCGACAGGACCTAAAGGTGACACCGGCGTTACTGGCCCTCAAGGCGTTACCGGCGTTACTGGCCCTCAAGGCGTTACCGGCGTTACTGGCCCTCAAGGCGTTACCGGCGTTACTGGCCCTCAAGGCG
>CAZJIO010000052.1:17902-20265 GCA_964546035.1 uncultured Eubacteriales bacterium | reverse complement strand
GCGTTACTGGTCCTCAAGGCGATACCGGCGTTACTGGTCCTCAAGGCGATACCGGCGTTACTGGTCCTCAAGGCGATACCGGAGCAGCAGGTGCACCTGGCGTTGGAGAAGTAGAACTTGTATTTACTGTATTAGATATGTATAAAAACGGAAGCTACGACCCAACTAATGATTTTTCAAAGGATATTTATCCTGATGCAACTACTCCACCAAATCCTGCATCGGAAGGTGGTCGGCTAGGTGCATGGGGTCTTCCACGAGACTCTACTTCTGAAACAGTTAGTGTCGAATTTAAGATTCCAAGTACTTATACTTTTGGAACAGCTATGACCGTGGATGCTCATATCTTATTGCAGAGATTTAATTCACCTGCTGGAAATGTCCAGCTTAGGCTAAGAGCTGATTTTAGAGGTAATACAGAGGAATGGGGACAAGGAACTGCTAGTACAAACTACAAACAAACAGTCTTATCCCCAATTACTACAGTTATGGAACCTACAGGGGCAACTGGTACTTTGAGCGCTAGGCACTATAGAATAAGTTTTAATTTACCGGGTGGTTTTGCGAATCCTGGGGATTGGGCACTGTTTTCTATCGATAGAGTTACTTTAGGTACCGGCGGTTATCGGGAAATTATCTATCTCGTCGTTGAATCTTTACGATATGCTACTTAATTCGTAATAACTCAAAAGACCATAGACAAGAAAGGTATCTATACCGCGTTTAAGTTGACAGGAAAGTCTCCTTTACCTTGAGGACTTTCCTAGTCAACAGAAAGGGAAATGTAACCATTTCCCTTCTTTAAATTTAGGAGGTGAGATAATGGCAACTTTTAGCCTTTGTATGATTGTAAAAAATGAAGAAGATAATATTGCAAGATGTTTAGAATCAGTAAAAGATATCGTTGACGAAATAATTATCGTTGACACAGGATCTACTGACAAAACAAAAGAAATTGTTATAGAATATACAAACAAAATATATGATTTTATATGGATAGATGACTTTTCAACTGCAAGAAATTATTCTTTCTCTAAGGCGAGCATGGACTATATTCTTTGGTTGGATGCTGACGATGTTTTGCTCGAGGCGGATAGAGCAAAACTTAAACAATTAAAGGACAATATAGATGCTTCTGTTGACGTAGTTATGATGAAATATAATTATGCGTTTGATGAATTCGGGAATGTGAGCTTATGCCTATATAGAGAGCGTTTAGTTAAAAGGGATAAAAATCCAATATGGCATGACCCTATACATGAGTTTATTGGTATAGATGGAAATACAGTTAATTCAGATATTTGTGTAACACATAAACGGGTTCATAACGATTCTGATAGAAATTTGAGAATATTCGAGAGAATGATCGCTGATGGCAGAAAACTAAGTGTGAGGAATCTTTTCTACTATGCAAAGGAGCTATATTACCACGATAGATATGATGATGCCATAGAATACTTTAATAAGTTTATAGATTTAGAAGAAGGTTGGGCAGAGGATGTTATAAATGCTTGTTACCACCTAGCAATATGTTATAGCAACAGAAATAATAAACAGGCTATGCTTAGAACATTACTAAAAAGCTTTGAATATGAGTTACCTAGAGCAGAGATATGTTGTCAGCTAGGTAATTATTACGTGGGTGAAAAAGATTATCATAAGGCAATATTTTGGTATAGTCTAGCTACTAATCTAAAAAAGCCTGAAAATAGATGGGGATTTACTTTAGAGGATTGCTCAGGATATATACCTAATATTCAGCTCTGTGTATGCTACTATAGGATAGGTGACATTGATAATGCTATAAAATGCAATGATATTGCTGCACAGTATAAACCAAATTCTCCGCCAGTAAAATTTAATATGAAATTTTTTAAAGATATCAAAAAATCAAAAGCAAAAACAGAATCTAAACCTATGCGAATAGTTCAAGTAGCACCAGATATATATCCTCTTCCTCCTACTAATTATGGAGGTATCGAAAAAATTGCTTACGAAATAACAGAAGAGTTGGTTAGCAGAGGCTACGAAGTTTATTTATATGCTCCAAAAGGCACTACAACACATGCTAATTTAATAGAGTATGAGCACGATAATGCATGGAATGAACAAGCGATTACTGCATTTGTGAAGAGAACTCTACCTGAAAACATTGACTTGATACATGACCATACGCATCATTCATTAATAGGAAGGGAAAATCTGAAGATACCGACAGTATGTACAATTCATTGTCCATTAAAAAATCCAGTAAAACACCTCGTTTATACCAGTAAAAGAGCAAAACAGCTATATGGTGAAAATTGTGGATTTCAAGTTTATAACGGTATAAATATTGGAGAGTTTGAATATAGCGATGATAA
>CAZJIO010000052.1:7878-17882 GCA_964546035.1 uncultured Eubacteriales bacterium | reverse complement strand
ATCTTTTATACCTTGGTGTTTTGAATTACTCTAAGGGCACACAGCACGCTTTGGATGTAGCAATCAGAACAAATCAAAAATTAATTGTTGCTGGTCCTGTTCATGACCAGAGTTATTTCAAAAATGAAATAACTCCTCGACTTAAAGATCATCCTAATATTCAGTATGTTGGACCAGTCGGGGGGCAGGAAAAACAGAATCTATTAAAACATGCAAGGTGTTTGCTATTTCCGACATCATTCGAGGAGCCTTTTGGATTAGTGATGGTAGAGGCTATGGCATGTGGCACACCCGTACTTGCTTTTAATAATGGTGCTGTATCAGAAGTTTTGGAGGAATTTCCTGAACTTATCTGCGAGTCTGTAGTTGAAATGACTGAAAAGGTTCTGCACCAAAAATTTCCTGAGCCCTATCGTTTACGGGAGTACGTATCAAATAATTTTGAAACGAAGAAGATGGTAGATCAATATTTTACAATATACAAAAATGTTATTGCAAATAAACCATTAAGAATTGTTCAGGTAGCACCTGATTATTATCCAATACCACCACAAAATTACGGTGGTATTGAAAGAGTTATTTATGATTTGACAGAAGAACTTGTGCGTATGGGTCATGATGTTTTTCTTATTGCACCTAAAGGAAGTAAAAGTAATGCTAAGATTATTAATTATGAACATAATGGTGTAAATCCTACAGAAATAGGCAATTTTGTTAAGCACCATTTACCTGAAAATGTTGACATAATCCATGACCATACCCATACCTCAGTTATTGGGAGAATTCATCTTAAAATACCAACAGTTTGCACTATTCATACGCCTGCCTATAATCCTGTAGAATATCCTATATATGTTAGCAAAAGTGCATTTGATAATGCTGGAGGAGATGGATATTTTGTATATAATGGGATTAACCCAGATGCATTTGAATTTAGAGAACAGAAGGATGACTATATATTGTATATGGGAATGCTAGCCTGGTATAAAGGAATTATTCATGTGTTAGAGGTAGCAGAAAAAACACAACAGAAGGTAATCATAGCGGGACCTATATATGACATGGAGTACCACAAGAGAGAGATAGAGCCTAGAATAAATAATAATCCAAACATAGAATATGTTGGTGAGGTAGGTGGAAAACAAAAACAAGACCTACTAGATCGTGCAAGATATGTCATTTTACCAACAATATGTCAAGAACCCTTTGGCCTCATTATGGTGGAAGCTATGGCATGTGGCACTCCTGTACTCGCCTTAGCTAATGGTGCAGTGCCTGAAGTGTTAGTAGGATTTCCAGAGCTAATATGCAATTCCATTGATGAAATGGTTGAGAAAATACTTTACCAACATATACCCGACCCCAAGGCATTGCGTGAATATGCAATTAGTAGATTTACTAGAAAAAAGATGGCTGAAGGATATTTGGATGTTTATAAAACGGTGCTTTATGATTAACAGAGGAAAACGTCAAAGAACATCTGAATTATTAAAATGAGGTACCACAGACAGATTCTGCTCACGCTACATCTGTCTGTGTGCCTGATCGTTATATTTTCGAATTATTTACATTGGCTTCATAGAAAGCTCAAACGGATTCACCAACAACAAGTCCTCTAGTACCTGTCGCTATAAAAAAGCGACCAGGTACTTTTTTATCCCCATCAATTGAACGAATGTCTCCAAAGTGATGGTCATCGTCATTGATTCTGATCCAATTACAACCACCGTCATTTGAACTGTAAAATCCATATGCGCCAGAAATTGTGCCGCTGGTATAAAGGGCGTCTAGATGCCCGCTATTTCCCATACCGATTCCGATCCTCTTAATCACATCCCCTAACTGAGATACACAACTGCCTGAAAAGCACTTTTTATCCCAATCATAAGTGATTTGCCACAAACCATCCTGTAACAATGCCATATAAAACGCACCTGTTTTTCCTGGAATACCTCTAATTTCTATATCTTGTTCGCTATCAATCCCTGCTAGCAATTGATCAGGAAATCCGATTGGTCCCTCTATTTGATGAAATTTTTCACCAAAGTCATGGCTTACAAAAAATGCTGGTCCAGTTTCTTGATCACAAAATCCGAAAAACTGATAGGCTTTTATGCGATCAGCGAAAATCTTTACGGGCTTGCCCTTAAAAACGATGGCACTACCCTCAAAATCATAAAAGTTCGTCTTACCATACTTCTGACCATAATCATGGCTATAAACCACCAAGTCACCATCAAGGGGCAAACCAATTGACCATACCAAATGTTTTTCATCTGCTGATAAAGCGACCCATCCTGAAGTCACATTAGGTGTTTTCAGGTATGCCACCGCTCCATCAATCTCTTCATTTATAGATTCGGGATCTGGCAATTTCTCAAAAGTTATCCCATTGTCCTTACTTAGGACTAGACCACCTTTGGTTGTCCCCGTCCAGTTTCCCCTCATAGTGGCAACAAGAACATTTCCAGAATGGTCAGCAAAATCGGCATTCATTGCAGTAATCCAACGGTTGTTGTTTTCATCTGCTACTGTATTTTCCGGCACTTCATTTATATCTCTAAATAAGAACATGCCGTAATCACCAATAACATCTATAACCGCAACATCACCCTTAGGTGGCGCATAGACATTTAGATGGACAGTTTCTTCTACGCCCTCATTCAAGGTTTCAAATATAACCGTTTCGCCTTTTTCCATAGCCGTCAGATTAAAAGTGGCAAATATGCCTGCCCCTGTATTGAACAGTGCCATATCTGAATCAAAAGGATTAATCTTAATGTCTGCCATCCAGTGAATCAAAGAATGATTGCCATTGTACTTGGGTTGTTGAAAGGATGTATTAAAATCAATATGGCCAATCTCTAATCCTGCCATAATCGGTTGGAAGGTCTTCCCATAATCCATGGATCGATAAAAAACATCTGGAGATGCTGTAATCGTTGTTAGTATAACAGCACCCGGTATTTTAGGATCTGTGCAGATTCCACTTAAGCCATAGCCAAGTCTTCTATTTGGAGCCAACTCATCCTTAAACTCAGGATCCATTGGATGAGGAGGTGTTAAATCCACAGCATCTATGAGTTGTCCTTCTGGGTTGAATTGATACCTATAAACCGCACCATCATAACATTTCCCCGTATCACAACCAACGGAGTTCCAATTAGACCAGCCAATGTTATAAGCGCTATAAGTGATATACATATACCGATGATCATAGGCGATCTGTTGCCCTACATAACCAGGATGGTCCTGTGGACCGCCCATAATTGGCTTTGGTTGACCCTCCAGTGGTAGAAAACACTGTCCGCCATCTTCACTGATATAGATACTTTTGCCACGGGTATTGCCATCGGTTGAACCCCATTGCCCCGAAGTGGCAACGATCATTCTTTTAGCATGACCATTGACAGACCCAGCTCTTTCATCCACAGAAATAAAAGCGATATTTTTCTCATCGAAAGAGCCCACCATGAGCCGCTTCCATGATTGACACCGGTCTGTCGTCACAAAGAGTCCGTCTGCCATAGTTCCTAAATACAAAATGTCCGAGTTGAATGGATCGACCAATAAACGTTCACCTGTGGATCGACCAGTAGCATTACCATGAATCTCTACTTTTTCCCCTGTCTTATCACTGAAAGGTGTCTCAAAATAGGTAAAAGTCTTTCCATAATCTTCTGAATAACCTATTGCTGAATCGGGTTTTAAGCCAACAGACATATACAATCTTTCTGGAAAGTTTTTATCTACTGCAATAGCTAGTGGATACGTTTTCCAAACTTCTGTCCCCTTTACACCATCCACTAATGAGTTCCATTTTTTATCTTTAAAATCATATCTATACACACCACCAATATCCGTTCTACAGTAGAGTATATCTGGTACTGTAGGGTGGAAAAGAAATCCGGTTACGAATCCACCCCCAGGAACTGAAAGGGATTTGTAGGTATAATCAATCGCCATAATTTTCTCCTTATAGGTATATTGGATAAGTCTTATCAGCTCTTACAAATAGTGGAATTACATCTATTGGCGCGTCTACATAAACAGACTGACCGCCTTCATAAATCTCACCTGACTTCGCATCTTTCCAAGTTTCACCTTGTGGTAAATATACTGTGCGACCCGTACTGCCTGCTTCCATAATAGGTGCCACCAAAATATCAGGTCCAAACATATACTGAGTCTCTTGTTGCCAACACGCCTGATCGTCTGGGAACATATAGAACATCGTACGCATAACCGGTGTACCTTTTTCATGTGCTTCTTGCATACATGCTCTGATATAAGGTTTTAATCGTTCTCGCATAAATATGTAAGCCTTCATGATTTCATAATTTTCTTCACCATAAGTATAAATCTCATTGGGGCTACCTGTAAACATTTGTGTAACACCATTGATAACTGCTTCTTCCGGTTGGATATGAGGTACACGTTCACCGTGGAGCCTAAAGACAGGTGAGAACACACCGAAGCCAAACCATCTAAGGAGTAATTCATGAAAAGCCGGATGATTCACATCGCCGCCAAGAAAACCACCTATATCTGTTGTCCACCAAGGAATACCTGACATTCCTATAGACAGGCCAATTTGAAGTTGCTCTCTAAGGGCTCTAAAGGTTGATGACACATCGCCCGACCAAATAAGTGCCCCATATTTTTGACTACCCGCCCAACCACATCTGACTAAGTTGAGAACGCCTTCATGACCTGCTTCCATCATGCCATCATAATACCCTTTGGCATAAAGCGCTGGATAGATGTTTGAGCACGAAAGGGCCGGACCCATGTGGTAACGATGTAAGTCAAAGTCATAAGGTCCATACTCAGGTTCGGCTTCGTCTAGCCAGAATAATTTCACACCCAGATCATAGTAATTTTTCTTGCAAAGATCCCATACCAGCTTTCTTGCTCCAGGATGCGTGGCGTCAAAAAATACGGTTTCGCCCATCCAGTTCATATTGATGTTCATGCCTCTATCTGTGGTTACCAAGAAACCACTGTCATTCATCTCCTGAAAATTTTCTGACTTGGTATCAATTGTCGGCCAAACAGATACCATCAATTCTGTCCCCATAGATTTCAATTCTTCAACCATCGCCTTTGGATTGGGAAAGTCTCTCGTTTCAAATTTAAAATCACCTTGTCTCGTCCAATGGAAAAAGTCTACAACGATAACATCTAAGGGAATACCTCTTTGATGATAAGCTCTTGCCACATCTAAGATTTCAGCTTGGTTACGATACCGCAGTTTACATTGCCAAAAGCCTAGGCCATACTCTGGCATCATAGGTACTTTACCAGCAACATCTGCATATCTTTCTAAAATATCAGCAGGCTTGTCTCCGGTTGTAATGTAGTAGTCTATTTTCTTCGTAGATTCAGCAGTCCATTCTGTTACATTGGTACCAAAGGTTGCTTTTCCAATGGCTGGGTTATTCCATAAGAAACCATACCCTCTACTTGAAATCATAAAAGGTATGCTGGCTTGACAATTTCGATGGGCTAATTCTAAAGTCGTTCCCTTTTTATTGAGGATCTTATCCTGATACTGACCCATACCATAAATGCGCTCAGCATCATAAGCCTCAAACCGTTGGGCTAATTTGTAATCGTATGTACCCATAATAGCCTTGAGTTCTCTTGCTTCTATCCGCAGTGGAATACAGTATCTGTCAATGCGCTCTCTATCGCGATAGAACTCTTCTAGCAGAACTTCACCATTTGCCTTTTTAAAGCTGATCCAACCTTCTGGATTAATCTCAGCAATGATCTGACCATTTTGGATAGATGCTTTCTTTGCTGAAATTGACTTTTCTGTCTTTTCACTGTCTGGTATCCAAGGTTCAACTAAGGTGACTTCTTCTATAAGAATAGTCGCTTCTCTATGCTCTGGTGATATTTCTAAAGCCCAGTCCTTGGCATCCATTACAGCTTCTTTTGTCACCCTAATCCTAAATCCATCTTGCCCCCATGGATCGATCCATACTGTTTCGCGACCCCTTTTCATGACTAAACGATTACCTTCTTTAATCAGCTTCATAATTTTCTCCTTGCTTTCCCTTTAATTTCTGATAAAATAAAACCATATTATCATTCTATAGATAAAGGATAGAATATTCTTCAACAATTTTAATAAATACTAACACGATATTGCCCATTATGGAGATAAGATGAAAAGTAGAAACCTGAATCGCTATCATTTAAAAGAAAAGGTCAACCATGGAACGCCTTTGTTACCCTTATCCATTTATCATTTAAGCTATCTCCCCCAAGAAGACAACTATTTTCAATTACACTGGCACGATGAAGTCGAATTCACTATTGTGCTGAGTGGTGCTATCCTATACACCATAGATCATGAAGAAATCTCTCTCACCTCTCGAGAAGGATTATTTATCAATGCCAATCGTGTCCATAGTGCAAAGTCCTTAAATGGAGAACCTTGTGAAGCCTGTGTTGTTGTGTTTCACCCTATGCTGATGCATCAAGACTTGAACTCAGATAGTTATAGTCGATTTGTATATCCTATTTTACACCAATTGAGGCAAGTGCCATCAAAGCTCACCCCAAATGTTACTTGGCACAAGGCGCTCTTACAACTGCTCGCTTCCTTTGACACTCTTAAAGAGGATAACTTAGATGATTCTGAATTATTGATTAAAGGATACTTATATCAAATGTGGCATTTGCTCCATAAAAATAGTGTGGACACCCCCTATAGTCATCAAAAATCCTCTTATAAAGTAGACCGAATGAAACCCGTATTATCCTATATTCACAACCATTATAGCGAAGAACTCACTTTAGAAGAACTTGCCTCCATGATCCCAATGAGCAAAGGGCAGTTTTGTCGTAGTTTCAAGGAAATCGTCGGTATGTCCCCAATGTCTTATGTCATTCATTACCGCATTGAAGAAAGCTGCCATCTTCTTGAGGATACCAATAAAAAAATAGCGGATATATCAAAACACGTAGGTTTCAATACAATCAGCTATTTTAATCGAGAATTTCAAAAAAAATTATCTACGAGTCCTAAAGTGTATCGAAAGAACAACCGTTTACGGCTGACTTCAATGCCTTTATAACTAACTGCAAGTCACCTTGCAGCTTTTCATTTACAAAAGTTTCTTATCTACAATTATGTAATTCACAAGTCCTGTAGCAAATATAATGATGGCCATTGGTATCAACTGAGTTTGAAATGATACCTGGCTGTTATATTTTGTAATAGAAATTAATATTAGAACAACTGCAAAATTAATTACGCCATATAAAAAGATCTTTATAAGTTTGGATAGCATGCCTTTATTTGATAACATAGTTCCCCTCCTTTATCTGTTATGATGGTCTCTCTAGTATAGCATATAATAATCAGAAAATTCAAACTTATTGATTCAATTATTTGAATTGATTGAATATTCTGCATTTAAGTGTTATAATAAGTATATATTATGCTAAATCTTAACACCAACTCAGATGATATTTTCACTGATCGTTGAAGGGTTTTGACATGAATATACTGAAAACGGAGGAATAATCATGACAGATTTAAAACATACTTTAAAAAATAAGGCAGACAAATTCAAGGGTGAAGCTACTGAAGCCGTTGGAAAAGTCACCGGCAACGAAGAATTAGAATTAAAAGGAAAAATCCAATCTGCAAAAGCAGATTTGAAGAAAAAAGCAGCAGATATTAAAGAAGATATTACAGAAAAGATAAACGACAAAATTGATGAACATGAAGATAAAAAACGCAACAAAAAATAGAGCAGAAAGGAACCGTAATACCCTGTTTTGCTTGACTTGCCTCTTTAACATGTGTATAATGACTTTAAATTGAGGGAGTAACTACTTATGCCTATTGGTGTTAAGAATTAAAGTCGTCAGTACGGATTTTTATCCCGGCTTTAATGACATGACAATGTCTTGTGAGACTCAATAATCCGAGGATTATTGAGTCTTTTTTTATTCCAATAGGAAATCACTCTTTCCTCATACACTAATAGGAGGATCTTTGTAATGGATGAATTGGTTTATAGTTTGATGCAATCTGCACCTACCATTTTATTGGTTGTTATCGCACTTATCAGTCTTTACACCTTAGCAAAAGGGGCAGACTTTCTTGTTGATGAAGCCGTCACTTTATCAGTTCAATGGGGTGTTCCCAAAATGATTATTGGTGCGACCATCGTTTCACTTGGTACAACGCTCCCTGAAGTTTCTGTTTCAGTCCTTGCGGCCATTAATGGCAATGCAGACTTAGCTCTTGGAAATGCAATAGGGTCAATAATTGTTGATACCGGATTGATTCTCGGTATTGCAGCTATTATGGGTGTTATTCATGTTGATAAAAAACTCATTAATTTTCAAGGACGCATACAAATAGGTGTTGCTGTCTTATTAACGATCTTTTGTTTGCCAATATTCGGAGTGAATGGTAACGGGGTTGTTCATCAATGGATGGGATTTGTTTTAGTTGCTTTGTTGATAGGTTATATCTATATCTCAATCAAATCGAGCAAACAAGCAAGTACTTCTTCTATCTTAGATGAAGATAAACCTGTGAGTACTAATTCTTCTACCTTTATACTGATTTTAAAAATTATTTTTGGTATTTCATTGGTTATATTATCTTCAAAAATTCTTATACCAGCTGTTGAAATCTCAGCAATTCGTGTAGGAATTCCCGAAAGTATTATAGCTGCGACGTTAGTAGCTTTTGGAACCAGTTTACCAGAACTGATGACAGCTATTTCCTCTGTTCGTAAAGGTCATGGCGATCTAGCCGTAGGTAATATTATCGGTGCCGATATTTTAAATGTTCTTTTTGTAATAGGATTATCTGCAGCATTTACACCAATGGGTTTATCTGTTCCCTCGAATTTTTACATCCTACAATTCCCTACAATGCTGATCATTCTTCTTGCCTTCCGATTATTTGCAAAGAATAAAGGTGGTAAAATTGTACGTTGGGAAGGTATTGTCCTTGTATCCATGTATCTGATTTATTTAGTATTAAATTATACGCTAAAAATTTAGTATCCCAATAAAAAAAGATCCCCTCAATTCTATGAGTGGATCTTTTTTTGCTTTATACTTTAGATTTTGATTTTGAGTAAACATCAAAGGCTACTGCACCAAGAAGTACCAATCCTTTGATGGCTTGTTGCCAGTCGATGCTGATTCCCATGATGGACATACCGTTGTTAAGCACTCCCATGAGTAAGCCGCCAACCATAGCACCAACCACTGTTCCAATACCTCCGTTGGTTGAAGCTCCGCCGATAAAGCAGGCTGCAATGGCATCCAGTTCAAAGTTCACACCTGATTTTGGCGTTGCTGAATTAAGTCTTCCCGTAAATATAATTCCTGCAAGAGCTGCCATCATACCCATGTTCGTATACACCCAAAACATAACTCTCTTGGTATTGACACCGGATAATTGAGCTGCTTTTGGATTGCCACCAAAGGCGTATATGTGTCTTCCTGGAATCGTTTTGGTCGTCACAAAAGTATATATAGCAACCAAGATCAGAACGATGATCAGTACCATAGGAATACCTTTATAAGATGCTAGTGCAAAAGTAAAGGCATTAATAAACAACAGAATACCGATTACTTGAAGAATAAAGACTCTATTCGCAGTTACGCCAAATCCATATTTATATTTGCTTTTTCTCTTATTTAATTCATTTAAGACATATAAGACCGAGGCAAATATGCCTGCTAAAATCGCCAATAGATTAATTCCTTCAATACCAGCGATATCTGGAATAAATCCAGAAGCTAAAAAGGTATAATTAAGTGGCATTGGTGCAAGACTGGTACCTTGCAAAACAACTAAAGTCAAGCCTCTAAACACGAGCATTCCGGCCAATGTTGCGATGAAGGCGGGTACCCCAACATAGGCAATCCAGAGCCCTTGCCACATACCAATAACGATCCCGATAATAAGGGATATAACAATTGCCCAAAAAACTGGCACACCCATTTTTATT
>CAZJIO010000052.1:0-7795 GCA_964546035.1 uncultured Eubacteriales bacterium | reverse complement strand
CAAAGCAACATACCTATTGCTAAAATAAGAATATAAGCATTTTGTGAAATCAGATTGGATATGTTTAAGGGTTTTAACAATACCCCTTCAGTAACAATTTGGAAAAATATAATAACAACTACCAATGCAATAAGCATTACATACTGGCGAATATTTCCTTTTACTAAAACATCCGTCTTTTTCATGATAAACCTCCTAATTGCTTTGCATGATGCAATGCATTATATTTTCTTGAGACGCTTCTTTGGCACTTAATTCTCCAACAATTCTACCTTCATTCATGACATACACACGATCGCACATACCAAGAATTTCTGGCAGTTCTGATGAAATCATAATAATTGTTTTTCCATTTTCTGCCAACTCGTTTATGACCGAGTAAATTTCATATTTAGCACCAACATCAATACCGCGTGTTGGCTCATCTAGAATCAAGACATCCGGATTCGAGAAAATCCATTTACTGAAAACAACCTTCTGTTGGTTACCACCGGACAAATTACCTGTTTTCTGAAGTATGCTAGAAGATTTAATTCTCAGTTTCTTTCTATACTCTTCTGCCACTTGGATTTCTTTATTGTCATCTATTATAATACCGTTACTAATACTTTTAAACGAAGTTAAACTAATGTTGCGTTTGATATCATCGATCAGTATTAAACCTGCTGTTTTTCTATCTTCTGTTGTATAAGCAATACCATTATTTATGGCATCCTTTACCGTATGTAATTTTAATTCAACACCGTCTTTAATAATCGTGCCCGTTATGTTCTTGCCGTAAGATCTACCAAAGACACTCATGGCAAATTCAGTCCTTCCTGCTCCCATTAAGCCAGCGATTCCAACGACTTCACCTTTTCTAGTGTTCATATTAATGTTCTTTAACTTATGTTTTGTTATATCTTTAGGATCATAAACATTCCAGTTCTTTACTTCAAAACACACTTCACCAACATCATGGGAACGTTTTGGGAATCTATCTACTAATTCACGACCAACCATACCTTTAATGATTCTTGCTTCAGATATATCGTCAACACCTTTTATAAGTGTTTCAATCGTTTGTCCATCCCGGATCACCGTAATTTCATCTGCTACTCTTGTTACCTCATTCAATTTATGAGAAATAATAATAGATGTGATGCCCTGAGTTTTAAGCTCTAACAGTAAATCCAACAGATGCCTAGAATCCTCATCATTCAGTGCTGCTGTTGGCTCATCTAAAATTAAAATTTTAACGTCTTTGGCTAACGCCTTAACGATTTCTACAAGTTGTTGCTTTCCCATACCAATATCTTTAATTTTTGTATCTATATGTTCGTTAAGTCCTACTTTTTTTAACATCTCTTGAGTCTTTGTGCGTGTTTTGTCCCAGCTGATGATAACACCAATATCTGTTTGTTCATTGCCAAGAAAGACATTTTCTGCTATGGACAATGTTGGAATTAGGGCCAACTCTTGATGGATAATTGCAATGCCCTTAGCTTCACTTTCTTTAATCCGCTTAAATTTACAAATGGAACCTTCAACAACTATGTCACCCTCATACGACCCATAAGGGTAAACACCACTTAGGACATTCATTAAAGTCGATTTTCCTGCGCCATTTTCACCTACAAGGGCATGGATTTGGCAAGTTTTGACTTTTAAATTGACATGATCAAGAGCTTTGACGCCAGGAAACAATTTCGTTATATTCTTCATTTCCAATGCATATTGTTCCATAGTTCCACTCCTATTATCTTATATTTTTATACCAATTAAGAAAAATGTCGGCTAGTAACCGATCTACTAACCGACATCTAAAAAGGTTAACTACTTAATATCTTCTGCTTTTAAATATCCTGAATCCATTACTAGTTTTTGGTAGTTATCTACTGTTACAATATAAGGCTCAAGTAGGTAAGAAGGAACAATTTTCACCTTATTATTATAAGTTTTAGTGTCGTTAATTTCTGGCTCTGTACCTGTAAGAACTGCATCCACCATACCCGCTGCAACTTTAGCAAGATCACGTGTGTCTTTTAGGATTGTTGAGTATTGATCACCAGAAATAATCAGTTTAATAGAAGCTGCTTCAGCATCTTGACCTGTAACAACAGGCATATCTTCTCCTGTTACATAACCAAAGGATGTTAATGCGGATAAGATCCCTCTTGAAATACCATCATAAGGAGATAAAACGCCATCAAGTACATCACCTGAAGTATAGTTTGCTGCTAAAATAGCATCCATACGTGCTTGTGCTACGGCGCCATCCCATCTTAAAGTACCTACTTCTTCTTGTGTTAATTGTCCTGAAGGCACTACAATTGTACCTGCATCGATCAGTGGTTGAAGCACATCCATTGCGCCAGCAAAGAAATAGAAGGAGTTTGTATCATCAGGTGAACCAGCAAACAATTCAACATTGTAAGGTCCTTCACCTCTTAATTTTTTCAAGCCCTCTACTAAGGATTCTGCTTGTTGTTGTCCAACTCTTCTATTATCAAAAGTTGCATAGTAAGATACTGCACCTGTGTTGACCAATAAACGGTCATAAGAAATAACTTTTACGCCTTTTTTACCAGCTTCGTCTAGTGTATCTGAAAGTGTTGATCCATCTACGGCAGCAATAACTAGAACATCTGCGCCTTTTGTAATCATGTTTTCGATTTGAGATTTTTGAGTTGGGATATCGTCTTCTGCATATTGCAAGTCAACTGTATATCCTTTCTGTTCAAGGACCTCTTTCATAGCTGCACCGTCTTTAATCCAACGCTCGGATGATTGTGTAGGCATGGATATACCTATGTACTTTTTGTCATCTTTTTTTGAACAACCCACAAATGAAACCACCATTGCCAAAACTAAAAAGAGTGTTAAAGATTTCTTCATTTTTCCCCATACATTTGATTTCATAACTTCCTCCTATAAAATTTAATTTAATGTTCAACTATCGTTTTCAGTTGAATCATCCATACATTATATTCGAATGTGTTTGTTTAAATGTTCGAATATGTTCGTATTCTATCACCTTGGTTGTTAAAAGTCAACAACATTTATTATTCAAACCGAATATATTTGTGCAGGATTGCAGTAAAGTCCCATTTCGCCTTGTATTTTCCCCAAAAATGTTGTATTATGTTCTCTAATAGATGTTTTATTTGTTTCTAATAACCTACTCATACAAAATATCAAAATAGAGATTGGAAGAAAATATGTTTGCTATTGAACGCGTTAAAATCATAAAAAATCATTTGATGAAAGATCAAAAAGTATCTGTTGCCAAGCTGAGCGAGTTGTTAGACGTGACAGAAGTGACCATTCGAAGAGACCTAGAAAAGATGGAAAAGGAAGGGTTTCTTAAAAGAACACATGGTGGTGCTGTGCTACTCAGCTATGTGGAAGAAAGCCTTCAAGAGGAAGGTCTCGACAATCAACTTGCTGATCTGCGCCAAGAGATTGCCAATACTGCCTACCATCTGGTTTCGGATTTCGATTCCATTATGCTATCAAATGGACCTACCAATTTACAAATCGCCAAAAAGTTAGCAACAAGGAATAACCTAACAGTCGTTACCAACGACATTAGAATAGCTATGGAATTCTCACAAAATCAAAATAACACCCTAATTATGATAGGTGGCGACCTTGATAATTATGGTGTTTTCGGCCAAATGGCCGTGGATAACTTGAAAAACTTTTCATTCAACCACCTCTTCATCGAAATAGATGGCATCAGTAAGGATATCGGTATGACGGTCTCGAGCGTCAAAAAAGCGACCTTGATTCAGCAGGCTATTCCCCTAGCTGCTGTAATCACTGTCGTTTGTTTATCTGATTGCTTTGGTGAGCGCTCACTTTATCGGGTAGGCACCATCGAGGTCGCCCACAAAGTTATCACCGATTCCAGATTAGATGACTCCTACAAAAACTATCTTTTTAACCTCAACATACCTTTATTTACTTCCATAGAAATTTATGAAGAATAAGTCACTGGCTGGAGGTCTATTTTGAATACACCCTTACTTGAAATTAAAAATATAAGATTGAATATCAATAACTTCACCATAAATGATATGAATTTAGATTTATATCCAGGTGAGGTTCATGTGATTATGGGAGAAAATGGCTCAGGAAAAAGCTTGTTGATGCAAATTATTAGCGGTCTTTTATCCCCTGATTCCGGTGATATTTTATTAAATGGTCAGCTTATAAAGCCAAAAAGTCTTTCAACTTTTTCTTCAAAAGAGATTATTTATATAAGACAAGATGTGGCCATGTTTGAAAATTTATCCATTGCTGAGAACCTATTTTTCCATAATTTGCCTTATAAAAATAAATTATTGAAAATAGTTGACTTTGAAAAACTCAATTACCAATTTCGGCAGCTCATTGACGAATTAAATTTACCCATTTCTATATCGGATACTGTGGGCACCTTAGGCTTAGCACAAAGGCAGATCATTGAATTTTGTAAAGCCTATATCTCAGAATCCAAGATTGTCATTTTAGACGAGCCTTCAGCAGCTCTGAGTCACAGTGAAAGAGCACTCTTATACAGCATAGTTCAGCATATAAAATCAAAAGGTGCTGCTATTTTTTATATCACCCACCGCATTGATGATGTCCTTGCCATTGGCGACAGAATCTCGATAATCAAAAAGGGCACACTTGTAGGCACTCAAATTGTCTCTGAAACCACCGAAGAAGATATTATTAAAATGCTAAGTGACAATTATATTAAAGGTAGATACCCTAAAATTAACTTAAAAAAAGGAAAAACCATTCTTTCAGTAAAGGATCTTGGTTTTGAGGGCAAACTGAACAACATCAGTTTCGATTTAAGAGAAGGTGAAATTCTTGGTGTTACGGGTTTAGCTGGTTCAGGAAGAACCCTTCTTGCCAATTGTCTATTTGGCGTCACAAAATATGAAGGTCAAATACATATTAATGGCAGACTTAAAAAAATCAACACGCCTGGTACGGCCATATTAAACGGCATTGCCCTTATGCCTGAAAACAGAATGGATGATTCCATATTTCAATGCTTTGACACCAACGAGAATCTTGCCCTACCATCCCTCAGTCGTTTTTCAAAGCATCAGATCATTAATACCGATTATTTAAAACAAACTGTTTTAGATTATATATTAAAAATTAATATTCCAACGGGTCACATGAACAATATTTTAGCTTATAGTGGGGGCAGTTTACAAAAAGCTATCTTTGCTAAGTGGATGATGAATAGAGCTAAGATATTCATCCTAGACGAACCCACCAGAGGCATTGATATTGCCAGTAAAATTGACATCTATAATTTCATCAACGATTTAATCAAGAAGAAAGTATGTATCATCTACATTTCTTCTGACATAGAGGAAATATTTGGTATATGCGACCGCGTCGCGGTTCTATCAGAAAATACTTTAGCCTGTGATGTCTCAACAAAAGACATCACCGTGGAAGAAATCGTCAAGATCGCTACCTCTGAAAAAAGTTTAGTTTTCAAATAAGAGGGTTATAAGCTTTCAGCTTTTATGTAAAGATGTTGAATTTCTTCTTTTGAGGTTAATGCGGATAAAATCAGGGCAATTATGATGATGCCTGGAATATCGATCAGTAGTCTGGTTATTGCAAACTTAGCTCCCAGAGCAGAAATTTCAAAAAGAAACATGGGGATTTTAGTGGTTGACCATGCGCCAATAAAAATGAGTATATTGCTAAACTTAACACCTTTTTTCATGAAGACTGCTGCAACAGGAAATGCCCCATAAAGAGGTCCAGCCGCTACTGATCCAATGATTATTGCAAGTATAATGCCTTTTAACCCTGAATTTTCGCCCATATATTTGATCATTGTTTCTTTGGGTACCCATATATCTAATAACCCTAAAAGTATAAAAACTGGTGGAATAACAAGGGCCATTTCCTTAAAGCTAAAAGCAGCAATACTAAAGGATTCATATCCTAGGTTTCTATTAAACAGTGTCAATACCCCCACAGCTAGGATGGCTATCATAAAATAACGATATCTTTTCAATAGTTTTCTCATAAGCCCGTCACCACCTTTCCAATTACAAATGCTACCAAGAAAGAAAAAACAAATGCCAATAAATTTCGCAAAATCGTTAACCGCTTGCCGAAGTATTTCATTTCAACAGGGGCAGTTACAACACCTACCATCATGAGTGTGGATACAAATGCACCAATTTGCATGTATCCAGCGCCATTTTGAAGGAGCATGGCCGCTGTTGGAAAAGCTACAAATCCCGGAATGAGTGTAATTGCTCCAACCATTGCTGCAATGATCACCCCATACCATCCTGAACTGCTTCCAATGATTTTAGAAATCACTTCCGGGTTTAATACAGCTAACAAAACACCAACAAACATAATGACTGTTAAGAATTCAGGCAAAATATTTTCGAAAGCTTTCCACGCCTTTTTTAAAGCCATTTTAGTTTTCTTCTTGTCTTTGTAAAACGATAAGCCGAGTAATAATAGGGTTATTCCATATAAAATTGCGTTGCTCATAACACATCCTCCTTGAATTCTTATATTCCTTTATTGGTATATTTGCATTATATGATTTACTTAACTTTTTGTCAACTGTTTTCGTACTGTAATTGCTTATCTCTTCTTCTAATGCTATACTCAGTTTAATGCTTAAAAAGGAACTTACAAAGGAGGTATATCGATTGACAAATGATGAAATGGTTTTTCTCCAAGGACAATTTGCAAAGTCCTTAACCCTGCTCCAAAATGGAAATGTGAATGTTTTTCTTTCTTCCGATGGGGATTTTGACTTGCAATCTTCTGCCAGTGAGCTTAAAAATAGTTACAAAATATTCACCATAGAACAAGACACCCAACAGCTTCACAAGCAAATAAATAATTCTGCCGACCTGGTTTTTTCTATGTCTTCAATGATGTTCAACATACACACTGCACTTCATCCCATTGAAAAGTGGGCTCAGGAATTTCATATATTAGCTCTCAATCTCTCATTACTTTTTTGGTCCGTAAAGGATCAATTCAATCTGACCTACCGACCTTCTTTGACCTATTTGGAATCCGTTGGTGAAACATATCCCATTTATAAAAATGCGGGTCTGATTCCTTTAACATTTCACCCACAGTTTTTAGAAAATGAGCTGTCTTCAACCAAAGTGGAAGATACGCTAGATGCTTCGGTAATGGACAAAACAGAATACTACAGACACTTAATGGACTTACCTATTTATATCTCTAGAAGCTTTTTCAATGCTGATGATTACATCACTACGCACCACTTACAGGAGATTTCACAGAATATTGACTACCTCAAATGCCGTATACAAAAATCCATTGGCACCTGTAATGACACCTTTAAAACAATCTACTCAAAGGGAGAATTATGTATTTTCACTGAACTCATTTGCCTCTATAATGAAATGAAAAAATACAATCAAAATTCTCCAGATCTTTTAAAATGGATTGATTATCTGATTAAAAGGATTACCAATATTGCCTTAACCTTTCAAGAAGATTACCAGTTTGATTTCCAATTAGATGTTGAACAAATGTTTAGAATAAGCAAACAAATTCGTGAAAAATCCCCGTCTGCTGATCAATCTAGCGGGTCGATTCCTGAGGAGCTGATCGATAGTGCAGAAAAAATTGTCAGGTATTCTGGTTTATCTAGTGAAAAAGCAGATGTATTTCGTCACACCCTTGATACCTATAGAGCTAAAAGCAACATGGTTGACTCTGACTTAAGACATATTACAAATGTGATTACACCCCTATTGTTCGAGAGATATGAATTGGT
>CAZJIO010000051.1:719-26313 GCA_964546035.1 uncultured Eubacteriales bacterium | reverse complement strand
GAAGAAAAGTATCAATCCACTAAGCTGGAAATTAATGATTTGATTTCTAAATTAGAGGGGCGTTTCAGCTCTATGGAAATCTATTTTACTATGAACGCAATAAAATACTCTGTGGAAGCCTATATTGAGAAATGGGACCATGCCATAAAGCTTAGAAAAGAGAAGGATTCCGTTTATTTTGTAGATTATTATGCAGGTGTTAATGTCTATGAATACACAGAGCAGTATGTTCAACAATTGCTGTACAGTGGTTTAAACGAAGGCTTAGAATTGTACAGTGAGCTGGTAAAGAAATCACAATCTCTACGAACTGTTTCCCAAGTGACGATTATTGCAACCTTTGTTCTGTCTTTATTTTTTGGAGGCGTTTTTTCTAATTATTTAATAGCACCTATTAAAAAATTAGCAGAAGCGTCTATTAAGATTTCTAGAGGACAATTAGATGTTGAGCTGATAGAAGTGAATTCCAATGATGAAGTAGGCATCTTATCCGATTCCTTTAATATTATGAGCGCAAGTATTCGTAGTTTGGTAAATGATTTGCTAGAAAAAGCTCTGATTGAAAAAAAGCTGCATGAAGAGGAAATAGAGTTGATAAAAATGCAACAGCTTTTACAGGAAGCTGAGTTTTTGGCATTACAGTCTCAAATTAATCCCCATTTTCTCTTTAATACACTCAATACCATTTCAAGAACAGCTATGTTTGAAGGGGCCTCTGATACCACCAAGCTGATCGGCGCTTTATCTGGTATTTTCCGATTTAGTCTTAGAAATACAGGGAAAAGTATTTCAATCAATGAAGAAATAGGCATGATTGAGCAATATATGTACCTCCAAAACTTTCGGTTTAAAGACCGTCTTAAATTTGAGTTGAAATGCAGCGAGGCATTAAAATCCTTTAATTTACCCGTATTTTCAATTCAACCTTTGATTGAAAATGCTATTATCCACGGCATAGAACCTAAAATTGAGGGCGGAATCGTTCGATTAAAGGTTTATGAAACCAAGAAGGCCATCTATATTAAAGTATTGGATACAGGTGTTGGTATATCCAAGGAACGCCTAAAAGCCCTGATGGATGAGGATCAAAAAAAGGACACAAAAAGCATCGGTATGAATAATGTGTTCAGTCGATTTAACATGTTCTTTGGAAATGGTAGTCACATAGCCATCCGTTCCAAGTTGGGATTGGGCACTATTATAATATTAGCAATACCAAAGGTTGATGAGGTGATATAGGTGTATAAACTTTTAATTGTAGATGATGAAGTGATCGAAAGAGACGCACTCAAATTTATCATAAAAAATAGCGGGCTTGAAATTGGTGAGATTGAAGAGGCTTCCAATGGTCAGGAGGCTATTTCAGTTGCCACCCTTTTTAATCCTGACATTGTTATATTAGACATTAAGATGCCCGGACTTAATGGGATTGAAGCGGCTAAAATCTTAAAGAAATTATATCCCGATATTAAGATTGTGTTCTTAACGGCATATGATGAATTTCAATATGCCCATGAGGCCATCAAAATTGGTGTTGAAGATTTTATCGTTAAGCCAGTTCCTAACGAAATTGCTATTGAACTCTTGCAGACAATCATTGGACAATTAGATCATTTAGCGCTGGTACAACTTCAAAAGAAAGATTTAGAGGTCAAGCTTTCTCAAGTTTCAAAATATCTTGAGAGTGAATTTGTGAGTTCCGTCGTCACAGGAGAAATAGATGACCAACAAGCTAAAGATTATTTAACCTTCATGACCAATGATTTTCAAAGTGGCTTTGGGGTGGCCATTCGTTTAGACTTTTATACAGACGAATTAATGTCTCATTTGCATAAAAATATGATCAAAAAAAGATTCATAGAAAAGCTTTCTGCTCGTTTGAATCAGAAAGTTAAGTTTCTCCTTAATCATGTGCGAGACACTATATATATTTTGGTTTTCAGTTATCCTAACAATCATAAAGAGCTTTATGCAAAAATAGTTGAGGATGCTATTGGAGCCGTAAGAAGTTTGTTGACGGATCAATTGCAAGCCCATGTAAGTGTTGGTGTTGGCGATGAATACGATACGATTTCTGAATTATGGAAGTCTTTTTCCCAAGCTAAAATCGCATGCAACAATAAATTGGTTTTAATCGTGGATGAGGAACTACACAGCCCGGGCACGAACTCCATAGAAAAGAAAGAGAAAGAACTTTGTGAATCCATTTTTAACGGCAATGCTGTAGAAATGATTCGAATTATTGATGATATATTGGATAACATCATTTATGCCAGTCAGGACATGAACATCGTTAAGTTGAGATTGTATGAGTTCATTATTTTAACCAATAGATCGTTGAATGAAGATCGACATCTTCAAAACTCAGTACCTGACCTTGTGTTTGATGGCTTAAAGTTAGCAGAGTCCAAAGGCGAAGTAAAGGTGTATATACATGAATATTTCAATAAAATATTAGGGGATATTCATCAACATAAAACAGATAAGACAGGCATGATACTTGATAAGGCTGTAAAATATATTCAGCAACATTATGATCAGGAAATCAGTCTTGAGGATATTGCAGGTAGAAGTGGCTTTAGTATTTATTACTTTTGTAAAATGTTTAAAAAATATTACAACAGTAGTTTTACAGATTATTTGTCCACCATACGTGTTGAGAAAGCAAAAATTCTACTTCGAGATCCCCATTTGAATGTTAAAGAAATCACTCAAATGATTGGCTATGTTGACCCAAATTATTTTACACGGGTATTTAAGAAGTATGAGGGTATAACGCCAACAGAATACAGAAATAAAATATTGCTCCTATAAGATATGAAAGGGGTGTTGAAATGAATAAGAGAAACATCATTAAAAGCCTTTTTTTCATCATTTGCCTCATGATTTTTACAGCATGTCAACCCAGTCCTACGACAAAGCCTGGAGCGAATGTGATCGTTTTTAGGCTAGCTGAAATACATCCAGAAGACCATCCAACCACTATGGCAGATCAGGAATTTGCTCGTTTAGTAGAGTATAGGACTAAAGGGCGTATTGTTATCAAAGTTTATGACAGTCAGCAACTTGGTCCAGAAAAGTCCGTTATTGATCAGGTTCAATTTGGTGCTATAGACTTTGCTAGAACGAGTATCAGCCCACTTTCGGAAGTTGCTCCAGAGCTAAATGTATTGCAACTGCCCTATATTTACAGGGATGGAGATCATATGTGGCAGGTTCTCAACAGTGAGATAGGGGATTTTTTTCTTAAAAGCATAGAGGATGAAGGCTTTATCGGTATGGGGTGGTATGATGGTGGTGCACGTAATTTTTATAACAGTGTGAGAGAGATTAAAAACATTGCTGATTTAAAAGGATTGAGATTCAGAGTGATGGAAAGTCAATTGATGGTAGATATGGCAAAAGCATTGGGCACTGCGGTTATACCGATGCCTTATGGTGAGGTTTACGGTGCCATTCAGACCGGTGTAATTGATGGTGCTGAAAACAATTTTCCAAGTTATGATACATCGTTACATTTTGAAGTTGCCAAGTACTATACCATTGATGAACATGTTAGAGTTCCAGAAATACTCATTGCTTCCAATAAGATACTTGACCGCATTTCACAGGAAGATTTAGAGATTATCATGACTTGTGCTAAAGATTCTCAAGAATTTCAAAGGAAAAAGTGGTTAGAAAAATCAACAGAATCTGAGGAAAAGTTAAGAGATGCGGGGTGTATTATTACTCAAATAGAGGACCGAGAGGATTTTATTGAGGCGGTTAGCCCCCTCTATGATAAATATGCAAGTGACTTTATGAATATTATTACACAAATTCAAGAACTCGAGTAATAGAAATAACAAAATAATGCGATAATAACAAGATAGTCCAGATATGAATACTGGATTATCTATTTTTTTTGGAAAGGAGCAAGATATTGATGGTAACAACAAGATTGTTTAGTGTGAGAAGTTTAGGATTTTAGTATGATAGTGGAGTAATAGATACTCAATCAAATCAAATTTCAAGGGGGCTACACCAATGGTTAAAAAGTTACTAAGTATTATTTTAGTAGTTGCACTTCTTGCAACAGTTGCAGTAGGCTGTGCTAAGAAAGATCCTGAAGTTACGAAAGTAGAAACAACTGAAAAAGCAACTGAAAAAGCTACAGAAGCTAAACCTGTTGAAGCAATCGTTTTAAGATTAGCTGAAACACATCCAGCAGATTACCCAACAACTCTTGGCGATTATGAATTTGCAAGACTTGTAGAAGAAAAAACAGAAGGCAGAGTTAAAATTGAAGTTTATCCTGCTGCACAATTGGGTGAAGAAAAAGACATTATTGAACAAGTTCAAATTGGCGCAATTGATTTAACAAGAACTAGTATTGCTCCTTTAACAGAGTTTGCTCCTTCTTTAAACGTGCTTCAATTACCATACATTTATCGTGATGGCGATCACATGTGGAGCGTACTTAACTCTTCAATCGGTGATGATTTCCTAGCGAGTGTTGCAGAATCTAATTTTATTGGTTTGGGTTGGTTTGATCCAGGTCAAAGAAACTTCTATAACTCAGTTAAAGAAATTAAATCTTTAGAAGACTTAAAAGGTATGAAATTTAGAGTTATGCAAAGTGAAATGATGATGAACATGGTTGATGCATTAGGCGCATCTGCAACACCACTACCTTATGGTGAAGTTTACAGTGCTATTCAAACAGGTATTATCGACGGCGCTGAAAACAACTGGCCAAGTTATGACACTTCTTCTCATTTTGAAGTAGCTAAATTTTACACGATTGACGGTCATTTAAGAGTTCCTGAAATTATCATTGCTAGTAGTGTTGCTATGAAGAAAGTATCCGCTGAAGATCTAGCAATCATGAAAGAATGTGCTTTTGAAGCACAAGCTTATCAAAGAGAACAATGGGCAGCTAAAGAGTTGGTATCCCGCGAAAAAGTTGAAGCTGCTGGTTCTACCATTACAGAATTAACACCTGAAGCTAAAGCTGAGTTCTCCGCTGCAATGAAACCAATTTATGATCAATATGCTGAATTTGCTGATATCATCAAACAAATTCAAGATATGAAATAACATCCTTGACAACCTTAAGATTTTAATAAAGAATATGAACGAAAGCCGGATGCTCATCCGGCTTTCTATATCAAAAGGAAAGGAAAATCGAATATGAATGTGATTAGAAAAACAGTTGATCAATTACATAAGGTGATGGTAATAATTGGTCAGATTTTGTTAGTCCTTATTACTGTTTTGACTTGTGTTCAAGTTTTTTGCAGATATGTATTAGACTTTAGTTTGAGATGGTCTGAAGAGGTGCCTTTGATTATGATGGTGTGGTTTGGTTTTATCAGTCTTGCCATTGGCGTAAAGAAAAAGTTGCACATCAGCATTGAATTATTTTTTAGAATGTTTCCCTTGTCCGTACAAAAGGTTTTACTTAAGTTTGTAGATCTTTCTATACTGATCTTTGGCATCATTATGATCGTCTATGGCTGGAAACTTGCAGGTCTTATGATGGCGTCAACTATGCCAGCTACTAAAATGCCTACGGGTTATCTCTATGCAATTGTTCCAATATCTGGTGTATTTGTTGCCTTTGATAGTCTTATGAATCTACTTGGATTAAACCAAGATGATAAAGAAGATGAAGTCAGTGATGCGTTAAACAGTTTGTCTTTAGGAGGTAAAATTTAATGCCAAGTACAAGTATAGCAATCGCCATCTTATTAATTACATTTATTGTTTTATTGGCTCTTAAAGTACCTGTAACCTTTTCATTAGCACTGTCTGCTGTTATTACAGCCATTTATTACCATGTTCCTATTATGACCATTATGCTAAAAATGGTTAAGGGGATTGAATCAAGCTCCTTAATGGCCATTCCTTTTTTTATCGTAGCCGGGGAAATCATGGGTACCGGAGGTATATCAAGGCGTCTGATTGAATTTGCTAATGTCAGTGTAGGTCGTGGAAGAGGCGGTATGGCACAGGTAAACATTTTAGCAAGTATGTTTTTTGGTGGTATTTCAGGATCGGCTGTTGCTGACGTTTCATCTATCGGTGCTATTTTAATTCCTATGATGAAAAAAAATGGTTATGACGATGACTATTCTGTTGCTGTTACGGTAACAAGTTCTTGTCAAGGTGTTATCATTCCGCCTAGTCATAACATGATTATTTATTCCTTAGCAGCTGGTGGTGTATCTGTAGGTAAGCTGTTTTTAGGTGGTCTTGTACCTGGTGTGCTTCTAGGAGTTGGTTTGATGATATTAAGTTATATCATCGCTGTGAAAAGAGGTTATCCAAAGGGCGAAAAAATAGCTTTTAGAGACAAAGTTAAGATTTCATTTAATGCCTTCTTCGGATTACTTACAGCCGTTATTATAATGGGTGGTGTGCTTTCTGGTATTTTCACCGCAACAGAATCAGCTGCTGTAGCCTGTTTGTATGCATTTGTCATCACATTTTTTGTTTACAGAGAGATTCCTTTACGCAGTATGGGCAAGATCCTTTATAACTCTTTAAAAACCCTTGCGTTAGTACTCAGCTTAATAGCTGCAGCAAAAGCTTTCGGACATATGCTGGCTCTATTACAAGTACCAGCCCTTGCAACCAATGCGCTTTTAACTATTTCAGACAACAAATATATATTATTATTACTCATTACAGTGCTTGTATTATTGCTCGGTTGTATTATGGATATGGCACCATTAATCTTAATTTTGACACCAATCTTATTACCGGTAGTTACAAAGTTAGGAATGGATCCGGTTCATTTTGGGATTGTTCTAATCCTTAACCTTGCAATTGGACTCTGTACACCACCTGTTGGTAGTGCCCTGTTTGTAGGCTGTGCAATTGGTAAAGTCTCCATTGAGAAAATGACCAAATCGTTATTACCATTTTATGGTGTTATGGTAGCTGTACTGATTCTCATTACATTTGTACCCCAAATTGTTATGTTTGTACCTAACCTAGTGCTCAAATAAGTTGGAAGAATAAGGTGAAGTAACATGACGACGAAAGAACGTGGAAAGGTTGTTTCCTTAGCAGTACTTTGTTGTTTATTGTGGGGGACAGCTTTTCCAGTTTTAAAAATTAGCTATGGAGAACTGGGTCTTCAATCGGATGATATTTTTTCTAAAATGGTTTTTGCAGGTATCCGATTTATGATTTCGGGTATAATGGTATTTATCTATTACACGATAAAGAATAAAAAGGTTCCACCCCTTCTCACAAAAAGTATCCTGCCCTTTTTAATATTTGGTATACTCAATACAACCTTACAGTACTTCTTTTTTTACACGGGTGTAGCGAATACAACAGCTATAAAAGGCGTCTTATTGGATACCTCAAAGCCTCTATTTGTTGTTATTTTAGCTCATTTTATTTATACAAATGATCGAATCAATCTCAATAAAGCACTTGGACTCATCTTGGGGTTTGTGGGTATCATCATCGTGAACATGAATAAAATGACGGCGGTCGGTTTTACTGGCTTAAGTTTGGATTTCACACTCTTTGGAGAAGGCTATTTGATCTTTGCTTCAATTGCTTCAGCAGCTGCAGTTATTTATGGCAAGAGTTTATCCAAAAAATATGACCCAACAGTGATGAATTGCTATCAGTTTATTTTTGGATCCTCAATCTTATTGGCTGTTGGACTCTATGGTGCTGGTGGTTTTCATCTCAAGTTTAATGGCGCTGCGTTCATCCTTTTAATGTACTCAGCAGCGGTTTCGGCTATAGCGTTTGTAATATGGTTTAACCTATTAAAGCGACATAAAGCAACCTCCGTTACCATATTTTTGTTTTTGATTCCTATTTTTGGTACAGTGATTTCTTCTATTGTTCTGCCTAATGAAGTGCTTAGCATTTCTGTGGTGGTGAGCTTGGTTTTATCAGCAACTGGCATATATCTGGTTAATAAAAAAACGTAACAAGTAACTTTGTTACGTTTTTTATTTATGGTAAAAACAAATACTGTATTTGTAAAAACAAATACTAGTTGATAATTATTATCAATTAGGTTATAATAAGCTCAACAGTAAGTTAAATAAATATCAATCTTATTCAATGGAGGAAATTAATATGAAAATAATTGTTATTGGATGTACGCACGCGGGAACTGCTGCCATAATAAATTGTGCTAAGCTCTATAAAGATGCAGAAATTACTGTATATGAAAAAAATGACAACATATCTTTTTTATCCTGCGGGATTGCATTGTACGTAGGCGGTGTTGTTAAAGATCCGGATGGTCTATTTTACAGTTCACCTGAAGCACTTGCTGCCCTTGGGGTTCAGACAAAGATGAATCATGAAGTCCTAGGGGTTGATTTGGACAAAAAGGTCATTCAGGTTAAAAATTTAGAAAATAACGAGGTAATTAGCGATGAATACGATAAACTAATTATCACCACAGGCTCATGGCCTATTCAACCCAATATTGAAGGTTCGAGTCTTAATAACATCGTTTTATCCAAAAATTACAATCATTCTAATGTTATCATCGAAAAAGCTAAAGCGGCTAAAAATATTGTGGTTGTAGGTGCAGGCTATATCGGTGTTGAACTCGTGGAAGCTTTTGAAATGAATGGGAAAAAGGTAACCTTAATTGATGCATTTGATCGTGTGTTGAATCGATATTTAGACCCTGAGTTTACTGAAATTGCTCAAAAGGCATTAGAGGAACAGAACATAACCCTTGCTCTGGGGCAAACGGTGGTAAAGTTTGAAGGTGAAGAGGGAAGTGTGAAGCGCGTTGTAACCAATAAAGGTGTATATGAGGCCGATCTTGTTATTATGTGTATTGGTTTTAAACCCAATACTGAACTATTTAAAGGTCAATTAGATATGTTAGGAAATGGTGCACTCATTGTAAATCCATATATGCAAACCAGCAAAGTGGATGTATTTTCAGCAGGGGATTCCTGTGCGGTAATGTACAATCCAACGGGTAAAAATCAGTACATTCCACTCGCTACAAGTGCTGTAAGAATGGGGAATTTAGTCGCCCGAAACTTAGTAAAACCGACTATTGCCTATATAGGTACTCAAGGCACATCTGGTATTAAGATCTACGATTATCACGTGGCTTCAACAGGTCTTACAGAGGAAAATGCAAAAGTTGAGGGACTTTTAGTTGAGTCAGCGATCATAAAAGAAAATTACCGTCCAGAGTTTATGCCTACCTATGAGGAGGTTATGCTCAAGGTCGTATTTAACAAGGAAAATAGGGAGATATTGGGTGCTCAAATTATATCTAAGGCAGATTTAACCCAATCAATGAACACCTTATCCGTTTGTATACAAACAAAGACGACCATAGATGAATTGGCTTTTATGGACTTTTTCTTCCAACCCCATTACAATAAGCCTTGGAATTTCTTGAATTCAGTAGGACAAAAAGCTTTGAAATAGGAGAGGTATATAGATGATCAGACCATCTGAAGACAATGAATATTATGAACTAAAAAGTCCAACAATAATGCCTAAAGCATCGGGATTTTTGTGGAATGAAAAAATGATGATTCATATGAATTGTCGCGGCTATGCGGTTGCTCAGTTTATGCAGCCAGAACCTTCAAAATATTCCCATGCACCGAACTTAGAGGCGAAGTCCTTTATGCAACCCGAACAACCCTACTATGCCCATCATCCCGGACGGTTTGTTTATGTAAAAGATGAAGTCAGTGATGAGATTTTCTCGGTACCTTATGAGCCGGTTAGAGGAATTGCTGATGATTACACCTTTTATATTGGAAAAAACAACATTAAATGGCAAATCTTAAAAAATGGACTCCATTTGGAAATGTGTTTGAGCTTGCCGAAAGACGAACCACTGGAGATGTGGTGTATTAAAGTGAAAAATGTTTCTCAAGTTAAAAAGAAGATGAGCATATATCCATATTTTTCAATTGGATATATGTCGTGGATGAATCAATCAGGCGCTTATGATAAAGACCTCAAGTCCATTATTTGCACCTCTATTACACCCTATCAAAAATATCAAGAATATGACAAAATAAAGAATCTGAGTGATAAAACATTTTTAATCTCTGAACAAGAGCCTTTTGCTTGGGAAGTGAATGGAGAGTTATTTGAAGGCGAAGGTGGGCTTGCTTCCCCAGATGGCGTTTGTAGTGAATCTTTGTCAAAAGGTGACGCTAGGTATGAAATGCCAGTGGCTGTTTTGCAGTACAAACTTGAGCTTGAACCTGGTGAAGAACGGGTTTATCGCTTGTTATTTGGACCGGCTCAAACAGATGAAGACATTAGAAAGATTCGCAAGAAACATTTCAATCTAGGCAATGGTGAGGATGGTTTTCACTTAGCCGAATTGGCGTATGAGGCATATATCAAAGAAGGTAAGGGTTGTATTGAAATTAAAACCCCAGACCAGGGTCTTGATAACTTTGTAAATCATTGGTTACCAAGGCAAATGTATTACCACGGTAAAACAAACCGACTTTCTACAGATCCTCAAACTAGAAATTACCTTCAAGACAATATGGGGATGAGCTATATACAGCCAAAGTTGGCCAGGGATGCTTTTCTGTTTGCTTTAAGTCAGCAAGATGAAAAGGGTTCTATGCCAGATGGTATTTTACTTCTTAAGGATGCGGAACTTAAATACATCAATCAAGTGCCCCACAGCGATCACTGTGTTTGGTTACCGATTTGTTTAAGTGCCTATTTAGATGAGACCAACGATTACGAGCTCCTACAGGAACGGGTCCCCTTTGCTGGGGGGAATAAGGATGCGACTGTTTTTGAGCATATTACTTTGGCAATGAATTGGCTGATTAAGGACCGGGATCATCGGGGTCTAAATTATATCAATCAAGGGGATTGGTGTGACCCGATGAATATGGTGGGCTACAAGGGCAAAGGGGTTTCTGGGTGGTTGACCATTGCATCCGCCTATGCCTTTATTATCTGGGCGGATATTTGTAAAAAAAATGGTCAATTTGACCATAGCCTAGAATTTCAAAAGGCGGCGGAGCAAACCAATGCGTCTATCAATAACTATTTATGGCAGGGTGATTGGTATGCAAGAGGCATAACGGATGACAATGTCGTATTTGGAGTGAGTAAAGATCCAGAAGGTAGGATTTATTTGAATCCTCAAGGATGGGCGCTTTTAAGCGGTGCTGCAGATGCCATGAAGCAAATGAAAATCATAGAGGCTGTTACAGAGCAGTTAGAATCTCCTTATGGCGTTGAAATGTTGGCACCTGCTTATACAGCCATGAGAGAGGATGTGGGTAGGTTAACACAAAAGCATCCAGGAACAGCTGAAAATGGGGCGGTATATAATCATGCGGCAGCCTTTTATATTTATAGTCTTTACGCAGTAGGAGAAGGCAATCATGCTTTTGATTTGCTTCGTAAGATGATACCAGGACCAGACCTTGACGATCTCATTCAAAGGGGTCAATTGCCGGTTTTTATTCCCAATTATTACAGGGGTGCATATAGGCAAATTCCACGTACAGCAGGTCGTTCCAGTCATTTATTTAATACCGGAACAGTTCAATGGATTTATCGTTGTCTGATTGACGGATTATTTGGATTAAAAGGGTGTAGAGAAGGTCTTGAAATAAAACCACAATTGCCTTCAACGTGGAACGAGGCGTCAGTGAAAAGATCTTTTAGAGGCGCAGAAATAAACGTGGAGATGATAAGAGATGCACTTGTTCATAACATAGAAGTGTATCTTGAAGGTGAAAGGATTGAAGGGGGCATTTTAAAGGATATTCAACCAGGTGAGACGTATAAAGTGCTTGTTAAAATACCAAAATAAAACGAGCCAGAGGGCATATTAAAAACCTCTGGCTCGTTTTTTATTACATTTTATAACAGGGCTTTTACAAAAGCCATATGGTCATATTCATTTTCCTTGAGCTCATCAAAAATGTCCTGTAAAAAGGTTTTATGATGATCGATGGTTTTGGTGACCACTTGTATAACACGAACAGCATCTTCTAGGGATGCTGTTTTGTTGTGTTTAAAAACACCAGCAAGATAGAAGCGGAGCCAAATAAAGTGAACAACGAGCATCATATAGCCATCGAACATGGCATAAGTCTGG
Organism: uncultured Eubacteriales bacterium; assembly: GCA_964546035.1. Taxonomy (GTDB): domain Bacteria; phylum Bacillota; class Clostridia; order Lachnospirales; family Vallitaleaceae; genus CAZJIO01. The sequence continues at coordinate 14,210 of CAZJIO010000051.1, read as the reverse complement.
GAAAATGGAAAAAAGTTTTTGAACATGAGGTTAACAAGATCATTTTCAAAGAGGTAGGCATGCGCCTCCATAAAAGGATCGAAAAATTGTGTTTTGACTGCTTCGTAGTGGGTAGCCTGGGTAAGTAGATCCGTAGAGTCTTCAAGCATGTAGGCTTCTTGGACCATTTTTGTGTAGGCAACAAACGGTTCACTGTCAATCTCAGTGAACACATGTAGGCTTTCCATCCATTTCTTGAATAAACTTAAAGCAAGAGGCAGGTTACGTTCATCCCCATGAGCAGACCCACAAAGGTCAGGATCAAATATTTGTAAATAATCGAGCATGGCGTCCTGGCTGATCTCGCTCTTTTCCTGGAGACCTTCTAGGAAAATCCCGAGTATTAATAATCGATGGGTCAAAGGGTACTTGCGATTTTGAATGAGCCGAATGCAAGCCTCTCGAATTTCTTTGAAATATTGAATGGGAGACTGCTGATATTCCTTAAGTCGGGTATCCACAATGCTGCCCATTACGTGTTTATTCAGAGGTTGCATGCTTTCCTCAAAGCGAATCCCTTCAGGATTAAGTAGGATTAACCGTGCTGCTTCGGGACAAGAAATATAAAGTGAAACCTCATAAAAATCATCTACAGCGTTTGTGACTCTTGGATAAGAGGTGCAGACGTTTGATAAATAGGATTCACCTAAATTGCTGTATATTTTACAGTAGTTTTCGGTATCTAAAAAGGGACAACGCTTTGAAGGGTCCAGTCGAACCTTGCCATAATCAACGACATCACTATAGGAGTCTTCATTTTTATAGACAAAGGTCTTAAACATGGCTCCCATGGTCAAATCTTTTGTTCTAAAATACTGGCGAAAGGTAATGCGATCAATATCAACGTCCCAGCCAATGCAGCAGCTGTCTTCGCAAGTACCACCAACACATTTAAATGCTTTGAGATAGGTTGGATAAATTAGCTTAATCAATTTAGTCATATTAATTTCCCTATAATAACCATTTATTTTATTCCTTTCTATTTTAACCCATACCATATAAAAATGCTATTGGAATAAGAGGTATAAAAAAACTGTAAACGCAAAGGCTAGTGTGGAGGGTAAATGAGAGAAGGTGCATTGATGAATGATTGGCATATGATGAGTTGGTTGGATATTGGTTTGAGATGTCTGGTTTCTTTTGTTGTTTTGTTTCTATTAGCGCGGTTGATGGGGAAAAAGCAACTCGCACAGTTGACTTTTTTTGATTATGTCGTAGGGATCTCTATTGGTTCTATTGCAGCCGCCTTTGCCATTGATAATGAGATACCTTACGCCCATGGACTGATTGGGTTGGTTTTATACGCCCTATTTCCAATCGTGATGTCAAAGTTAGAAATGCGCAGTGTGAAAGTGAAAGAATGGTTTGATGGCACACCTACAGTCCTTGTTCAAAATGGCAAATTTGTAGAAAGCAACCTGAGAAAATCAAAATTTAATATCACCGATGTGCTTGAGGAATGTCGTATGAAAGGGGCTTTTAGTGTGGCTGACGTGGAATTTGCTGTCCTTGAAACCAGCGGACAGGTGAGTGTTCTATTAAAATCTCAAAAGCAGCCTCTGACACCCGATGATTTGAATATATCGACTCAGTACAAAGGTTTAAACGCAGAATTGATTATAGATGGCATTGTGATACACGAAAACCTACGACTCGTTCATTTAGACCAAGCCTGGTTGAAAGCGGCACTGGAAAAACAGAATGTGCATACCTTTGAAGAGGTATTATTTGCATCTCTAGGTACCGATGGCAAACTAACCGTCGATTTAAAGAGGGAGACCCAAGAACCCCTAGATGTTCTTGAGTGATGGATGTAGGTTTATTAAATTTGATTGACTAGTCAAATTAATGTTGAATAGGGAGACTAAGGGTGCTATACTTGTTTCATATAGCCCAGCAAATAGGCAAAACCCTTAGGAGAATAAGTGGATGAATAACGAAGATAAGATTTTAGAAGCGGCGCTTAAGGTCATTCATCAAAAGACCATTAGTGGTACGAGGATGCATTTAATTTCAGAGGAATTAGAAATGGTTCAGTCCAATGTACATTATTATTTTAAAACCAAGAATGATTTGCTCATAGCCCTTTATAAGAAGGTCTTGAGTAAATGCTTTGAGATTCGGGAGGCATTAAGGGAAAAGTCTACTGCCACTTTGGAAAGTCAAATAGATATATTTATTCTTCAAAAAAAAGAACTGATTATGAATTACAAAGCTTATGATTTTGCAGAGATTGATTATTGGATACAAGGCAGAATTAGTGAAGAAATAAGAGGTAGATTTGCCGCCTCTTTTTCAGAGTGGCGAGAGGAAATACGAGACATATTATGTCAATATGCCCCGGAACTTTCTGAAGAGAAGAAAAAACATTTGCCCTATATCATTGTATCCCTCTTAGAAGGCGCTACTTTGCAATACCTAATTGATGAAGGCAGCTTCAATCTTCATGACTACTTTGATTTCAGCAAAAAGGTGATCATGGAGAGTATTGGCACTGCTAGAAAAGAGGGGTGATGAAATGAAGCTGATTGAAACGCAAAAGGCTGTTGGACATGTGTTATGTCATGATATGACACAGATCCTTAAGGGTGTCAAATCCGATGCGATATTTCGAAAGGGACATGTCATAAGGGAAGAAGATATACCCGTACTTCTGTCTATCGGAAAAGACCATATTTATATATGGGAGCAAGAAAAGGGCATGCTCCATGAAAATGACGCAGCTGAAATCTTATACGGAATTTGTAAAAATGTACATATTGGAAGAACAGAAGTAAAAGAAGGGAAAATTGAACTCATTGCTGAGGCTGAGGGTCTCTTTAAGGTGGATGTGGAAAAACTGAGGCGGATTAATGCCATTGGAGAAATCATTATTGCCACAAGACATTCCAACTTTCCTGTTATAAAAGGGGACAAGCTGGCAGGGACTAGGGTTATACCCCTGGTTATTGAGGAAGGAAAGCTGAGGCAGGCCGTTGAAATTGCAGGGGATGAGCCTTTGTTTAAAATATTACCCTTCAATAGAAAGAAAGTCGGTATAGTAACCACTGGTAATGAGCTCTACTACGGACGGATTAAGGATCAGTTTGGACCCGTTATTCGGGAAAAAATGGCCGAATATGGGGTGCATGTCCTTGGACAGAAAATTCTCGGTGATGATCCAGACCATATCTGTGCAGCTATTCAAGATTTTATCAAAGAAGGGGCGGATTTGGTGGTATGTACAGGGGGAATGAGTGTTGATCCAGATGATACCACACCTTCTGCTATCAAGAAAACGGGGGCAGAAATTGTCTCTTATGGCGCGCCTGTCTTGCCTGGGGCTATGTTTTTAATGGCCTATGACCCTAAGGGCATTCCCATTATGGGATTACCGGGATGCGTTATGTACAGTGGTAGAACGATTTTTGATTTGGTCTTACCACGGGTATTAGCAGATGACAGGCTGAGTGTTGAAGATTTGGTGGACTATGGACATGGAGGGCTGTGCTTGAAATGTGAGCATTGTTACTTTCCTGGTTGTGGATTTGGAAAATAGGAGGCACTTATATGGCATTAACACATTTTGACCAGAAAGGTCATGCAATAATGGTAGATGTATCTGAAAAGCAGGAAACCCAGCGTATTGCAGTAGCAAAAGGAAATATTCGCGTCAGTAAAGCCGTTTTTGACCTCATAGAGAAGGGCGAAATGGACAAGGGTGATGTACTTGGAATAGCCAGAATTGCGGGAATCATGGCGACAAAAAAAACAAGTGATTTAATTCCCTTGTGTCATCCCTTGATGCTAACAAAAGGTGCTATAGATTTTGAAATGGATAGAGAACAGGGTCTGATTTATACGATTTGTACAGCAAAGCTTGTGGGTAAGACCGGCGTAGAAATGGAGGCTCTTACAGGGGTATCTGTGGCACTTCTCACGATATATGATATGTGCAAAGGGATGGATAAGGGTATGGTAATCGGCGATATACATCTCGTTTCAAAATCAGGTGGAAAGAGTGGCGCTTATGGCGTTGAATAAAAAAATGCATTCAAGTATTGATTATATGCGTATTTCTATAACGGAACAATGCAATTTAAGGTGCAGATTCTGTATGTCCGATGTGGAAGCTTCAGAATTTGAAGAAATGCCAATGCTTGCTTATAAAGAAATGCTGAGGATTGTAAAAGCAGCTGTTTCCCTAGGTATTACCAAGTATAAAATCACTGGAGGGGAACCCCTTGTGAGAGCAGGTGTTCCAGAGTTTGTCAAAGCATTAAAGCAACTCGAAGGTGTAGAAAAGGTGACACTGACTACCAATGGCGTTTTACTTACGAAATACATAAAAGACCTTAAAAATAGTGGCATTGATGGGATTAATATCAGTATTTCCTCTTTAGATCCCAACGTTAATACCTATGTGACGAGGCGTGAATGTTTAAACAAAACCTTAGAAGGCCTACAAGCTTCCATAGACGCCGGTATTCCAACGAAAATTAACTGCGTGCCTATAAAGGCAATCAATGCTTTAGGGCTCATTGATCTGGCGGAACTGGCGAAAAGGTATCCTGTAGATGTGAGATTTATTGAAATGATGCCAATAGGGTTAGGGGCAGATTATGAGCACTATCCAAGTGCTGAGATCATATCGATTTTAGAAGGGTTTTTTGGGTTAGCCCAAAGGAGCTATGAGGTCAAAGGGAATGGTCCTGCAATTTATTATAACTTTGAAGGATTTAATGGCAGTATTGGTTTCATTAGTGCTATTTCCCACAGTTTCTGCGAAGAGTGTAATCGCTTAAGGCTTACTGCAAATGGAGATTTAAAGCCTTGTCTGTGCTATGACAGCGGTATCAACTTGATGGATGCACTGAGGGAAACTGGTTCTGATAAAGCTTTAAAACTTGTGCTAAAAGAAGTGATTGATAACAAGCCTAGGTTTCAATCATTTAATCAGTGTATAGAGACTTTACAAAGCGAAAAGAGAAAGATGGCACAAATTGGTGGATGACAGACTATTAAAGGGTAGGAGGTGAGAGTTTGCGTGCAGTATATGGAGAAATAGTAAAAGCTTTAGATGCAGGTAAAGCCTATCAGATACTGATTAGTGTGTTCCAGAAAGGGAATACAGAAAGTGTTCGAAAACCAAAATATTATTTGGATACAACGGGATTTCTCTCCCCGCAAGCAGAGCAGGACATTCTGTTGAGCGGAAAACCACAGGTATTTGAAACAGAAGATGCGCTGCTGTTTGTTGAACCCTTTTATGGACACGAAAGAATCATTGTCATAGGAGGCGGACATATTGCACTTTCACTGACGGAGTTTGCAAGTAAAGTAGGATTTTATGTGGTAGTGGTAGATGACCGAGCTGAATTTGCTCAAAAAGAACGCTTTCCTCTGGCCAATGAGGTCATCTGCTCTCCCTATGAGGTGTGCATGTCACAGATTAAGCCCCAAAAGAATGATTATGTGGTCATTGCGACTCGGGGTTATGCCCAAGATAAAATTTGTCTTGAAAATTTGCTTCAATATGAAGAATGTATTTATACCGGCGTCATAGGCTCCAGTAAAAAAATGAAGCTTTTGATGACTGCTTTAATCGAAATGGAACAGGATCCTCAACGATTGGCTCGTATTTGTAGTCCTATTGGGCTTTCTATTGGTGCCGTAACGACTGAGGAAATTAGCATTGCCATTTTAGCGGAAATCATTAAACGCAAGCGGGTGGATTCTAAGGGATTGACTGCGATTTCTCGTTCGGATACAGAGCTTAAGGTGGTTAAGGAATTGGCTGCTTGTCAGATGCCTTGTGCCCTAGCTACTATTATGAGCTCTCAAGGCTCCTCACCCCGAAAAGCAGGTGCCAAAATGATTATTTTTCCAGATGGGCGTATCTCAGGCAGTATCGGTGGCGGGATTGCAGAGGCCTCCATGATAGAATTGGGGAGAAAAATAATCGGTAGTGGGTCCTACACCATCGAAGAGGTGGATTTGCATGGAAAAGATCTCCTTGCACAAGGGATGATTTGTGGGGGAAGCATTCAAGTACTCCTAGAAGATATTGTCCTATAAAATAAGGGAGGGAAAGCAATGGAGGCAGTCATTTTAGCAGCAGGCTATTCCAGCAGGGCAGGCGGATATAAAATGGAAATGGTGATTGAGGGTAAACCCGTGTTGCATCATGTGATCGATGCCTTTGTGGGTATTTGCACCAAAATCATTGTAGTAGGTGGTTATAAAATAGATTGTCTCCGTGAACTGGTAGAGCCATATGGCGATGGAGTGACCCTTGTGTTTAATGAGGTCTATGAACAAGGGATGTTTTCCTCGGTAAAATGTGGTATTTCCCAGGTCAGCTCAAAGGCGTTTTTTCTGACGCCAGGAGACTATCCCATGCTCAACGAGAAAATAGTCAGGCAACTCATGGAAGGGGCTAGGGATGATGAAAAAATACTTATTCCAGTGTTTAAGGGACGGGGTGGACATCCTGTTTTGATACCCAGTGCTTACATAAAAGACATATTGAACATGCCCCATGAGAGCAACTTAAAAGCTTATTTTGATCTCTGTCAACACAACATCAAGCGAATTGAACTAGATGACCCAGGCATTTTATATGATTTAGACACGCCAGCAGATTACCAACAACTCATTGAAAGGATGAAATAAAATATGTATCGATTTTATATGAATTATGAAGAAATTGAAGTGGAAGAGGACGTTAATCTTTTAGCTTTCATGCGGGATGAAAAAGACATTACCTCTGTCAAAAATGGCTGTAGTGAAGGGTCTTGTGGCGCATGTATGGTATTAATCAATGGGAAGAAGACCAGGGCTTGTTTGGTGACAACAGCTCAAGTAGATGGAAAAGAAATTATATCCGTTGAAGGTCTCACTCAGTTTGAAAAGGATGTTTATCAATATGCATTTTCTGAAGCTGGGGCTGTCCAATGTGGTTTTTGCATCCCAGGGATGATCATCAGTGCAAAAGCGCTACTAGATCTTCAGCCAAATCCCACAGAAGAGGAAATCCGTCAAGCTATTAAGCCTAATATCTGTCGTTGTACAGGTTATAAGAAAATAATAGAGGCTATCTCCATGGCTGCTGAATGTTTTCGTGGAGAAAAAGAGCCCATCATTGAAGAAACAGCAGGTGGCGTTGGTGAAAGAACTGTTCGACCAGATGCAAAGGATAAGATTTTAGGTATGGGTAGATTTGCAGATGACTTGAAGGTGCCAGGTATGGTATATGGCAGCGCGCTGCGTTCTAAGTATCCAAGAGCTCTAGTTAAGGCCATCTCCATTGAACGAGCACTTACACATCCCGAGGTGGTTCACATTGCCCTAGCAGAAGATGTGCCAGGACAACGGGTCATTGGACATCTGACTCAGGATTGGCCTGCACTCATAGCCGTAGGTGAAGAAACCAGATACTATGGGGACTCTATAGCCTTAGTTGCAGCTACCTCAAGAAAAGCTGTAGAAGAAATTAAAGCTTTGATTGAAGTGGTTTATGAAGAAAGAGAACCGATTTTTTCTGCCCATGAAGCGATGGCTTCGACAGAATATCATTTACATGGAGAGTCTAATATTTATAGAACCCAGCTGATTAATAGAGGAAATGTAGAAGAAGCCCTTGCCCAATCAGCCTTTGTGGTGACAAATACCTATAACACGCCTGCTCAAGAACATGCCTTTTTAGAACCTGAAAGTGCTTTGGCTGTGCCAAATGGCGATCATTTGACGGTCTATACGGGTGGTCAAAGTGTTTATGATGAATATCGAGAAATAGGGATGCTGCTAGGCATTGGTAAAGATCGACTGAGAATTATTAGTGCTTATGTGGGTGGTGGTTTTGGTGGGAAAGAAGATATGAGCGTACAGCATCATGCGGCGCTTTTAGCTTATCTTTCAAAACGTCCGGTTAAAGTGACGCTGACAAGAGAAGAAAGTCTATTTGTTCACCCTAAAAGGCATCCCATGGAGATGGTGTTGACTACAGGTTGCGATGAAAATGGGAAATTGACGGCCATGAAACTGCGTGTTATTGCTGATACGGGAGCCTATGCTTCTCTAGGAGGTCCTGTATTGCAAAGAGCCTGCACTCATGCTGCAGGTCCTTATAATTATCAAAATATTGATATCATTGGCACTTCAGTGTATACCAATAATGTTCCGTCAGGCGCCTTTAGAGGCTTTGGCGTGACCCAAACCATGTTTGCAACAGAATGCAATTTGAATCTCTTGGCTGAAAAAGTTGGGTTGGATCCCTATGAAATACGTATGCTCAATGCATTAAGACCAGGACAAGTACTGCCAAATGGCCAAATAGCCGATGAAGGAACAGGCATTGTGGAGACTTTAGAAGCGGTTAAACAGGTTTACTATGACAACTTCCAAAATGCTGGGATTGCTTGTGCAATCAAAAATGCAGGGGTAGGTGTTGGGATTCCTGATACGGGAAGAGTGCGACTCAAAATTGTCGACGGTAAGGTGAGTTTAAGAACCAGTGCCTCCTGTATGGGACAAGGTATAGCAGGTACCATGCGTGCCATTTGTTGCGAAGCCACAGGTCTTAGGGCTAGGGATATTGTTGTGGAAAAACCGGATACAGATGTGACACCTAATTCGGGTACGAGTACCGCTTCAAGACAAACGGTGATTACAGGTGAGACAACCCGAAGAGCTTCTCTTAAGTTGGCAGAGGATTTGAAAGAACATACCCTTGAGGCACTCGAAGGCAGGGAGTATTATGAGGAATTTGTTGGCATCACCGATCCTATGGGAACGGATAAACCCAATCCTGTCAGCCATTTGGCCTATGGATATGCCACTCAGGTGGTCATTTTAAATGAGGCAGGTAAGGTTGCGAAGGTTGTGGCAGCCCATGATGTTGGACGTGCCATTAATCCAACCAATGTAGAAGGTCAGGTTGAAGGGGGTGTCCTCATGGGATTAGGCTATGCGCTGACGGAGAATCCTAAGCTTGTTAAGGGAAGACCTACTGTTAAATTTGGTCAATTGGGACTCTTCAGGGCTACAGATGCACCAGAAATTGAGACCATTATCGTAGAGAAAAACCACGCAGAACTGGCTTATGGCGCGAAGGGTGTGGGCGAAATACCCCTGATTCCAACAGCACCGGCCTGCCAAGGGGCTTATTATAAGAGAGATGGTATATTCAGATTAACCTTACCACTCAAAAACACACCATACAATAAAAAGCGTTAGGGGGGTGCAGCTTTGGGTATCATTAAGGGCATTTGTATCAGCCAAGAAAGAGGAACAAAAAAATGCACTGTGGAAGAGGCTCATTTTATTGAAAATTGGGGCATTGAATCGGATGCCCATGGCGGAAAATGGCATAGGCAGATCAGTTTGTTGTCCTTAGATAAAATCAATGCCTTTAGAGACAAAGGGGCAAAGGTGGCCTTTGGCGATTTCGGTGAAAATCTGATTGTCTCTGAGATTGATTTTAAGAATCTTCCAGTTGGAACCTTGTTAAAATGCAAGGAAGTTTGCCTGAAAATCAGCCAAATTGGTAAAGAATGTCATTCCCACTGTCAGATTTTTGACACCATGGGGGAATGTATCATGCCTATAGAAGGCGTTTTTGCTGAGGTGGTTCACGGGGGGAAGGTCAAAGTAGGTGATGAAATGACTGTTGAATTACCTTTGGGTAGCAAGCTCACGGCTGCGGTAGTTACTTTGAGTGATCAAGGGTCTATGGGAGAGCGGGTTGATGAAAGTGGTCCAGCACTGGTGGCAATCCTAGAGAGGGCAGGCTATGAAGTGGTGGAAAAGATCCTTCTTCCAGATGATCAGAAACTGATTGAACAGACCTTACTGCAATTAGTGGATAAGAGACAGGTGAAACTGATTCTGACAACAGGTGGTACGGGTTTTTCTCAGAGGGACCGTACGCCAGAAGCCACCATGGCGGTAGCTACTAGAAATGCTCCGGGCATTGCAGAAGCCATACGAATGGGGTCTATGCAGATTACTAAACGGGCCATGCTTGGCAGAGGTGTATCGGTGATTAGAAACAACACACTGATAGTTAATTTGCCTGGAAGTGTTAAGGCTGTAATTGAAAGCATGTCTTTCATTTTAGAGGAATTAGAGCATGGCATTCATATCTTAAATGGGACCACGAGTGAGTGTGGTGCTCTAAGAGAAAATTTGGTTGAATGACCAAATAAATCTTGACACGGGTCTTCGCGGCAGTTATACTAAGAAATATAATAAAAGTAATCAACAATGACGTTGTACATGGCCTGCCGTGTACAACTTTTTATTTTATAGGATATGAGCCCAGCGAAGAGAGGTGAAAGCAGATGATTTTAATAGGAAACGGGAGAGTCATTACCAGAGATTCACAGAATCCCTATATAGAAAACGGAGCAGTCGTCATAGAAGGCAATAGGATTAAAGATGTTGGAACCTACACAGAACTAAAGGAAAGATATGTGGGAGCAGAATTAATCGATGTCTGTGGTAAAGTCATCATGCCAGGTTATATCAATGCCCATAGTCATATTTATAGTGCTTTTGCTAGGGGATTAAATTTGAAGGGCAATCCTCCGACCCATTTTTTAGAAATACTAGAAGGCACCTGGTGGCATATTGATCGACACCTGAGTCAAGTTGGGACCTATTACAGTGCCATTAGTACTTATATAGAATGTATTAAAAACGGGGTAACAACAGTTATTGATCATCATGCAAGCTACAATTCTATACTGGGGAGTTTATTTCAAATTGCAGCGGCAGCAGATCATTTGCAAATCAGAACCTGTCTGTCTTATGAGGTTTCTGACCGTGATGGCAGAGATAAAATGAAAGAAGCGGTCAATGAAAATGTTAAATTTATTGAGTATGCAAACAAACAACAGTCATCCATGATCCAGGCTATGTTTGGTATGCACGCCTCTTTTACTTTAAGTGATGCAACCATTGATTATTGTAAGGAACAAAATGTTCATGGTAAAGGCTATCATATTCATGTGGCTGAGGGTGCTTACGATCAAAAGCATGCTCTTGCTAATTATGGGTGTTCGGTGGTTGAGCGCTTGTACAAAAAGGGGTTGCTAGGGGTGGATTCTATTGCCGGTCACTGTATACATATTTACCAGGAAGATAGGGAACTGTTAAAGACCTCGGAAACGACGGTCATCCATAATCCCCATTCTAATATGGGTAATGGTGTTGGTTCTCCTAATGTATTGGCTCTTTTAGATGAAGGGATATTGGTGGGTCTTGGTACAGATGGTTTTACAAACGATATGATGGAATCGGCTCAATTAGCCCATATTTTACAAAAACATCTCCACAAAAGTCCTGACCGAGGTTTTTTAGAAGCGGTTAGGCTGTTGTTTGAGAACAATGGAACAATTGCTTCAAGGGTATTTAAAGAGCCTATTGGCTGCTTAAGAAAAGAGGCACTTGCGGATATAATCGTTGTGGATTATCAACCCTATACGCCCATGGATGCCACTAATTTCAATGGACATGTGTTGTTTGGTATGAGGGGTGGCCAGACGGATACTACGGTGATTAATGGGAAGTTGCTCATGAAAAATCGAGAGCTCTTGATCAGCGATGAAGAGCTGCTGTTGGCAAAAAGTAAAGAAGCCGCGGCTCAGTTATGGAGGGCACTAGGATGAGTGATCAAATGAGACCCCTGTCTTTTCAACAGTTGTTGAAGGGACTTTTGGATGAATACAAAGCCTCTAAATGTTTTATGTCCGTGCCAGTGGTGCGACATCAGGAAGAAAATTATAAAAGTGCCATTGGACCGGCGGCAGGACCCCATACCCAGTTAGCTGGAAATATTGTAGCGGCTTATGGGGCAGGAGCCTCACATTTTGAGTTAAAAACCGTGCAAATCTTAGAAGGAGCAGCCCTTGGTGTGTTGAAGCCTTGTATTTTATCTTATCAAGAGGTTTACAATACGGAATGGTCCACAGAGCTGACGGTCCAAGAAGCTTTAGGAGAATATGTTAAAGCCTATTTGCTGTTAAAACTACTGATAATAGAGTTTGGGCTGGGGGATGTTAACGGTTTTGAATTTATTATGAGTGTGGGCTATGATTTGGCAGGTATTAAGTCTCAGAAGATCGATAGCTTTATAGAAAACATGAAATGGGCAGAGGCTACTGAGGAATGGCAGGAGGATGTGGCTTATGTGCTCGCACATCTGGATTTGTTTGAGCACGTCACCGAAGGGGATGTTAAAGCACTATCACCTGTCATTTCAGAGACCATTGCACTTTCTACCTTGCATGGTTGCAAAAGTGAAGAGATTGAGACCATTGCGATTTACTTAATTGAACAGAAAAAATTGAATACCTATATTAAAATGAATCCCACCCTGCTAGGTAAAGAAGCGGTTCGCGACATACTCGATCAGGGGGGATATGAGCAGATCATCTTTGATGAGGGCATCTTTCAGATGGATATCGATTTTTTGAGCGCTGTTTTGTTGATCAAAAAGGTTCAGCACATTGCAAAAGAAAAGGGCAAAATATTTGGGGTTAAATTGACCAATACTTTTCCGGTGAAGATCATGGGTGAGGCGCTTCAGGGCGAATCCATGTATATGTCTGGGCCACCCCTTTATCCTATTGCTATTGGTGTTGCAGCTCTGTTACAGGAGGCTTTCCAAGGGGAACTATCCATTTCCTATTCCGGAGGTGCAGATCTTAATAATATAGAAGATATTTTAAACACGGGGATTTATCCTGTTACAGTTTCTTCGGTTTTGTTAAAACCCGGAGGCTATAAAAATATAACCAAGATGAATGCAAAAGTAGATGACATGGAAAGGACTATTCAAGAAGCTGGGGATGGTAGTCTTTTGAAGGATCTAGCCCATAAAGCGAGGACTCAAAAAGCCTATTATCAAAAGCCTGTGAAAGTGTTTAAGCGATTGACGGAATATTCTGCCTTATGTGCAAAATGCAATAACTGCGTGGATGTTTGTCCGAATCGTGCCAATGAACGGATGGTCGTAGAGGACAAAACCTATGTCATTCACTATGATCAACTGTGTAATGAATGTGGGAACTGTCGTTGCTTTTGTATAGCCGGGCATGATCCGTGTTATGAAAAATGGACCCTGTTTGAATCACGAGATGCTTTTGAAGGCAGTCAAAATGATGGTTTGTTTTCAATAGGTGAAGACATTATTTGTCGCATAAATGGACAGTTGCATCACAAAGTGCCTCATGAACTTAAAACCTTAGCCCAGAGCGCGCGTTATGGGACAAAGAACTAGAATCGGAGGGATCATATGAGCTTTCAAGTCGTAGAAAATAATGTAAAGAGGGATGCAAAGCCATCTGTGGCACATCTTGGATTAGATACAGCAAAAAAAGTGAATGGCTTCCACCAAAGTTTTCCGGTGTATGAAGCAACACCTTTACGAGAATTATCTCATTTAGCCGCTGAAATGGGTGTTCAGAA
>CAZJIO010000051.1:0-689 GCA_964546035.1 uncultured Eubacteriales bacterium | reverse complement strand
ATCGATTTGGTTTAAATGCCTTTAAAGTGCTGGGTGGCAGCTATGCCATCGGCAGTTACATAGCAGGGAAAATGAATAAGTCCATTGAGGAATTGCCTTTTAGTGAAATGATATCAGAGGCAGTCAGAGAGAAGCTGGGTGAGATCACCTTTATTTCCGCAACGGATGGGAATCACGGTAGAGGCGTTGCTTGGACCGTCAACCAGTTGAAGCAAAAATCGGTTATTTATATGCCCAAAGGCAGTGCTTTAGAAAGACTTGAAAATATTAAAGCTGAAGGTGCAAGAGCAGAGATTACCCCGTTAAATTATGATGATGCAGTCAGATTGGCAGATCAGCATGCCAAAGAAAACGGTTGGGTTTTGGTGCAGGATACCTCTTGGGAGGGTTATGAAGACATTCCCACCCATATTATGCAAGGCTATACGACTTTGGCTTATGAGACCTATTACCAAATGGAGGAGAAAAAGCCCACTCATATTTTCTTGCAGGCGGGGGTTGGCTCCTTTGCAGCGGCGGTGACAGGTTTTTATGCTTCTGTGTTTGGCGAGGAACGCCCCCGGATTACCCTTGTAGAACCCAATGAAGCGGCTTGCATTTTTAAAACCATGAAAGCTGATGATGGAAAAATACATACAGTGACAGGGGATATGCAAACGATTATGGCAGGACTTGCCTGTGGTGAGCCA
>CAZJIO010000050.1:23034-26893 GCA_964546035.1 uncultured Eubacteriales bacterium | reverse complement strand
GAAAGAAAAGAATAAAGAGAAAGAGGTGTCAGATACGCCGTCAAAAGAAAGTGATAAAGTAGCTCTTCTTATTTTATATATCTTATCAATTGTTGGTGGGGTATATGGCTGGTACATAACAGATTGTTTAATTGGGAAACACCATTACAGCAAGTTTAAAAATAAGAGAATTAAGAAGTGCGGAGAGAATTAAAACAAAATAAAAACAGGTGTCATTGTGGCCTGCCAGCCGACACCTGTTTTAAACATCAGTTATAAAATATCATGATTTATTATAACATGAAAAGAAGAAAAAAGTCAAGAAAATGGCTGAAATACAGGCCCTTCAAGCTCGTTCAAGATATTATTATACCGACATCAGATGAGTTACTAGAAAGTCAAAATTGAATATTTTGTGGATTAGATTCATCTGAGATATTAAGTGGTAGATCGGAGATGAAATACTATAGCTTATGCCTTACATTGAAGAGATATGTTACTCAGGTAAAGTAAAAGAAGTAAGAAAGTATTATTCCTCAAGACACGGTAAAAAAGGTAGCTCTAGAAGTAGCAATATAAATCCTACTCCTGAGGATGTGAAGAAGGTTAATTTAAGAGCAGCTATAACCAAATTAAGAAGATTGATAAATACGAATTTTGGTTTTAAAGATATCCATCTAGTTTTAACATACCGGAAGGATGCAAGACCTTCTCCAGAAGAGGCTAGGAAAGATTTAGAGAAGTTCCTAAGAAAATTAAGATCCTATTTCAAGAAGCAAGGCAAGCAACTTAAATACATAGCTGTTACAGAATACAAGAAAAAGGCAATTCATCATCATTTGGTTATTACTTCAATGGATACAAGAGATCTAGTTGATTTATGGACAATGGGAAAGCCAAGGCCAACATACCTGGATGACTCTGGACAATACGGACTTCTAGCAGAGTACTTGATAAAAGAGACTCAAAGTACATTTGATTCAGAGGATGCAATAGTAGGAAAAAGATGGTGTGCAAGTAAAAATCTTGAAAAGCCGTTTATTGAGAAAAACATTGTTGAAAGTAACACATGGAGGAAGGAACCTAAGCCAACGCAAGGCTATTACATCGAAAAAGGCAGTATTGTTAGTGGCATTCATGAGATCACTGGTTACGAGTTTCAATTTTACAGCATGATCAAGATAGACGTAGGAAAGAAAACATGAAAGAGAGGCGTGTTATGGCAATGAATCAATATCAAGCAGCAGTACCAAGTGAAAGTGTTGAGCAAATTTGTTTGTTTAGGTGGGCTGGATATTCTGAAAGGATGTATCCAGAATTGAAATTAATGTATCACATTCCTAACGGTGGGAAAAGAAATATAACAACGGCTAAGAGGTTGAAAGCAGAAGGTGTAAAGGCCGGAGTACCAGATATTCATTTACCTGTTTCTAGAGGAAAATATCACAGCCTTTATATTGAGATGAAGAAGATCAAAGGTAACACAACTTCTGAAAATCAAGACTTTTGGATTGAAGCCTTAGAAGAGCAAGGGAATCGTGCAGTAGTTTGTCATGGTTGGGAAGAAGCTTCACGAACAATAATTGCATATTTGGAATTAAATAAAAATGATGAACAAGAAGAAATAAAATTAATAAAATGCCTAGATTATAAAAACAATCTTTTTGAGATGATGAACCAGGTAATGTCTGATCTATACCCAGATATAAGGGCAATTGTTATAGTTTGTTCTGGGCTTTTTGAAAATGAAGGTGCGTATGGCTGTACAACATTTCCTGATGATGGAAGCATACCAATAATTGAGATTGATGTGAATGTACCAATTGGATCATTTCCAGAAATCTTAGCTCATGAGATTGCTCATGTTGTGGTTGGACCAGATGCAGGGCATGGGACTGAATGGGAAAAAGAATTTGATTTACTACAAACAAAGTGGACAGAGCTTCTTGAAAAGAGAATGGAAATCATCGAAAGCCTATGAAGAGGCTGAATAAAAAAAGGAAGGTGCTTTTATGCATGCATGGGAGGTTACAAAAGTTTTATCAATAAAACATAAATTAGACTTTTATATTACTGAGGTAAAAAATGGACCAACACAGTATGGTGAACATCTGAGAATGGATGCAGTTGCTATAAAGAAAAGCTGGACAAATCCGTGCATAAGCATCTATGAGGTAAAGGTATCAAGAGGTGATTTTAAGCAAGATGAAAAATGGCATCTCTATAGACAATATGGAAATACTTTTAGCTTTGCAGTGCCTGAAGGATTAATAAGTAAAGAGGAACTTCCTGAGGGTGTTGGCCTTTACTACATAAAAGCAAATGGAAGTATCAGAACGATTGTTAAGCCAAAGTTCTACGACGTAAAACCAGATGCCGCATTTTTACTCTACATAATGATGAATAGGTTAGATAACGAAAGAATTCCATTTTTTAGTGATGAATTTGAGCTTTACAATGAATACTTAGAATCTAAAAAGCTAAAGAAAAAAATAGGTTTTGAATTAGCTTGCAAGCTAAATGATTCAATAAGAAATCATGAAAGAAATGTTGAAAAGTTTAATAAATCCAAAGAGGATTCAGATGAAACGATAAGCTGCCTAGAAGAGCTTGCAGATGAAATAAAAAAATATGGATTTCGTATTAATACATGGTCAGATAGTCTCATGATTGAAGGGCTTACACGTATTCTTAGAAATTCAAAGGAAGAAGTAGAGAAAGCAATTGAATCTAGGATAAAAGACGTTGAAGAGCTCAAAAAAAGCTGCACAAACATTTTAAAATTACTTAAGGAGGAAGAGCATGGGTAAAGATGAGAAAGCGATTATGCATTTAAAAACAGCGATAATGATCTTATGCAATGAGTTAGGTTGGAATGAAGAGTTAATTAAAGCTGATATTGAATCTAAAAATAAACAGCAATTAACCACTGATTTTATGAATATCAAGGCTCTTATGATCACAAGTGAAAATGCTAGAATTATGGATTTACTTATAGACAATGGATATGATCCTAATAAAAATGCTAAAGGGCATAGGCGCATACGAGATTTAGCTGAGGTTGGAGCGGCTGTAGAAAATGCGTTTAAGAATGGATATGTTATGAGGCATTATAACTTCGAAAAAGGGAATTTGCTAGAAGCACCTCTTATTAAATCCATTCAAGAACTTATGAACATATCACATAAAAAGGAGTGAGTAGCATGGCATTATTAAACTATTCTACAACGATTGATGTACATAAAACTATATCAGAGATTCAAAAGCAATTGGCCCAGCATGGAGCATCAAAAATCATGATGAATTATGAGGATGGACAAGTTACTCAGCTACAATTTGCAATTAAAGGCCCCAGTGGTGATATTGGGGTAATGCTTCCAGCTAAAACATCATGCGTACTTAGAATAATGGAACGTGAAAAGAAAAATGGTAAGATCAGCACAAAGGTTACCAAAGAACAAGCCGAACGTGTTGCATGGAGAAATATTAAAGATTGGGTTGAAGCCCAAATGGCTCTATTGGAAACAGAAATGGTTGAATTAGAACAAATATTTCTTCCTTACATGATCAATGAAATGGGCGTAACTATTTACGATAAGTACAAACAAAACATTTTAATGATTGAAGGATAATAAGATTTTTCGAATTATGGAGAAAGGAATTTGAATATGAAAATAGGTACAAGAAGTTTGCTATTCGGGGTCCATAACTTGGTTTGGCATCCTATTACTGTATTTTTGGCTTGGAAAAGCCTTTATGGAATGCCTAATATGAAAGAGATTATTTGTATAGTAATTCATGATTGGGGTTATTGGGGTTCGCCTAACATGGATGGCATTGAGGGTGAAAAACATCCTGAAATTGCTTCTACCTTCAATTC
>CAZJIO010000050.1:21313-22972 GCA_964546035.1 uncultured Eubacteriales bacterium | reverse complement strand
CATTCTAGGCATTATGCAAGGAATATTGGAGCAGAGCCATCAAAACTATGTTGGGCTGATAAATTAAGTATGTTGTATGAACCATCGTGGTTTTATCTAGCTAGAGCGAGTTTAAGTGGAGAGCTAAAAGAATATCGAAAAGTTGCTTCTGATGCTGGATTTATCCCTTTGACGGCATCTAATAAAGAATGGTTTAGATGGATAAATGAGAAGCTCATTAAACTAGGTAGAGATCAAAGAAACAGTGTAGCATTTGCAAATCCAGAAAGAAACCAATAATTGACTTTCCAGTTTACTAAGAAGGAACGATATTAAACAGTAATGAAAGGGGTAAATATGAATGTAATTTTCTTAGATTGTGACGGTGTTATTAATACTCGTATGTGGGATGAAAATAAAAAGAGACTACGTTATTTCTTCCCAAGTGATGGAAAGTGCAACAATAGAACAGCGGTTGAATGGGTAAACGTTTTAGGCGAAGAAGTGGATGCCAAAATAGTTGTGTCGTCTACATGGAGAAATGTTGGTCTTGATGAAATGAAGGGAATTTTAGCAAATAGTGGATTGAGATTAGAAGTAATTGGAATCACTCCATCATTAAAAGGCGATAGAGGGCTTGAAATACAAGCTTGGTTAGATGAAAATCCATATGTTGATAAGTATGTAATACTTGATGACGATGCAGACATGGCACATTTAATGGATCATTTAGTAAGATGTGACCATGAGTATGGTTTCACATTGTATAAAAAAGATGAAGCACTAAGGAATTTTAATAAACAATAATCTAATTGTATTGGAGGAATTAAAATGTATTACATAGAAGAATTAACTATAAATAAAATGATTGTAAATATCCTTGATCCAATCATTTCAATGCCAGTAATTTCTATGAAGGAGATGCCTTCAAGTCCAGATTCATATGATTTTTTTGCAAATCATATTATTCGTACTTTGAATGATGACAGAATCAAGACATGTAGGTTTTACGAGGATAATAACCTATTCTTGATTAACCTTAAGTCATATATTAAGGGAGAATCATCGTTCACAACATTTTCACAACATGTATCTGAGCAGCTATTTACAATCATGTCATCAAATCAAAATATATATCCCGGTGACTTGGCAATTATTTCTTTTCATTATAAGGGAGCACAATATTTAGCCTTATTGAAAATGACCTACCAAAGTACATACATACATTTCACTGATTTTGAGAATGAACAAAGTGTAAACTCAATCATACAACACCGAACTACATTACCAGGGGTGGGACAACGAATTGGTGAGGCTATATTAATAAAGTTAGACTCAATGGATGTGCTTGTTCTTGAAAAACAAGTAGAAATAGATGGAGTAAAGGAAAACTACCTTTCTAAAAGATTTCTTAAATGCAGCACTAAGCCATCATCAAAAGAGCAGTATGCCATTGTGAAAAATGTTACTGATCTTATTGCAAGAAAATATTTTGATGAAGACATCGAAAAGAAGATGGAAATTAAGGAAGGCTTGTATATTCAACTTGACGAGTCTTCAGGTGAAATAAATCTGAAACTGTTTGCTGCCGAAGTATTTGAAACTCAGCCTGAGATTAAAGAAGAATTTCTTGAAGCTATACAGAAAAGAGGATTAACCGAACAAACTATTAGGCTGTCT
>CAZJIO010000050.1:18999-21303 GCA_964546035.1 uncultured Eubacteriales bacterium | reverse complement strand
AAAGACGATTGAAAAATCATTTGAAAAGCAACGCATTAAGGCTGATAACGGTATTGAAATTATAATTCCGATGGAGATCTATAACAACAAAAATTGCATAGAGATCATAACCAATATTGATGGGAAAATATCAATCGTTGTAAAAAATATTGGATCAATTATTGACTGAGTAAAACTATAATAAACGATTAATTGTAAGGGGGTATTGATTTTGACGATTATTTTAATTATTGCATGTTTAATAATGTTTTTAGTTACAGGGTTTGCTACATCAAATAGTCATGCTAGATGTTATAGTCCACCACATCCGATACTCCCACCAAAAAAGAACGAAAGTGAGGTAGTATAATGAAATACAATTGGGACGAAATGTCAGAGACTCAAAAGATTAAAGCAATACAGCAAGAAGTTGAGTTGGAAACTCATAACGGGACTACTAAAGATGATCTCGTTAATATGGTCAAGTTTATGTTCAATCAATTTGAAATAGAAACGCATTAGAACGATATTTAGCGTTAGCTGAGAAGGAGAAATATGGAAGAAAAGAAATATTACAGCGCAGAGCAAATTTTAAGATTTTTAGGATTAGATTATGAGTTTGAAAAAAAGAACCGGGATTATCCATTCAACAGAGGTTTTGAAAATGTCGAGCTCCAATGGCCTAACATAACTATCCCAAAAGGAAATATTGAAAAGGCATTATGGAATAAAGTTAGGGGTATAAACAACGATTTCAAAAGTGAAATTAACATGCTTGTTCAAGTTCCATTTAAAACTAAAATGGGCGATATAGGGGTTATTCATGTTGATTTATCTTTAGAATGGAGATACGACAAGCAGTTTAAGTATGGTGATATCACAACAACATTTGAAGAAGTTTGCCTTTATATTTTCGATAGAGCTACCAGAAGTAATCATTATTATATTATTGGTTCTGAATGGGGTCTTGATTTTATGAGTTATTATGTTATCCCTAATCAATGGGGAAAAGGCAGATTAACGGTATCGTCCGCATGTATGGTTTCTTTACAATCTTCAGCACCAATAGATAACGGAAATAAAACAGAAACAGCAACGCAATAGTTTAAAACCTATCAACAAGAACGATATAACGAGTAGAAAGAAGGTGAAGTGAATGATTTATAAGTGTATTAAGGAATTTGAATTACCTTTTACAGATGAAGATGGATGCCCCATTGAAAAATATGATTATGTCACAGTAGATACCTTATGGTCTAAACCAGAACATAGTTATTCTATGACTGGCGCAGAAATAAGACTTGAACTTGTACAAGAAAAATGCGAATGTGCTTTTACTTGGATTGAGATACCAAAAGAAACATTGGCAGAATGTTTTGAAATTGATGAATAATAGTCTAAAACTATATACTAAGCAAATCCCCTTTGCTTAATATAAATAGCCATCCCTGCTTAATGGGAGAAGGATAAAACCTTATATTGAATATGAGAGCCACGGCTCTCGTAAAAACAACCGAAAGGATTACATAGATGTTCTTTCATCAGAAGAGGCTATTGAAGAGAGAAGGTGAAGAGATTGGCAAAAAAGACAACAGTAGATCAAAAAAAAATAGAGGACCAAAAGAAAATATTCGCTATTGAAGTGGCTCAAGAAGTGCTTAGATTAGATAAATTAAACCGTGAAAAGGAAGAAAAGAAATCTTTATTTCGTAATACTAAGATACTTCTCAAGAGCTATCCTAAATTGATTTCACATTGTGAAAATGGAGTGTGGACTGATTATCAAGATGAAAATGGTTATGATATCGATTTACATCTACATGAACCGCTGAAGGAAGATATCGTTATTGAATCTATTAAACGAACAAAAGCACGCACAATGATGTTTATCGTTTGGTTAGAGTCTGCAATGGCCAAACTTGAAAGAGATTGTTTAGCAAATAATACTCATATCAAATATGTGGCAATGCAGTTGATGTATCTTGATGAAGAATATACCTGTTTACCATGGCTAGAAAGAAAGCTAAAAGCAGCTGAAAAACTTAACGTTTCAGAGAGCACCGTCAACAGATATGCCCTTGACATGATAGACGAATTATCACTGTTATTATATGGGTTAGGAGCTATGAAGCTGATAAACTAGGTATTTAAGGCCATGATATTAAGTTGACATTTTTATGAGTTTTACATGATATTTGGGGCGTGTTATATTGTTACTGTGAAAAGGTTTCAAGAAACCCCCTTAAAAAATAGGTATAAAAGAACCGTAACTACTTAACAAAATAAGCAGTTGCGGTTCTTTTTTGTTAAAAATGATCTGTCATA
>CAZJIO010000050.1:3755-18972 GCA_964546035.1 uncultured Eubacteriales bacterium | reverse complement strand
ATGGAGATGATCTGATGAATACGGTAGAGCCCATTAAGGAATATGACCTTATTGAGGATATTCAGGAATATCTTAAAGCTAGATCTGAGAGAGATTATGTTTTATTTTCAACTGGAATTTATGCACCCGTAAGAATCTCTGATATTCTTCCTTTAAAAGTTAGAGATATTAAAGATAAAGCCTTCATATCTCTGAGAGAAATCAAAACAGGTAATGAGCAGCTAATAGCTATCAATGATGATCTAAAGATAATATTTGCTCATTATACAGAAGGGAAAAAAGGTTACGAATATCTATTCCCGTCACGTAAGAAAAATAGCAAAGGTATTCATGGACCTATTACAAGACAACAAGCATATAACATTTTCAACTCAGCAGCTAAGCATTTCGGACTTGAAAGAATTGGCTGTCACTCAACACGAAAGACTTTTGGGTATCATTACTATCAACAAATGGGTGATATAGTGACTCTTCAAGAAATCTATAAGCATTCTGATATTAGTATTACCAAGAGATATATTGGGCTAACCCAAGAGACAAAGGATAATGCAATTAAGACTTTCAAGTATAAGAATATACGGAAATGATATGGCTATAAAATTCGTAATTGTCATAATAAACATATGTCAAATTCGAAAAGAGAATTTTAAATTGCTTATATAGAAGAATCACATTCGAATGAATTTGACAGAATAACAAGATATGTCAAATTCAAACAGCATATAAACGAAAACTAATGTGATCTATCATGGAGGTATAACATGATTCAAATGTGGTGTATAGTAACAGCGATATGCATAGCATTCTTAGTGTTATTTGTTCTTATCAGTTTATTGGATTATTACGGGTTACTTGATTACATTGTTATTCCTAGATTTAGAATACACAAGAAGAACAAAAGGGATGTAGAGGTTGTTATACCTTTTACATATATAAAAAAGCAAATGGATACTGCTTTAAACGAAGTCCATTGTGATTACATTGGACATAAGCAACCTTTAGCATGAATAATTCCAAAGTAATTCATAGCTTGAAAGGTGCGGAGGGGCCAGATCATTGACACCTCTAGGTAATTCCAAGGGAAAACCAATATAAATGGGCATAAGTTAGTAAATTGCACCGGTGCAACCAACACTATCTTATGCCCATAGGTTCTCCCAGAGGATATTTTTTACTGCGGGTGCTACGAACCCCAGGATTCATCTAGTTACAGAAAATATTTTTAAGGCGTTTCCGTTTCCGAAGTGCCTTTTTTATTGCAAAGGAATAAAAATTATGACAACAAAGAACAATCCAATTGAAGATATAGAGTCTTTAACGGTATCCGGAACAGTCATGGCAAAGGTTTTGAACGTCACCGATCGTAGAATCAGGCAGTTTGCAGAAGAAGGTTTAATCGATAAAGCTGTCAGAGGCAAGTATGTTCTTCTTTCCAGCGTTCAAAAATACATCGCATTCATTAAAACTAATAAAGATGTTGAGGGACTGGGTGAAAACAAAGAATTAAACTATGAAGATGAACATGCTAAGCACGAAATGGTAAAACGTCAAATTGCAGAGATTCAACTAGCCAAAATCAAGGGTGAAATTCATGAAGCGGATGATGTAAAGCATGTTATGGAGCATATGTTATCTAATTTCAGGTCTAAATTAATGAATATACCTGTTAAATTAGCACCTGTTTTGATAGCAAGAGACAACATAAACCTGATACAAACATTGATTTCTAAGGAAATAGTTGAGGCTTTAGAAGAATTATGTGACTATAATCCTGAAATGTTCTTATCAGATGAGTATGTTTCAATGGATGATGAAGAGGAAGAAGAGGCTTATGACGACGAAAATGAAGAAGAATTCGAAGAAGATTAGCAAAAAAACCCTCAAATTATTCAGAGAAATTGCTAAAGTATTAGCTCCACCACCTAAATTAACAGTGAGTGAGTGGGCAGACAACTATAGACGATTATCCTCAGAGAGTTCTGCAGAATCTGGGCAGTGGAGAACAGACAGAGCACCATATCAAAGAGAGATAATGGACAGCATAAGTGATCCAGAGATTGAAAAGATAGTTTTAATGTGTTCGTCTCAGGTTGGAAAGACAGAAATTATCTTGAACATATTAGGTTATCATATCGACTATGATCCAGCGCCGATTATGGTGGTAATGCCTACTGTAGACCTTGCAAAAGCATTTTCAAAAAAGCGTTTGGCAACTATGATCCGCGATACCCCTGCTATCAGTGGAAAGATTAGTGATAGTAAGTCTAGAGATGGTGATAACACTATCTTAGAAAAGGGTTTTGCTGGTGGTTATGTTGTAATGGTAGGTGCAAATTCACCGACAGGGCTTTCAAGTAGACCCATAAGAGTATTATTGGCAGATGAAGTTGATAGATTTCCTATGTCAGCTGGTGATGAAGGAGATCCACTTAGTTTAGCTGAAAAGAGAACTACTACTTTTCATAATAGAAAAAAAGTTTTTGTTTCAACACCAACTGAAAAAGAAACATCCAGAATCGAAGCAGAGTTTGAATCTAGTACAAAAGAAGAATGGAACTTACCATGCCCAATGTGTGGAAAGTACCAACCTTTAGCCTGGTCACAGATTCGTTTTGAAGATGTAACGATGGAATGCAAATTCTGTAAAGAAAGATTCACAGAATTTGAATGGAAGGAAAGAGAGGGATTATGGATTGCTGCTAATCCGGAGATAAATGGTGTACGAGGGTTCCATCTTAATGCATTGGCCAGCCCATGGGAGCGTTGGGGTACTATTATTGATAACTTCCGTGATGCTAAATCAAAAGGAAAAGAGGTATTAAAGACATGGATTAATACAACTTTAGGTGAATCTTGGGAAGATCAAGATGGAGAAATGGCAGATGAAGAGGTCCTTCTCAAACGACGTGAACGTTATGAATGTGAACTTCCCGAAAAAGTTCTTATTTTAACAGCTGGTGTTGACGTTCAAGATGATAGATTAGAGATTGAGGTTGTAGGTTGGAGCCATAATTATGAATCTTGGGGTATTGAGTACCGACAGTTTATGGGTGATCCTGAAAAACTACAAGTATGGAACGACTTAGATCTTTATCTTCAAAAAGAATTTAGTTTTTCAGATGGAAACAAACTCATGATCTCCTGTTGTTGTGTCGACTCAGGTTATAATGCTTCTGACGTTTACAAATTCTGTAAGAAGAGAGAGCATAGAAGGATATTCGCAATAAAAGGTAAGGGTGGTTATGGAATTCCGTTTGTTGGTAAGCCAACAAGGACCAAGTTAGAGAAATGTGCACTTTTTACTCTAGGTGTTGACTCTGGGAAATCTAAAATCATATCAAGACTGAAAGTACAATTCGAAGAAGAGCCTGGTTATTGTCATTTTCCGATAGAAAGTGGACGCGGTTATGACCAATACTACTTCAAAGCACTTACCAGTGAGCGAAGAGTAGTAAAATTTTCAAAAGGAATTAAGCAATTGGAATGGGTTAAGAAGAAAAGTGGTATAAGAAACGAGGCACTTGACCTTAGAAATTATGCAACTGCTGCTGTTGAAATACTCAGTCCTCCTTTTGATGTGTTAGAAAGGACCATAAGAAACAGTAATAATAATCCCAAAGCACCAATAAAAAGTGATAGACCAAGGCGTGGAGTAGTCAATAAAGGTATTGATATCTAGAAAAGAGGGTGAATTTTATGTCAAGCACTAGGTTAGAAATGGCAAAAGAAAGATTAAATCTCTATTATGAAGCTGAAAAGGCAATATTATCTGGTCAAGCGTATAGTATTGGGAGTAGAAGCCTTACAAGGGCTAATTTACAATCCGTTCAGACTCAAATAAGGCAGCTTGAGGTTGAGGTTGAAGAGTTGAAAATAAAAGAGACCACAGGATCCGTTAGAAAAGTATATCGAGTTACTCCAAGAGATCTATAAGGGGGTGGGAAATTGAATATAGTTGATAGAGCGATAAATTACTTCAGTCCACAGCGAGGGTTGGAGAGAGATGTAGCTAGAACAAAGATTAAGATATTAAATAGCGGTTATTCAGAGAGTGGAGCTAGTCATATGAAGAAGTCAATGAAAGGTTGGACTGAGACAAGTGAGAGCCCGTTTAATGATATCAACAAAAATCTTGCGACATTAAGAAGTAGATCACGGCAACTAGCTATGAATGCCCCAATAGGTATATCAGCCATCAAGACAAATAGAACCAATGTTATCGGTCAAGGTCTAAGGCTCAAAAGTCGCATTGATTTTTCAAAGTTAGGAATGACCCAAGAAGCGGCTGATGCATGGGAAAAGAATGCTGAACGAGAGTTTAGTTTATGGGCTAAGTCAAGATGGTGTGATGCAACCAGGTTAAATAATTTTTATGAGCTCCAACAGATAGCACTCATGTCGTGGTTAATGAATGGTGATGGGTGGGCTATTATTAAAAACCAAGAAACTACATACTTCATGCCGTATTCATTAAATATCCATCTGATAGAAGCGGACAGGATTTCTACACCTGATAATACAGGGGCGGTAAATATGCTTTCTTTTGAACAGGATATTAAAAAGCTTCCAAATGGCAACACAATCAATAGCGGTGTTGAAATAGATCCAAATGGAGCTATAGTTGCATACTGGATATGTAATTCGTACCCTAGTGATCTAAATCTTACAAAAGAATGGAAGCGAGTTGAAGCATTTGGAAAGATCACTGGTAATCCTAACATTTTACAACTGATGGAATCTGAACGCTGTGAGCAGTATAGAGGTGTTCCATATTTGTCACCAGTAATAGAAGCATTAAAACAAATAAGCAGATACACAGAAGCTGAACTTACAGCTGCTGTAGTAACTGCTTTTTTTACTGCATTCATTACTCAAAATGGTGCAAGGAATGATGATATGAGTTATTCAATATCAGAAGAACAAAGGGTTGATGACATAGATCCTAATTCATATGAACTCGGAGCTGGAACCATCAATGTATTAGCACCTGGGGAAGGTATTGAATTTGCGGATCCTAAACGGCCATCAAGTGGGTTTGACCCATTTGTTACATCAATCTTAAAAATGATTGGTGCAGCTTTAGAAATACCTTACGAACTTTTAATAAAATCTTTCAATTCATCCTATTCAGCTAGTAGAGCTTCATTACTTGAAGCTTGGAAAGCATTCAGAATGAAAAGAACATGGTTTGCTGATGACTTTTGCCAACCAATCTATGAGATATGGTTAAGTGAGGCAGTTGCAAGAGGAAGAGTGATTGCACCTGGTTTCTTCAACGATCCGGCAATAAAGAATGCATGGTGTGGATCAGAGTGGATTGGACCAACACAAGGGCAGCTTAACCCAGTTCAAGAGGTTACAGCTGCTAGACTAAAGGTTGAAAGTGGTTTCAGCACTAGGGAACGTGAGACTATGGAACTTACTGGTGGAAATTTTGATGATAATGTCACCCAAATAACTAGAGAAAATAAGGCTTTAAATGAAGCAAACATTATTTTTCAAGAAAAGAAAGGAGTGAATCTCGATGAGTAATATAGTAAAGTTTTGGGAATTTAAGAATAATTCAGAATCAGAATCAGAGTTAATGTTTTATGGGCCAATCGCATCTGAAAGACCATGGTGGGATGAGTCAGAAATGATTGTTCAGAACGAGTTTATCAAAGAACTTAACAATCAGAACGGCAAGAATATTAAGCTTAGAATCAACTCGGTTGGGGGGGATGTATTTGCCGCATATGCGATACTAACCAACCTTAAACTTTATAAAGAAAAGTACAATGCATCCATCACATCTCAAATAGAAGGTCTAGCAGCTAGTGCGGCAACCATAGTTATGACAGCTGGGGATATCATTAAATCACCTTCGTATGTGAACATAATGATTCATGATCCAGCAATGTTATTGAGGGGATGGTATGGTGGCGAGGATTTACAAAAGGCAATGAATGCTTGGACAAGCATTAAGGAATCTATTATTAATGCTTATTCACTTAGGTTTAGTCATACAAAAGAAGAAATTACCGAGATCATGAAAAATGAAACGTGGTATACCGGTGAACAGGCAAAAGAAATGGGCTTCATTGATGAAATTATGTTTGATATAGGATCAGATGAAGGAACAAGTGTTTCGAATGACAACAAATATCTATTTGTTGCAGGTGTTAAACATGATATAAGTTGCTTCAAAAACAAGCCCAGTTTCTCTAATTACATTGTTGGCAATCAGCCAGTTATTAAACTTGATAACATGGCTGTTCCCATTAATAAAAGCAACCAAGGAGGTAGTGAAGGCATGGAAATCAAAAATCTAGAAGAATTAAGAAATGCATTCCCTGATCTTGTTAAGCAGGCAACGGATGCTGCTAGAGAAGAGGGAATAAAAGCCGAGCGAGATAGGTTAAAGTCTATTGATGAGATAGCAAATAACCTAGATTCTAAGATGGTTAATGCTGCCAAGTATGGTGATAGCATTAAGAATGCACAAGAATTAGCATTTGAAGCTATCAAAAACGATTCTAAGAATGGCACAAAGTATCTTGAAAATGTGGCAGTTGATACAAAAGATTCAGGTGTAAACAATGTTGCAGCTAATCCAACTAACCAAGAAAGTGAACAAGCAGCTCTAGATTCTAAAGATAGAGTCAATGCTATGGTAGCAGGAGCAAACAATAGGAGGGGTTAATAATGCCAGAACAATTATTTAGTGAAGTAGGTTCATTCGTACCAGATAAACTGATGGCTGGAAACAGTGTTTCAGTACTTGTAAAAGGCGTAACAGTGGCATCCGGTCAAGGTATTTTGAAAAGAGGTAGTGTACTTGGTATAATCACTGCTTCAAGTAAAGGCAAGTTATGTGCTGCGGCCGCAGTTGATGGTTCTAAAGAAGCCAAATTTATTTTAGCTGATGATATCGACACAACTGCAGCTGATGTTGTTGCACAATGCTACGAATCAGGCGAGTTCAACAAGGGTGCATTAACCTTTGGTTCTACAGACACACCAGAAATGCACGAAGACGAGTTAAGAAAAAACGGTATTTTCTTAAAAGACATCATTTAATCTTAGGAGGGTTATAAAAAATGGGAAATAACACTATTCAAATCTATACTACAAGAGAAATGTTAGCAGCAGTTGCTATCATGAAACCAGCATATTCCTTCTTTAGAGATACATTCTTCTCTAAAGTTGAGACAAAAGTTGCTTCAAAAATCGATGTGGACTTTAAAAAAGGCAAAAGAATGATGGCGCCATTTGTTGCTCCACGTGTGGGTGGTATCGCTGTAAGTCGAGAAGGTTACAAGACAAATACATACTCAGTTCCAAAAATTGCTCCTGAAAGAGTGACCACCGTTGATGATTTATCAAATCGCCAAATGGGTGAAGCTGTTTACAGCACAAAGACTCCAGCTCAAAGAGCAGCTGAGCTAGTTGGACAAGATATGGCTGATCTTGATGAACAAATCACTAGAAGAGAAGAATGGATGTGTCGAGAAATTCTTCTTAATGGTAAAGTGACGATGAAAGGTATCGTCGATGACAAAAACGAAAATACAGTTGATCAGGAAGTAGATTTTGGATTAACACAAAAAGTTACTTTACTCGGAACTGACAAATGGGATGACTTGATAAATTCTGATCCTCATGATGATTTAAAAGCATGGAGACAAGCCATCATCAAATCAACTGGTAAAGCACCTAATGTTGTCATTATGGCTTCGGATGTAGCTAGTTTATTCATTAGCAATTCCAAGATCCAAAAGCTTAATGATGTTGCAAGATTCCAATTTGGTAAAGTTGAACCTAAAATTATTAGTCCAGCAGTTACTATGGTTGCTTACTTACCTGATCTTGGTCTTGAGATTTACCAATATGATGAATGGTTTATCGATGACGGTGGTGTTGAACAACCAATGATGCCTGCTAAAAATCTAATCATGGGTAGCATTAATATGGGTAAACGTATTTATGGTGCTGTTACCCAGATCGAAAATGGTACATTTGTTACTTACGAAGGTACTAGAATCCCTAAAAACAATGTTGATAGCAACAATGATATTACAACACTACGATTAAGCGCGAGACCACTTCCAGTGCCTACAGACATTGATGATTGGTATGTTGCAGTCGTATATTAGGAGGTCAATATGGCTGTTAAAGTTATCATGTATAGGGTAAGAAAAAATAAAGTTGAATATTTAACCGGGGATATCATCAAAGGACTTACTTCTGGAGAAGAATATGAGCTTGTTAAGAACGGTTATTGTGAGCTTGTAGAAATCGATGAAGAAGATGGCAGCGACTATGAAACTGATTTATCAAAGATGAGCGCTAATAAAGCTAAAGCTTATATTAGCACAATCGATGATATTGAGACTTTAAAAGAATTACTCAAAAAAGAAATCTCTACTAAGAACAGAAAAGGGATTATTCAAGTTATTGAAGATCTAATTGATGAACTTGGTGAAGAGGGTGATGAAGTCGATTTATCAAAGATGAGCTTAGATGAGGCAGAAGACCATCTCAGAACAATTGATGATGTAGAAATCTTAAACGGATTTCTTGAAAAAGAAAAAGCTGCTGAGAACAGAGAAGAGATTGTTCAATTTATTGAAGAACTAATTGAAGAACTTAGTGAATAGAGGTGTGCAAAATGAATTTTAAGGATTATGCCCAACAAGATATCAATACAACATTCTTCAATATATCTGAGTTTGCAGTAGAAAAGGTCATCGACAAGATGACCAGATGTATTGTGATAGATGAGGACAAGCTGAAAGAACGCGTTGAGAAGGAGTTTAACGGTATCAGTTCAGGCATGATCCTTTATTTTGCATCGATGACAGAATTCAGTGATATTAAGCCTAAGATTGGCGCTACTCAGCTCTTTGACAATAAGTTAATGTATGTAGTCGACGTTAAACTAGAGGATGGAATCTATGAGATTCTAATAACTCAAAATAGGAGTGAGTGATATGAGCTATAGGTCATATAATAATGAACGAGTCATAAATATTGATTCAAGTCAGATTAATAACATCATGAAGGGTCTTGAAGCTTTAGAAAAACAAATACCTGGTGCAGCATGTTCCGCAATAAATAGAACCACAGATTATATAGGGACTAAAATAGCTAAAATGGTTACATCAGAGTACGCAATAAAAAGTACTGATGTAAAGAAGACATTAACAAAGCGAAGGGCAAATAAAAGTAATCTATTAGCTTATATTCAATCTAAAGGGTACAGATTATCGATAGCCCATTTTCCGTTTAGTCCCAAACAATCTGGCGCATTGAAGCAAGTGAAAGTAAAAATTAAGAAAACTGAGGGCTCAAAGAAGCTAGGAGTTTCACCTAGTGGCTTTGTTGGAGGAACTGGTGCTAAGTCTGAAGATATGGTTCAATTTAACGTATTTAAAAGGTTTGGTAATGGGCAAAAAATAAAGATGAAGAAAGGTTTTAATACTGGACTTCAAAAAGAAAGGATACATGTCATCAGAACTGTATCTATCCCTCAGATGATCATGTCAGTAAACGTTAATAAAAATCTTCAGGAAGAGGCTAACAAGAAACTTCAAGAAAGAATCGAGCACGAAATAAATTATCGTTTAAAGAAGGTGAAAGCATAAATGAGCGATAATACTATTTTAGATACAATAAAAGACTTCATAAAAGAGCATGTATGCCCTAAAATCAAGTTTCAAGTACCATACGATGACGACATCACGAAATATCAAATTATGCATCCTAATGTCTTCTCAAATTGGCTTCCACCACCTAATCAACTTAATGATATCGAACAACAATTGCCGGATGATATTAAAAAGGCAATTCCATGCATAACTGTAGGTTTTGATGATGGAGACGATGATGGGAGCGAGGCAGGATTAAATATTCGACTCAACTTTATCGTTTATAATCCAGGTACCTATTATCCAGAGGGTGATTTTTGTCCTAATAATAATGGGTATCAGGATCTCATAAACCTGATTTATCGTACAAGATTAGAAATTTCCTCAAAAATGATCACTGCTTATAAGCCATTTAAGTGGGGTATGTATCAACAACAATCTATGGGATATTGGGTTGGATGGCTTACATTTAGAACTCCAGCGGAAATCCTAAACTTAGTCACAAATGAACTTTTATAATTACGAGAGGAAGTGAAGAAATGCCATATAAACATGGGATTTATGGAATACAAGTACCAACAACAGACCAATTACCACCTTCTGGTGTAATGACATTACCTGTTTACATAGGGACTGCACCTATTCAACAAGTAGCAGATCTTACTGAAGCTATTAATAAGCCAATACTTATCACTAGCTTTGAAGAGGCAAAGCAGAAAATAGGTTACTCTGATGATTGGGAAACTTTTACATTATGTGAAGCAGTTTATGCTCATTTCAAGAATAGGATTGCACCAATGGGACCTATTGTTGTAATCAATGTAATGGACCCAGCAACTGACGTTGATGAAGCTACCATGTCCGTTCAAATAACAAATGGTATCGGCTACATAAATGCACCTGCAGTTTTAGATTCCATAACAATAGCTACCAAAACTCAGGGTGTGGATTACACGGCTGAATACGTTGGTGAGAAGGTAAAACTTACGGCATTACCAGGTAAGACACTTTCAAATCCTACAAGTGCAACATTCGATGTAATGGATATCACAACAGTTGATAGTGCTCAGATTATTGGAGGCATTGATGCAGGGGTTAGAACTGGAATTTCAGCAATTGAAATGATTTACCAATCATTCAATATGATTCCTACAATCATTGCAGCTCCTGGATGGTCACATATCAAGGTGATTAAAGAAGCCATGATTGAAAAATCCAACAAGATCAATGGGCACTGGGATGCATTGGTAGTTGCTGATATAGGTAGTGACTTAGTTACAACATTGGTTGGTGCCATTGATTGGAAGGAAGATAATGGTTATGTTGATTCTAGATTAAAAGTGGGTTGGCCAAAAGCTGAGTCTTATGGGAAAACCTTTTTTGCATCGACTTTAATATCACTTAGAATGCAGCAAACTGATTTCATTAGTGGCAATGCACCTTATGTTTCTCCATCAAATAAAAAGCTTGATATAACAGGTCCAGTGCTCTTTGACGGTACTGAAATCTTCTTCGATGAAGTAGAAGCCAACAAACTCAATGAACATGGAATCACTACATATAATTTTGCATCTGGTTCATGGGTATTATGGGGACCTCATTGTGCTAATTATGAATTTGGTACTGAGATGGATCCTAAGGAAGTTTTTGATGCAAGCATCAGAATGATGATGTATTTAACAAATTCATTCCAAAACAGATATATTAATTCAATCGATGGACCATTAACAAGAAGTACTGTAGATACCATACTAAATGATTCTCAGACGTGGTTAAATGGAATGATTGCGGATGGTCAATTGCTTTATGGTGGCATCTATTTTAATGAGACAAGTAACCCTACAAGCTCAATTGTAGAAGGGGATTTTGTTTTCGACATTAAAGGTACTATGACACCGGTTGCTAAATCCATGACATTCGTAGTTCAATATACCACAAAGGGTATTGAAAACCTATTTGGAGGTGCTAATTAATGCCTAAAATTACGAATAAGACAGTTAATTACAAGCTAAAAGCCACCAACTCAGATGGGAAATTAGAAGTTATTGATGATAGTGCAGACATCCAATTACCATCAATTGAGAAACTTACGGATACCATCAAAGGTGCTGGTATCCTTGGTGAGGTAGACCTTCCATCATTTGGTCAAATAGCGAGCATGACACTCGTCATAAATAACCGAGCAGACACAGAGCAATATGCTCACCTTAGTAGACCAGGTCAAATTAACATTGAAATCGTATGGGTGACAGACCGTTTCGACAGCACTCAATCGAATGTAGGGTTGATTCAGAACAAAGCATTCATGACTGTAATCAATAAAAAATATGATATGGGTAAAATTGAAACCAATGCTTCATCAGATGGGTCAAGTGAATTTGAAGTATTGACAATCAGAAAAGTTGTTGACGGAAAAGAAGTATTATTAATCGACAAATTCAACTACAAATACGTAGTTAATGGTGTTGATTATATGGAAAAACTTAGAGCAGCCTTACAATAGGCTGCTCTTTAATTTGTACTGAATAAATTTTGGAGGTATAGAAGACTATGGCATCATTTAAACTTACAAAACCTATTGAGATCAATGGGGAAAAAGTAACTGAGCTAACATATGACTTTGAAGAAATGACAGCTAATGATAAAGCAAGAGCAACGAAGATTTACAAAAAGGCAGGAAATACCTTGATGGTACAGGAGCTTGATTCGGACTATCATTTATTTCTTTTTGTAGCTGCCGTGAGAAAAGTTAATGAGGGTATTGAAGTTGAAGATGTCCTGAGAATTAGTGCTAAGGATTCATGCAGGGCAGAAACATTAGTGAGGGATTTTTTCTTTCTGAGTTCGGATGCATCGTAACGGATGATTATCTAAATGCATGTATTACTCAAATTGTATTTAATAAATTTGCATCACGAACTGAGTGCTTAGATATGAGCATAATTGATTTGATAACCTTTTATGAGGCATTAGCTGATGAAGCGGAACGCCAGAAAAAGGAGGTTGAAAAGGGAAATGGCAAATAAAAAAGAGCTTGAAGCGCTTATTGTTTTAGCTGGTAAAGTTGATCCTAGTCTTCAAAAAGCTATGCAAAAAGCTTCGTCGCTAGCTGATGAAACTGGCGCAAGTACGAATAAACTTTCAAATATGGCTAGTCGTGCCATGGGAATTGTAAAGAATGCTGCAGTTATGGTAGGAACTGGTATTTTAGCTGTTGGAGCCTCTATAGTTAAAACTACAAATGATACAGTTGAATATGCAGACAAAATTGATAAGATGGCTATAAGAACAGGGTTATCTTTTGAACAATTACAAAAGCTTGACTATATGACTGGTCAGTTAGGTGTAAATTTTGATACTGTCGGTTCTAGCATAGCCAAAATGACCAAGAACATGGCTAGCGCTGATGAGGATGGAAGTGCAGCAGCTCTTGCTTTTAAAGCACTTAACATTCATGTACTTGATTTGAACAAGAATCTAAGGCCACAAGGGGAAATATTTAATGAAACCATTGTGGCTTTATCTCAGATGCAGAATGAAGCAGAACGTAATGCTTTGGCCATGAAAATCTTTGGAAATGGTGCAGCTGAGCTTATCCCTTTATTTGATGCCGGGGTTGATGGTCTTCAAGAATTATCAAGACAGTCTGAAGAATATGGAATGATCATGTCGGATGAAATGATTGTGAAGTCCAATAAACTTGGAGACACCTGGGATACTATGAAAAAGAGTTTAAAAGGTGTCGGCTTTTCACTTGTAGAAACATTATTACCCTATTTACAAAACTTTGTAGATCTGATACAGAACAATATGCCGAACATTAAGGAAGGTGTACAGACGTTTGCTGAAAAGTTTGGAAAGCTAGTGCCAATTATTTCATCGATATATAATGGAGGGGCCAAACTTTTTAATTTTATTAGTCGTAATGGGAGCAAAATTGCACCAATTATTGTTGGCATAGTTGCAGCAATGGTAGCATGGAAAGCAATCACATTAGGTATGGCCATCTATGAAACTATCATGGCTGCTATTGCAATAGCTAATGGCACCGCTACAGTTACACAATGGGCATTAAACGCAGCAGTATTAGCGAACCCAATGACCTGGATTATTTTAGCTATAGTCGCAGCCATTGGCATTCTTGTTGCTGGTATCTGGTGGCTATGGAATAATTGGGATCAAGTAACTGCCTTTGTTGTTGGGCTATGGAAAAATAATGTCATTCCTTTCTTTGAAGGTGTTGGGAATTGGTTTTCAGGACTAGGACAAAAGATAGTAAATGGTTTTAAATCAGGATGGGAAGGGTTAACAAATTTCTTTACAAACCTTTGGGATGGCATTGTTGGTGGTATTAAAGATAGAGTTAATGGCATTGTTGGTCTAGTCAATATTGTCATAAGAGCTATTAATGGACTATCTTTTACAGTACCAGATTGGGTACCAGAATTAGGTGGTAAAACATTTGGTTTTAATATTCCTGAAATGCCTATGTTTGCTCAAGGTGGTTTTGCAAATCAACCTTCAATCTTTGGTGAAGCAGGTCCAGAAGCTGCTATTCCGTTAAAAAGGACACCAAGAAGTTTATCACTTCTTAACCAAACTGCAAAAGCATTAGGGGTATCCGGTGGGGGTGGAGTACAAATTGTATATTCACCTAATATCACAGGAGCTAATACTACTGAAATTGAGAACATGCTTAGAAACAGTTACAAAGAGTTTATGGAAATGATAGATCGATATTTTGCAGAGAAGGAGAGGGAGAGATTTGCCTAATCAATATTATAACTATCTAACACTAGAGGGAGATACATTTGATGCTATCTCCCTCGATTTTTATAATGCCGAAAAGTTCGCTTCAACCATTATTCAAGCTAATCCAGAGTATAGGCAAGTTCTTAAATTTAAAGCTGGTATAACGCTTAAAATTCCTGTCATTGAGGAAGAAAAGGCAGACAGTTTACCACCATGGAAGAGGGTGTAACATGCAGATCCTTTACAATGATGTAGACATTACAGCTTCAGTAAATCCTATAGTATTAGAGATTAAAGATAATGCTGGGGGAATTCCTGATAGCATTAGAGCTGTTTTTTCAGATACTTTAGGATTATGGAGCAAGTGGAAACCACAAAAGAATGACACCATTGAGGTTAAAGATGGAAGTTTTAGTTCTGGAATTATGTATATTGATGAACGCGGACAAAACTCTGGATTATTTGGTATTAAAGCTTTGTCAATACCTCAAAATAGCAAAACTTGTTATTCTAAAGGGTGGGAAAATGTTAGGTTTTTAGAGATGGTTTCGGTAATAGCGTCAAAATATGATTTTAGTTTTCAGCACTATGATGTTATTAAC
Source organism: uncultured Eubacteriales bacterium (assembly GCA_964546035.1). Taxonomy (GTDB): domain Bacteria; phylum Bacillota; class Clostridia; order Lachnospirales; family Vallitaleaceae; genus CAZJIO01. The sequence goes on along the minus strand of CAZJIO010000050.1, from coordinate 3,989 downwards.
CATTTATATGAGCGTGTTGATCAGATTGAGCTAGCTGACTTTGATTTTTTGTCCTATAGATGCATGTTAGAAGGATATGCATTAAAGATCAGTAACAGATCTTTAGTAATTTATGATGAGCATACAAGAGAGCAGAGCCCAATTGATGTAAAAAACTCTATTATAACTGCATCTAATATGATCGGTAATTATGAATTTAAAGATATTTCAACTGAAATCTTTCAGAAGTGCGTC
>CAZJIO010000050.1:2510-3714 GCA_964546035.1 uncultured Eubacteriales bacterium | reverse complement strand
ACACCTTAATAAAAGGTGATTACGAAAGTAAAAGCATCTATGGTCCAACACTCAATCTAAATGCCTTTGCTACTAATCAGGCAGAGGCTAATAGATGGTCAAAAGGTTTACTTAGGAGCAAGAACAAAAAGATGATCACAGGGAGCTTTGATGTAAATTTAAATATAAAATATGCTGCAGGTACCAATATTGAGATAACTGGCATTGGCCTATTTGATGGGAAGTATTTTATCCAAAGATTGGCACACGACCTAATCAATAGTCGCACTAGTTTAAATGTAAGAAGACCATTGGAGGGATATTAAATGACAAGAAAAGGTCAGATTACCTCGATTGATTCGGTTAAAAAAGTTGCAAGAGTAACTTTTAAGGATCTAGACGATATAACAACTGCTGAAATACCTTATGCAAATAATCTTACACCACAGATAAATGATCGTGTAGCAGTCGTATTCTTTTCTTCCAACATGTTAGATGGATTAATAATAGCTGTTTTCTAGGAGGTGTTAAGTTGATTGCGACTTATAAAAATAAATCATTCCAGGTAAGTACAAATAAGAAATATATCATGAATGGAATCGCTTGGGGTGGTAGCTTAAGCACAGAATCACAAGAAAAATTAGGTAGTAAACCATCTACCTATATTAAGGGAGCAAGTCTTGATGTATTGAGTTTTCAAATAACACTTAAGGCCACCCTGAATTTAAAGGTTAGAAAAGAAATCGAGGACTGGGAAAAGATTAAGCTTAATGCACAACCAGATTATCTCATAATTGGGAATAAGCCTTTAGGAGTAAATAAATGGTTATTAAAATCTACCAATGCATCTGCTGTAGAGCTCGATGGTGATGGAAACATGATTGAAGCAGTATTAAAGCTTGATTTTGAAGAGTATGTTAGGGAAGGAAAGGCGCAACAAACCAAAAATAATTCAGCAACAACATCCTTTGTTAATACACAGGCAGACCAATCCATATTTGATCCACCAGAAAAAACTAGTCAAAAAAGAAATAATAACAATGCGTTTACAGCATATCAGGACCTATTAAATTCTTAAGGTTAGGAGGCGTGATTATGCAAATCACAATTGATACCACAAAAGAGCATCAGTTGAATTGGGGAGCAAAAGGATATGAGAGGATAGCTCAAAACGTTTATAATCTTATCAATACTTATAATTATGAGGTAGCTTATGATAGAGTTT
>CAZJIO010000050.1:1697-2470 GCA_964546035.1 uncultured Eubacteriales bacterium | reverse complement strand
TGACCTACCGTTACCAGAAGCTATTTCAAAAACGATAGCACAAATACATAACGCGATTGAAACAAGGGAACCAAGGGCAAAGCTAGAATCTGTTGACTTTATTGGAATGTCAGAATTAGGAAATCTTAACTTCAAGGTGGTGATAGAAATATGAGCAAGTTTAAGGAAATAGAGTTCGTAGAAGTAGATTCAAAGAAAATTCAATCTGAACTCATAGAAAGCTTTGAGACGGAATTACAAACGACATTATATCCTGGTGATGAACGCAGGATATTTTTATTGCAAGAAACTCCTGTTATCGTGGCTTTGAAGAATGATATCAACTATTCTGCCAATCAGAATCTTTTGCCATTTGCATCGGGTGAGGCTTTAAATGCGTTAGGTATATGGGTTGGTGTAAGTAGATTAGAAGCTCAAAAAGCTAGTGTTTCAATGAGATTCACCTTGTCTGGTGCACAGATCATGGACGTTATAATTAATGAAGGGACAAGGGTTACACCGGACGGAGTTCTCTATTATCAAACTAAATCAGATCTTACTATTCCTTCAGGAAGTACATATGGAGATGTAATAGCGGATTCTATTGAGGGTGGGGCTAAATACAATGAATTTTTATCAGGGCAAATCAATCTTTTAGTGGATCCAGTTGCATATGTTCAGTCTGTTGCAAACATTAATGAAAGTAATGGTGGATCTGATATCGAGAGTGATGATGCTTACAGAGAAAGAATTCAATTAGCTCCAGCATCTTTCAGTGTAGCAGGTCCAGAAGG
>CAZJIO010000050.1:0-1677 GCA_964546035.1 uncultured Eubacteriales bacterium | reverse complement strand
TCGCCAAGTCAGCGGACATTAATATCTCTGATGCAAAAGTGACGTCCCTTAATCCTGGTGAAGTAGATATATTTGTGCTTATGAAAGACGGTGAGTTGCCTACCCAAGAGATATTAGACAAGGTAACTTTAGCAGTGAATGCCAAGAACAGAAGACCACTAACGGATTATGTTCTGGTTTTTGCACCAGATGAAGAACAATATAATATTTCGTTAACGTACTATATAAGCAATGAGAGAGCTGCTGAGGTTGCAATAATCAGACAAAAAATTGAGGGACCTGGAGGTGTAGTTGACGAGTACATAAAATGGCAATATTCAGCGCTAAAGCGAAATATTAATCCTGATTATTTACTAAGTCTAATGTATACAAATGGTGCTTTCAGGGTTAACCTCACGTCTCCGATATTCACTATTTTGGATGTTGATAAAGTTGCAAAAATAGGCACAAAAAATATAGTCTATGGAGGTTTGGTATAGATGAACTTAGATAGCTTGGACCTTTTATCGCTCCAAACCCTTTCAATGCAGAAAGATGAAACCACACAAGGATTTTGTGCAGCATTAAACCCACAATTCATTGGTGTTGCCACTCAAGTTGAAGCGGTACAGATTTATAGTAGAATTGATTCTTTACCTGAAGACGTCTTAGATATATTAGCGTGGCAATTTCATGTTGATTGGTATGACTCAGAAGCTTCTATAGACATTAAGAGAAAAAACGTAAAAAGCGCCTTACTTATCCAAAAGACTAGGGGAACGCCTTATGCTGTTGAACTATTGATTGAGGAACTATTTGGAGATGGTGAAGTCTTAGAGTGGTTTCAATATGGAGGGGATCCTTTTCATTTCAAAGTTTTAACAGCAAATAATTCGGTGACAAGTACTAATCTTCAAAAGTTCTTAAAGGCAATCGATTTTGTTAAGAATAAAAGATCTCGTTTTGATGGTGTTGAAATTACAGCAGCAGATGAATTAAATATTTATTTTGGCAATGTGATTCATATTGCAGATTTTATGACGATAAGGCAGGTGGTTTAGATGGGTGCATTCGGAGGTTTGTTATTAACGAATAAGGGAAGAAACTTACAAACTAAAGCTCAGTCAGGAGTTCAATTAAATTTCACCAATATAAAAATTGGTGATGGTAGTCTTTCCGGACAAAGCATTCTTGAACTTAATAACCTCATTAGTTCAAAGAAAACATTAAGTATTTTAAGCATTGATTTGTATATTGAAGGACAAGCAAAAGTAAAATCTTATCTTTCAAATGCTGATATATTATCAGGATTTTATTGGAGAGAAATTGGTATTTTTGCAATGGATCCTGACGAAGGTGAAATATTATATTGCTATGGAAATGCTGGTGCAAATGCAGAATACATACCTGCAGGTGGAGGACCTGATGTTATTGAAAGATATATCAATGTTATAACCTTGATTGGGAATGCAAGCAATGTTTCAGCAACTCTTAGCTCAGAAGTTTATGTAACTCAACTTGATTTGGAGGATGCGTTAGCAGATAAAGTTGATAAAGTAGATGGAAAAGGTTTAAGTACAGAGGATTATTCAACCCTAGAAAAAGCAAGGTTATCAATGATTGGAACTACATTTACCAATACTTCAGGTACAGATTCCTATACACGTCTGAACTCCAGTCACACTCTTGTTCTGTTCA
>CAZJIO010000049.1:26250-27212 GCA_964546035.1 uncultured Eubacteriales bacterium | reverse complement strand
GTAGGAATATTGTGGAAAAAATCAAAAAAACTTTCTGTGTTAGAGATTTCGATAAAAAATTCTCTCTTCATGGTTAAAAGAGTAGCATTCGTGTAATGAAAGTCATTGATAGGACCAATGACCATACAGGTGCTACTGTTTTCTAGTTTGATGCATCCGTAATAGGAATAAAAGGATGTTGTTATATAGGTTACTTTCTTCTCTGTTTCCCATAGTTTTGTCAGGTATTGGGAGGGTGGAATTGTATGTTTTTGCTGTATGGGATAACAATCTGTCAATTCATAATTATCATATAAGTAAATTGGAATATATGAAGAGTTATAAAGATACTCACAGAATTTATTGATATCAGTCATAGGGTGTGCTCCTTTTCAAAGATGATACCATTATATAATTGCGGGTACATATATGCAATACTAAAATGCAAATGTATTCTATAATTACGATAAGTCAAAGCGTACTACAGATCATAAGTGAGTTCTTTAAGAGAGGAGATATTTTAAATGAAAAAGTTTGAAAGCAATTTTATGATGGGTGCTGCTACAGCTGCACATCAAGTTGAGGGAAATAACGTAAACAGTGATAGTTGGACCATGGAAAATATGCCAGGGTCGTATTACATAGAGCCATCTCTGGATGGTGTTGATCACTATACTAAGTATCGTGAGGACATAAAAATGATGGCAGATGCAGGACTCAATGCGTATAGATTTTCAATTGAGTGGGCAAGAATAGAGCCATCAAAAGGCAATTTTGACAAAAAGGAAATTGAACATTATCGAGATGTATTAAAATGCTGTTATGAGAATGGATTAACGCCTGTTGTAACCATGCATCACTTTTCATCGCCAAAGTGGTTGATACAAGAAGGGGGATGGGAAAGTAAAACGACTATTGAGTATTTCGGGGATTACTGTAGATATGTTGCTTTAGAGCTCGGAGACTTGACGCCATATATTTGT
>CAZJIO010000049.1:22092-26189 GCA_964546035.1 uncultured Eubacteriales bacterium | reverse complement strand
TAAGAATAATGAGTGATATGAGTGCTAAAATGCAGATGGAATCAGCTGTGAAATCTGAACATGTGGATGTTCAGGTAGGTATCAATATGGATATGCAAAGTATGATGGAACAAAGCATGAGAACGATGGGAGAGGCCTTTGGTATAGATCCAAGAAAAGTACAAGTGTTTCTTTCACCTCGTACTGAAAATGGAGATCTACTGATCATGAAATGTCATGAAAGAGCCAGAGAAGTTATTAAAGAAGTGAATCCTACCATCAAGGTTGGCATTACGATGTCCGTGTATGACTACCAAGCATTACCTGGAGGTGAAGCATACGTAAAAGAAATGCAAGATGAGGATTTCTTGCACTACTTGCCTTATATTCAAAAGGATGATTTCTTTGGACTTCAAAATTATACACGCAGTGTTTATGGACCAAATGGTAAAATACAGCCTGATGAAAGTACTAGAGTAACAGAAGCGGGTTATGAATACTATCCTGAAGCGCTGGCTGGCGTAGTAAGATTTGTTTCTAAACATTGGGAAAAGCCCATACTTATAACTGAAAATGGCGTATGCACAAGCGATGATCAAGAAAGAGTAGAGTTCATAGAAAGCGCATTGACAGGCTTGCATCAATGCATAGAAGAAGGCATTAATGTGATTGGATATTTGCACTGGTCACTGTTAGATAACTTTGAGTGGTCATTAGGCTATAAGCCAAAGTATGGACTTATATCCGTTGATAGAACGACGCAAACCAGATATCCAAAGGAAAGCTTGAAGGTTTTGGGAGATATCTGCAAGGGCATCCAATAAACGATTGTGGAGGAAAAAATTATGAAGTATATATGCAACCCTATAAATATGTCATATAAATATCAGTTTAATGTGCGAAATGAGCAGCTCACTGTTAATAGAGAAGCGGCTGATCCTTCAATGGTTGAGTTTAAGAGTAAATATTATCTCTTTGCGTCAATGACTGCAGGATTCTTATGCAGCGACAATCTTACGGATTGGGAGTTTCATTCATTGAAAGATGTACCCATTTATGATTATGCACCAGATGTACGTGTAATAGGTGAATATATTTATTTTTCTGCCTCAAAAACAGATCGTAACTGTTCATTTTTCAGAACAAAAGACCCAATAAACGGCAAATTTGAAGAAATAGAAGGCACATTCCCATTCTGGGATCCTCATTTATTTGTTGATGATGACGGAAGCATTTACTTTTATTGGGGATGCTCAAATATAACACCAATTTACGGTGTAGAAATGGATCCAAAGGAAATGAAACCAAAAGGCGAGCCTATAGAGCTTATTTTTGGAAATGAGAAAGTATATGGCTTTGAAAGAAATGGTGAAAATCATAAGCCAGCAAAAAGTCCCGAAGAGATAGAGGAAATTATTAATGGCTATATCAGCAGTACGCCAGATGCAACCCAGGAGATGATTCATACCATAAGAATGTATTTCGGCAATGACAAACCTTACATTGAAGGCGCGTGGGTGGATAAGTATAAAGGCAAATACTACTTGCAGTATGCCTGTCCAGGAACAGAATTTAATGTATATGCAGATGGTGTATATGTCTCGGATCGACCACTTGGACCCTTTACTTTGGCTAAGAATAATCCGTACTCCTATAAACCAGGCGGTTTTATGCCTGGTGCCGGACATGGTTCCACAATGGCGGATAAGTATGGGAATCTTTGGCATACGTCCTCTATGAGAATATCTATAAATGACAGATTTGAGAGGCGATTAGGTCTGTGGCCAGCTGGATATGACGAAGAAGGTGAGCTGTTTTGTGATCAACGTTATGGTGATTGGCCTATGAAGATTGAACAGTCCATGATGACGCCATGGAATAATCCAGAATGGATGCTACTTTCTTATAATAAACCTGCGACAGCTTCATCCTTTGAAGAAGTAAAAGATGCGGCTAAGGCTACCGATGAAAATGTTCAAACTTGGTGGAAAGCTGCTTCAAATATGTCCGGTGAGTGGCTTGAAGTTGATCTTAAAGATCCCTGTGATGTACGTGCCATTCAAATCAATTTTGCAGACGATCAGCTGAAACTAAGTCTTCCTGAAGGAGCAACCCTCCATGGAGATGAATTCACACAAAGATATATAGATGAAAGTAAACTTTATACCCGGTGGCTACTTGAAGGCTCGATAGATGGAAAGGCGTATTTCATTATAGAGGATAAGCAGGAGGCAGATACCGATTTATCCCATGATCTAATTGTAAAAGAAGATGGCTTTATTGCACGCTATGTGAGATGTACGGTAAAACAACTGCCTTATAATCAGAATCCATGCATTTCGGGTCTTAGAGTTTTTGGAATAGGCAGTGGTGATCTTCCTAGTCAAGCAACAGGTGTTACGCTAGAAAGATTAAGCGAACTAGATCTTTTGGTGAAATGGGATCAGGCAGACGTGGTGGGTTACAATGTGCTTTGGGGCTATGCACCCGATAAACTTTACCATAGCTACATGGTTTTTGGAAATAATGAAGTCAATATTGGTGCCTTAATCAAAGATCAGCCGGTGTATGTAAGAGTTGATACATTTAATGAAAAGGGTATAACAGAAGGCGAAGTACGATAAGGTCGCATTGCAGCGGCAAGATGGAGGTTATTATGAAATCAGATAAAATCAAAGAATTGGTTTGTCAATTGACATTAGAAGAAAAAGCAGGTCTGTGGCCGCGATAACTGGTTCACAAAGGGTGTGGAACGACTAGGCATTCCTGCGCTGCGTATGAGCGACGGACCACACGGTTTGCGTACACAGTCAGGGGAAATGAGCGGTTTTGCTCAAAACTGCATACCTGCTGTTTGCTATCCAACAGCCTGTGCTACGGCTGCGAGCTTCGACCGTAAGCTATTGCGCAGAGAAGGTGAAATTCTAGGGAGTGAGTGTCAAGCTTTAGGTGTACAGGTGATTTTGGGACCCGGAGTTAACATTAAGCGTAGTCCCTTATGTGGTCGTAATTTTGAGTATTTCTCTGAGGATCCACTGGTTTCAACTGAGCTTTCAACTGCTTTTATTCAAGGTGTACAAAGCCAAGGGGTAGGAGCAACCATAAAGCATTTTTTTGCAAATAACCAGGAACACCGCCGTATGACAAACTCCTCTGAGGTGGATGAGCGTACCTTACGTGAGATCTATTTAGCTGCTTTTGAAGGTGCGATAAAAATTGCTCAGCCATGGGCAGTAATGGCTTCATATAACAAAATCAACGGCACTTTCTCGACCGAAAATACAGACTATCTTAAGGATGTCTTGAGAAATGAATGGGGATTTGAAGGATTAGTTGTCAGTGACTGGGGTGCTACACACAACCGTGTATCCGCAGTAGCAGCCGGAACAGACTTAACCATGCCAGCTGAAATTGAAACCGACGTAGAGCTTATAAAAGCTGTAGAAGATGGAACCTTGGACGAAAGGGAACTGGACATTGCCTGTGAAAATATTTTGAAGTTGGCCTATATGGGGATTGAAAACCATAAGCCTAATTGTGTGTTTGATTATGAAGGCGGGCATCAATTTGCTAGAGAAGCAGCTGGGCAATCCATGGTTCTGTTGAAGAACGAAGATTCAATTTTGCCACTAAAAAGGTCTGGAAAAATTGCATTCATAGGAAAATTTGCATCAGAACCGCGTTACCAAGGTAGCGGTAGCAGCTACATAAACAGTTTCAAAGTCACTTCAGCATTAGACGCAGCAGCGGATGCGGGTATGACTGTTGTGTATGCGGCAGGTTACTCGATCAAAGAAGACAAGACAGATGATGAACTGCTAGCAGAAGCTGTCGCTACGGCAAAAAATGCTGATGTAACAGTGATTTTTGCTGGGCTTACGGAACAGATGGAATCAGAAGGATTTGATCGAAAACACTTAAATATGCCAGCTTGTCAGAACGCACTCATCGAAGCCATTTGTGCAGTACAACCCAATACAATTGTGGTGCTACACAATGGGGCACCCATTGAAATGCCATGGGTTCATAAGCCAAAAGCTATACTTGAAACCTATCTTGGCGGCCAGGCCGTTGGAGCAGCAACAGTGGATGTGCTTTTTGGAGACGTAAATCCGAGT
>CAZJIO010000049.1:21711-21991 GCA_964546035.1 uncultured Eubacteriales bacterium | reverse complement strand
TTGTGGGCTATCGTTATTATGAAAGCAAAAATATGGAAACCTTATTTCCATTTGGATATGGACTCTCTTATACCACTTTTGAATATGCTAATTTGAATCTCAATCAAACCCAGATGACTGATGAGGATACACTGATTGTAAGCGTGGATATAACAAATACCGGCAGAGTAGCAGGTAAAGAAGTCGCTCAGTTATATATTGCTCCCCCAAAGGGAGAAATTATTCGGCCGATGCGTGAGTTGAAAGGCTTTGATAAGATCAGTTTACAACCTGGTGAAAC
>CAZJIO010000049.1:10886-21691 GCA_964546035.1 uncultured Eubacteriales bacterium | reverse complement strand
CTGTCACTTTTCACTTGAGCAAAAGAGCATTTGCCTATTGGAACATCGATGCCCACGACTGGTATGTGGAGAGCGGTAGATATGCTATCCAAATCGGAAAATCTTCCCATGATCTCCTATGTGAAGAGACAGTGGAAATTACTGCAGATGCATTCAAAGGATCAATAGAATTCAACACCAACTCCACTATTGGAGAGCTTGTCAAACACCCATTAGGTCAAAAGTTCTGGGATGAAAATATAGGCAAATTTTTCACCGGCTTGATTGCGAGTGGCATGGTAAAACAGGAGCAACTGGATGCACTTGGGATGCAGCCGGGAGATGAGGTGACTGATGAGGTCATTAAAAAAATGAATGATTTTGGTGGAATGGAAGTCATGATGAACCAACCGGTGAATATTCTTCTAGGGTTCATTCCTGATTTGTCGATGAAGGAACTAAAATTACTGTTCGAAGTCATGAACCATAATTGATATCAAAATATTGAAGGAAAGAGGATCAAGAGATGAAAGATTATTTTGGATATTCAGGGAAAGTTTGCGTCGTTACAGGTGCCGCAAGTGGTATGGGAAAAGCAGCTACAGAGATGCTGGTTGACTTGGGTGCAATAATATACGCCCTAGACTGGGCTGAAGTGAAGATTAATGGTATTGAAAAATACATCCACACGGATTTGAGCAGTAAAGCCTCAATTGACCAAGCCTTTTCACAAATTCCGGACAAAATAGATTCCTTCTTTGGTATTGCAGGTGTTTCAGGTGCAACAACAGATTTTAATACGACAGTGATCATTGATTTTGTAGCTAATAAATATATCTGCGATGAATATCTTGTTAATCGTATGAGTGAAGGTGGATCTATTGCGTTTATCACTTCTTCTTGTGGACTAGGTTGGGAGAAGACGGAAACTAAAAAAGAATATATCAATATGATAGAAACAAAGGGTTGGGATGCAACAGTTGAAGCTTTGGAAGCATACAACTATAACGATAGACAAGGAAAGTTTGGATATGCCCTTGCAAAACTTGCTATGAATTATTATATTGCTTATCTTCAGCATATTTTCGCAATTAAAGGCATTCGTATTAATGGTGTATTACCAGGGGTTACAGATACTGGCATGACGGATGAGTTCGCTGAAAATGCTGGTGGTAAGGAGAATTTAATTTTATTCTCGGGTATTGCACGTCGTCTGGCAGAACCTTATGAAATGGGTCAGCCTATTGTGTTTATAAACAGCAATATGGCATCTTACATTTCAGGTGCGCTTCTAACAATTGATTATGGGATGGAAATCCAGATGCTGGCGGAACTTATTCCGCGGTTTTATTAAGGTAAATAACTGAAAGACTGGTTAAAGGAGTCGTGTACGATGATAAAAACAAATTTTTGCAATGACTGGCAGTTTGCTAAATCAGGAGGTTCGACGCGATACATTACCTTACCCCATGATGCGATGCTTGAGGAAAAGCGTGCGGCGGATGCACCAAGCGGAAGCGCTGGCGCCTATTTTGAGGGTGGTGCGTATATCTATAAAAAGCATTTTACTGCACCGCCAGATTTTGAAAAGAAACACTATCTGTTACAATTTGAAGGCGTATATAAAAATAGCAAAGTATTTGTGAATGGCAAGGAAGCCGGAGGTAAAGTATACGGTTATATCCCTTTCTTTGTAAATTTGGATGATTTTCTGGTAGAGGGTGACAATGAGATTACGGTTACTGTGGATAATAAAAACCATCCCAATTCTCGCTGGTATACGGGTTCAGGAATTTATCGGCCGGTGTGGCTGTGGGAGAGTGACGAGCAATATATTGAGGCAGAAGGAATAAAGGTAACAACGCTCTCCTATGATCCGGCTAAAATTCGGGTAGAAACTTCCAGTAAAGATGGAGAAATCACTGTGGAAATCTTTGACCATACAGGTATAGTTGTATCTGGCAGTGGAGACAGCGTAGAAATGGTTGTACCCAATGCAAAATTATGGAGTGAGGAAACCCCGAATCTTTACATATGTCGTGTTACATTGTCCATAGATGGAAGGTCTCTAGATACTGCTGAAGTTACCTTTGGCATTCGTGTCGTTACATGGAGCCCTAACGGACTTTTTGTGAATGGGAAAGAGACGCTCCTGCGAGGCGGCTGTGTGCATCATGACAATGGTATATTAGGTGCCGTCAGTTTAGTGGCCAGCGAGGAACGCCGGGTACGTATTTTGAAAGAAAAAGGTTACAATGCTATCCGAGCATCCCACAACCCTGGCGCATCAGCAATGTTAGATGCATGTGATCGATATGGTATGTACGTCATGGATGAGACCTGGGATATGTGGTACAAGTGTAAAGATCCCTATGATTATGCGAGTGATTTTATGGAAAACTATAAAGAAGATATCAATGCCCTTGTTGCTAGAGATTATAATCATCCATCAGTCATCATGTATTCGATCGGTAATGAGGTATCCGAGCCAGCCAGTCAAAAAGGTAAGGATTTAACGGCTGAGTTAGTCAATCAGATACACAGCTTGGATAATAGCCGACCCGTTACAGGTGGTTTTAATTTGATGATTATAGCAAACTCTTCAGTGGGCAAAGAAATGTACAAAGAAGAAGGCGGCCTAAATAATTCTGCTGCAGATAGCATGAGTGGTATGTCCAGTACAGTGTTTAACATGATTACTGCTAAGGTAGGCACAAGTATGAATAAGTCGGCCAACTCAAAAAAAGCGGATTTAGCTACTTCTCCAAGCATCGATTTATTGGATATTGCGGGCTATAATTATGGATCAGGACGATATCCACTGGAAGCAAAAGCCCATCCCCAGCGCATTATACTGGGAAGCGAAACTTTCCCACAGGATATTGCTAAGAATTGGAACATGGTAAAAAAATATCCTTATCTCGTAGGAGATTTTATGTGGACGGCATGGGATTACCTGGGTGAAGTAGGACTAGGTTCCTGGGCATATACTTCTGATGGAAAAGGTTTTAAGAAGCCCTATCCATGGTTATTATCGGAGGCTGGAGCTATAGATATTTTGGGAAATGAAACTGCCGAGGCAGGACTCGCTTCAGTCGTATGGGGTAAGCATAAAATGCCGTATATAGGTGTACGCCCGGTAAATCATGAGGGATTACAACCCATTAAAATGGTGTGGCGAGGGACGAATGCCCTGCCAAGCTGGGCTTGGCAAAACTGTGAAGGCAACAAGACGGTTGTTGAAGTTTATGCTGAAGCTCTAAAAGTAGAATTATTCCTTAACGATCAATCATTGGGTAAGAAAACGATTAAGGATTTTAAAGCAATTTATAATGTTAAATACACACCAGGTAAAATTGTGGCTGTTAGCTATGATGGCTCAGGCAATGAAATAGGCTGTTCTAGCCTAGAATCAGCATCCGGTAAGCGAAGCCTATCGCTGATACCAGAAGAAAAAGTAGAGGACATTGTTTACGTCAATATAGCAATTACCGGAGAAAATGGTGTGGTAGAAAGTAATGCGGATGAGATGCTTACGGTATCCGTAGAAGGCGGAGAGCTGCTCGGGTTTGGAAGTGCATGCCCACGTACAGAAGAGGACTTTCGGACAGGCATCTACACGACTTACTATGGACGTGCCCAGGCGGTAGTTCGAGTGGTAAAAGGTCCGGCTACTTTGAAAGTGTTGAGTAAGTCTTATGAAGCGACAATCGTCTGTTATTGAAACGGGGTCTAGCGTTACGCAAGCGCCTAAAATAAACTGATTTTACAGGAGGAAATAAAATGAAAGTTAATAAAAAGTTAATAACTATGTTGGTATGCCTAGCATTGGTAGTAAGTTTCTTTAGTGCATGCAAAAAATCAGATAATAATCCTGAAGCCACTGACGGTAATACGACCACGGATGCTACAACAATTGAAGGCGTAAAAGAATTAGTAGAAATTGATTATTCCCAACCCGTGGATTATAGCTACTGGCTGTATGCAACACCGAATGATTATTATTCTGATTACAGCGATAATCCTGTAGTGACGTATTTAAACAATAAATTCAACATGACACTAAAATTTCAACAACCGGTAGCTGGTACGGAAGCAGATGCTCTTAACTTGATGTTTGGAACAGGGGAATATACCGATTTAATCGATACAACAACCTATACGGGTTCAATCAGCCAGTTATATGATGATGGTATTATTATTGATATCGCAGAGTATCTGGATTATATGCCAAACTTCAAGAAACTGCTTGAAGAAAATGAAACCTTTCGGAAGAATACTTATAACGATGCGGGTAAAATTTTAGGCTTAACAAGCATATCCGCTTCTGATATTGACATGTGGGGAGGATTGGTTTACCGTCGCGATATCCTTGAAACGATGACAGGTGGCAATGTCCAGTTTCCGAGTGGCAATGATGAGCCAACAACAATTGAAGATTGGGATTACATGTTGCCTTTAATAAAACAGTACTTTGAAGCAGCCGGTATGGTGGATTCTGCGGTACTCATCCTTCCAGCTCAAGGATATTTCCCAACAAATGATTTGATTGGCACATTTGGAACTTCCTTTGACTATTTCCTCAATAATAACACAGTAAAATACGGACCTCAGGAAGATGGCTTTTATAATTACCTTAAGAAGATGAACGAATGGTATGAAGCAGGCTTTATCTATAAGGACTTTATTAGCAGAACAAATGATATGTTCTACCTGCCCAATACTGCTTTAACCTATGGCGGTGCAGCAGGTATCTGGTATGGCTTAACTTCACAACTTGGTACCGCTATGTCAATGCCTGATTATGGTCTTAATGTTGATGTACGTGCTTTAAAAAGTCCAATCGATGCGGAAAGTGGTATGACAACAGCATATGCCAACACTATGTTTACGAGTGGACAAGACGAGTATGGTGCTGTAGCTGTTACGACTGATTGTGACAATGTAGAACGTTTACTTGCTACAATGGACTATATGTACTCAGATGAAGGATCCATGTTAAGATCATATGGACTTAATGCAGAGCAGGCTGCTGGGAATGAAATTTATGAGAATAATGGATTGGTGGATGGCACTTACGCTATGGTTGATGATGCTAACTTTAAGTACAATGAAAAAGTCATACTAGCTGGAGTTGGTGGAACAGTCGACCAAGGACATTTTATTGGGATGCGTTTACCTGCATTAAGACAAACAAAATATGATGGACCCTACATTAGCGATCAAAATAAAGCTGCGAGTAAAACTTGGACAGCTTATCAAGAGGATACAATTAAATTACCAAGAACACTTAACAGAACAACAGAGGAAGATGACACTTTTACAGAAAACACAGCAAATATGAGTAACTATGTGAATGAAATGATATTGAAATTCATCATTGGAACTGACGAAGTGAATGAGACGACTTGGGCAGAGTTTAAGGCACAGTTAGAAGCTTATGGTGTTGAAGATAATGTTGCAATCCAGCAGGCAGCATATGAACGTTACCTTGCAAGATAATACGACAAACCTATAGGAAGTGAGGTATGGGCTAGATTACCCATACCTCGACTTTCAAATAATGGAGGAAACATATGCGTTCGAATAAAGAATTGAATAAAGCTCCCAAGGTGGCTAGGTCTTCTTGGAAGCGTGATTTTAAGATGAATTGGCGAATCTACCTAATAGCTTCACCTGTGATCATCTACTTTTTCATTTTTAATTATCTTCCTATGGGCGGATTAATAATGGCATTTCAAAAATTTAGTCCTGTAAAAGGTTTTTTTGGAAGTGAGTGGGTTGGACTTGACAATTTTATTCAGTTCTTTACTGCACCGAATTTTACTCAAATTTTTAGAAATACTTTTGTAATCAGTCTATTAGGGCTCTTGATCTCCTTTCCAATGTCTATCCTGTTTGCATTATTACTCAATGAAATCTATAAAACTTTCTTTAAAAAAACAGTGCAAATCATCAGCTATATGCCATACTTTGTATCGACAGTCGTTATCTGTGGTCTCGTTATTGATTTTGTATCCTCAAACGGTGTCATTACAAATATGCTTGTGAAACTGGGTATGGACCGCCAGAACATGATGTTTAACCCTAAATTTTTCTGGGGAATCAACCTGCTATCTGATTTATGGCAGGGACTCGGATATGGATCGATCATCTTCATCGCAGCTATATCAGGTGTTAGTCAGGAACTCTACGAAGCTGCTGCTCTTGATGGTGCAGGAAGAATAAAGAGAGCTTGGCATGTAACACTTCCTGGAATTATGCCTACGATTATTACGATGTTGATTTTGCGTTGTGGCATGATTATGACAGTGGGATTTGACAAGATTCTCTTATTATACAATCCAAGTATTTATGAAACAGCTGATGTAATCGCTACAAATGTACAGCGAATGGGCTTAGAGAAAGCACAGTATGGCTACTCTGCGGCAGTTGGTTTATTTAACTCTGTTGTTGGAACAACATTATTGCTCGTGTCTAACGCAATCAGCAGAAAATATGCGAAACATTCGGTTCTTTAAATGGAGGAAGATAGAAAATGGTAGAAAAAGCATCGTTTAGCAGAATAGTATTCAACATCTTAAATTATGGGTTTATGGCATTGTTATGCATTGCCTGTATTGCACCCCTTTTGCACGTCATGATGGCATCCATAAGTGACCCAAGGGAATTGATGTCATCAACTGGATTGCTTTTTAAACCGCTGGGGAAAATCACATTAAAAGGTTATGAACTGGTATTTAATAACCCGAATATCATTACAGGTTATAAAAACACTATATTTTATGTGGTGACAACCACCGTTCTTGGCACTGTATTGACAGTACTTGCTGGTTTTGTTATTAGCCGTGAAAATCTTAAGCTGAAGATCCCAATTACTTTTTTCATTTTATTCACTTTGATGTTCGGCGGCGGGCTGATTCCTACCTATATGGTAGTCAGGTCACTGGGTTTGATTAATACGAGTGCAGCTGTCATTATTCCAGGTGTGATCAATGGCTTCTTCATTGTCATTATGAAGTCTGCATTCGAACAACTTCCAGCAAGCTACGAGGAATCGGCTAAGATTGATGGCGCAGGACCCCTCACAATTATGATTAAAATTTTACTACCCATGATTAAGTCTACGATAGCAGTAATCGTCATGTTCAACATCGTTATGCAGTGGAATTCCTGGTTCCCAGCTTCCATCTATCTGGCTAGAAGTAGAGACTTGTGGCCATTGCAGTTATTCATGAGAGAAATTCTGGTACAGAATGATACCGGTACGATTTTGAGTGGATCTGATGCCCTTAGCAAGGCTGATTATACCACAAACTTAGTAAAATACTGCGTTACAGTAGCAGGTACACTTCCTATACTATGTATTTATCCCTTTGTTCAAAAATACTTTGTAAAAGGCATTACACTGGGCGGTGTCAAGGGGTAACCCTAAAATTAGAAAGGTTGGGCTGATAGGCTTATTATGAATTAAAATATGAAGAAGAACAAAAGAATCAACTCAACAAATCAAGACAGAATGTCATTACTAGAAAGAATCATCGCATCCTCTGGGAGTATGACGATGTGTATTGACTTGATGATGGTACAAACATTTTTACTCTACTACTATACAGACGTTATGAAAATAAGTGCTGCAAAGGTGGGTGTTATTTTATTAGTCGTACGTGTCATATCGGCAATACTTGCACCTGTTTTCGGAATACTTTTAGATAGAATTACCACACCTTGGGGAAAATATAGACCCTATTATGTCCTTATGGGGATTCCGTCTGCACTATTTGGCTTTTTGACTTTCACGGCTTTTGATATGGGAATGACTGGGCAATCTATATATCTTGTTATTACTTATTTATTCTATAGCCTATTTTCTTCTGTTGGAAGCATCGCCAAAGGTGCTATGGGACCCATGATGACGAAAAATATCCAAGATCGGATATCAATGGGGCTATTAGGCTATACGTTTGCAGTAGTGGGGTCGGTTATTACCATATCGGGTGCTCCAATACTTGTTCGTGTATTTGGCGGCGGTAATGAAGCGAAAGGTTATAGTATGACAATGGCTGTGTTTGCATTACTAGCCATCACCATATCATTGCTTCAAGTAACTGTATTGAAAGAAAAATACCCTTCAGCACATAGGATACACTTGCCCAAACATTCAATACGACAAATGTTTGTGGCGGCATTTCACAATAGGACGGCAATCATCGTTTTACTGCTCACATTGTCCATTAGTTTGTCGACGGGTTTACGCTCGGCCGTTACATTGCACTATTTGAAATACTTTTTTAAAATGCCAAACATGATGTCACAAGTGGGACTTTTGACGTTGGTGGGACTTTTTATGGGTGCATTTCTTAGTCCAATCGTGACTAGAAAAATTGGCATAAAAACGAATTTAGTGATTTCTACAATTATTACAATCCTTACTTCGAGCTTAATATATATCATTCCAGCACAGGAAAAGGGAATTTATGTTTATATTATGCTCCTATTTATCAGTAGCTTTTTCAATGGCTTATCAACGCCGGCGCAGAGTACATTGATGCCAAATGCAATTGACTATACGGAATGGAAGACAGGCATGAATTTAGGCGCTTTTATGAGTTCGGTTAGCAGCTTCGTTTCAATATCTGCAACAGCATTTTCCGGAGTAATTGTAGGAATCATATTAACAACGTCTGGATATCAACCAGATGTAGAGCAATCTAAGGCAGCACTGACTGGAATTAAATTACTTATGAGTGTACTGCCAGCTATCGCCGGGGTACTTTCCTTGGCAATCATATGGCTCGGTGAAACCGAGAAACAGCATGAAATGGTTACCAAAGCATTAATGGAACGCCGTTTAGAGCTAAAAAGTAAAAATGTAAGCTAATTTCATTCAGTACCTAGAAATTGATCACACCATAACTGGTGTGATTTTTTATCGGCTCTGCTTTCTAAAATCTCTTGGTGTAGCACCGATCTCCCGAAGAAACTGCCTGGAGAAATAATTGCCGTCGTTAAAGCCACATTGATAGGCCACTTGGGTAATAGATAAATTGTTATTATACAGAAGCATTTTTGCCTTCTGGATACGAAATTTTAACAAATAATTTCCCGGTGAGTCATGATAAATTTCATTGAATAATCGTGAAAATTGCCGGGAAGATAAATTGCATTGCTTTGCCAGTAATTCTATTGTAATATGCTCGGCATAATATTTTTCAATATAAGAAACCGCATTGGCTAAATGGACATAACGTTGGGGGTCTAACTCAGGAGTTGCTTCGTATTGCCGAGATAATTCCAGTGCAATAGATAGAAACGATGCTATCAAAAAAGTTTTTCTTCCATCTATTTTTTTTGAGTATTCCACCGTCATTGCAGTCAATTTCTCCTTCAAGTTATCTAGTTGTGGTAGGGATAATTTCAGTCTGCTTTGAAAGGAATGGTCTCTTGTTATAGAGGGTTCAATCACAAAAAGGGCATGAAATCCTGCTAAATTCCAAATATCAAATATTTTGGGAAAGGCTTCCTCCAATTTAAACATGATATTGCAGATGCAAAAATTCTCCGCACTTTCATAACCATGAACCGTATCATTGCTGATCACAAAAACATCCCCCTCGCGAATCAGATAGCGTTCATTTTCAACAATATGTATGGCGGTCCCTTCCAGAATAATTACTAATTCCGAAAAATCACCATGGGAATGCATCATCATTTTCTCATGATGCGTTCCAAATTGTATAAAAAACGGAAAAGTAGTGTCCTTTGCAAACCACTCTAAATACATCTTTGTCATATGGTTCACTTCTCCTTTCGTTCTTGTCTGCATAATGCTAAAACATGTCATTATTTTTAAGGGGATTACCTATTATAATGGATATAATAGTGACATTATAGTCGTTATAGCTGAATATTACAAGAAGCATAGGAGGTTTTTATGATTGTAAACAATCCAATTTTACGTGGGTTTTACCCAGATCCAAGCGTTTGCAAAGCAAATGGAAAATATTATCTTGTTTGTAGTTCTTTTCAGCATTTCCCTGGCGTTCCAATTTTTGAAAGTGAGGACCTTGTTCACTGGTATCAAATCGGTCATTGTCTGACCAGACCGAGCCAAGTTGACCTGCGTGAGGTTAACAGCTCGGGTGGCGTATTTGCCCCCACAATTCGTTATCATGATGGCACGTTTTATATGGTCACAACGAATGATACTTACCATAAGAATTTCTACGTTACAACAAAGGATATCTACCAAGAATGGTCTGAACCTATTTTTGTCGATCAAGGTGGGATCGATCCTTCTTTATTTTTTGAAAATGGAAAAACATATTTCATGAGCAACGGAAGTGATGAACGTGGTAATGGCTGCATTCTTCAATGTGAGATTAATGCAGAGACCGGTGAAAAATTAACCGAAAGTAAAATAATCTGGCAGGGTACGGGTGGACGTTATCTAGAATCTCCCCACTTGTACCGCTTCGGTGATTGGTATTATATCATGGCTTCAGAGGGCGGTACTGAATTTGGTCATATGGTTACCTATGCAAGAGGATCTGATCCCTATGGCCCGTTTGAGTCCTATCAGAAAAATCCGGTTTTGACCAATCGCAATCTTGGCGGATATCAGAGTCTTATTCAGGGTATCGGTCACGCTGATCTGATACAAGATGATGACGGTAATACATTTATGGTATGCTTAGGTTTCCGGCAGGCAGGGGAATGGGTTCCATATCATCATCTGGGACGTGAAGTTTTTCTTGTTCCTGTTCATTGGGATGAGGAAGGATGGTTTACAGCAGGTATTGACGGTATCGTAAAGAAATTGATGG
>CAZJIO010000049.1:4797-10862 GCA_964546035.1 uncultured Eubacteriales bacterium | reverse complement strand
GGAGCCAATGAATTATAACGCATCTTTTAAAAGTATGAAAAACACACCGCACCGTTGGTGCTATTTGAGAGATCCTTCCTATGAGAATTATCAGATTTTCGAGGACAAGATAAGACTTCTTGGGACAGAAGTACTACTTGATCAGCCAAGTAGCCCAACTTTTATCGGCATTCGTCAGTCCGAATTTCATACCAAGCTTTCTGTTAATGTTATATGTTCTAATGGCGAAGCAGGTATTACCTATTACATGGATGAGAATCATCATTATGATCTGGCTATTACATCTGAAAAAGGTGCTTCAAAACAGGTGATTTTGCGTCTCTGTGTTGGTGAACTTAGGTCAATCATTAATCAAGTTACTTTGCCAAACCATTGTAATCATGCGACCTTAAAGATTGTATCTGATCCATTATACTATTCCTTCTCTTGTGTTATTAATGGCGAAGAAACTTCTTTTGGAAAAGCGCAGACTAAATATCTCTCTTCTGAAGTTGCTGGTGGATTTACTGGTGTTATCATGGCCATGTATGCAGAACAGAAGGAAATTAAACCAGGTGCATGGGCGGAGTTCACGGATTTTAATTGGGAACAGCAGTACGAATAAAGAGGTATTCCTATCCTTTGGGTGAAATGCGATCTATTGTCATATGACTAGAAGCCTGCTATAGTGTAAATAAGGTTATGTTTATAACAAATAAGTTAGATACGAGGAGATACAAAATGATTAAAGTAGTCGCAACAAATTATGTTATGGCAGATAAAATTGAAGCATATATTGCAACCTTCAAAGAGCTCAGTGATGCAACGCGTCAGGAAGCGGGCTGTGTGTACTATGACTTATGTCAAGATGTAAAAGACCCTACCATTATAACGGTACATGAAGAGTGGAAATCGATGGAAGACTTAGAAGCCCATATGAAAATGCCTCATTTTACAAAAGTGGTGCCTATGCTTGGGGAATTTAAAACAAAAGATGGTGAAGTCAGCATTTTCAAAAAAGTGCTATAATATTCTAATAAAAAAGGAACTAATAAGATGCTTGATAATCTTATTAGTTCCTATTTTATTAATTATTGGTTTTCATAGCATATTGCTTTGGTGTTTCACCATAATAGTTTTTAAATAGCTTAATGAAATAGGAAACATTTTCAAAACCAAGGTCATAACAGACTTCTGTAACATTTTTATGTTTAAGCGCTTCTTTGGAGGATTTCAATTTAAGTAGATTTTGATATTCTTTTGGTGTCATGCTTGTCTTTTTTTTGAAGCTAGCGGTCAGATTTGAGGCTGACATATTAAGGTGAGCAGCAATCTCATTGATAGCAACTGTCTGGCATATATTTTCTTTCAAAAAGTTCAAGGTATAATCCACCGGATCAAAATACTTATTACTAGGATCAGGCGTAATCAAGAAGTCTTTTATTAAATTATAGGTAAGCTCTTGAGCGCATAAGTCGATTAAGAAAGTTTTGTTAGGGTCTTTCCCCGAGCAATATTCATTTATTCTTTTGAGAGGTGCTTGGAGATCTGCATTAAATTTTTCTTTTGTAACACTATTTTTAGCATCAATAGCATCTACTTCGAATTTATTTTGAATATGATTTCTAGTATCTTCGATAAGCTTATCGCTGATTTCATAGACGACTGCTATTGTATCTTCTTTAATTTCCATTTGAACACTAGAGTTTGGAGGCAGAAGAATGAATTCTGATTGGTTATAATCGAACTCTTTCCCATTGTTTATTTTGACGTGCTTTGTACCATTTACAATGGTGCAGAGCCTGTTATATTGGTAAGATTTATAGACTTCTTTGTAGTCTTTGGACAAATCATAATAGAGTATCTTTAGATACTCGGTCTCATAATTATTATTCTTTTCAAGGCTACGATCGAAATTGTGAATCATCTTAACCACCCTTTCAAAAGTCAATGGGACAACTGATTAATATCATACTAACATATATTTATTAGCTTATCAATGTAGTTAACAATATTTAACAATGGAAACTGTGTATTATGCCGTACTTTATAAAATTATCGGCTAGTTTTTTTGGCAATTAATTTAGTATAATGAACAAATAGAGGACTGATTTAAATACCTTATTGGTAAAAGTGTGCTAAATCAGCATAAAAGACTCATTATTTTGGGAGGTATTTTAATGAAAACTAGGAAAAAAGTAATTACTCCATGGATCATCAGTGTTTTAGTAGTACTTGTATTTGCGGGTTGTACATATAATGAAAAAGAGAATCAAGGCAGTATCCTACTTGCAACAACAACCAGTACACAAGATAGTGGACTACTGGAGCATATTCTGCCTAAGTTCACAGAAGAAACCGGCATAGAAGTGAAGGTGATTGCCGTTGGAACTGGTAAAGCCATTCAAATGGGTGTAGATGGTGAAGCCGATGTCTTATTGGTTCATGCAAAAAGTAGTGAGGAAGAGTTCGTAATATCAGGACATGCAGCTGCAAGATTTGATGTTATGTACAATGATTTTGTAGTCATTGGACCAAAGGACGACCCAGCAGGTTTAGTAGATGGAGCAATGGGTGATGTTGCAATAGCGTTTGCTTTGTTGAACGAAGGCAATTATACATTTGTTTCTAGGGGTGATGATTCAGGAACGGATAAAAAAGAAAAAGGTATTTGGAAGTTAGTAGGAATAGAACCTTCTGGTGATTGGTATGTTTCCGCTGGAAAAGGTATGGGAGATGTTATTCAAATGACATACGAGATGCTTGGATATACTTTAACGGATAGAGCCACATTTCTTGCCATGAGAGACACAATTGATTTGAAAATAGTCGTTGAGAGTGACGTGAATCTACTCAATCAATATGGGGTTTTAGCTGTAGATCCGAATAAAAATAAAGAAATTAACGGTGAAGGTGCACAGCTTTTTGTGGATTGGATCCTATCAGAAGGCGCTCAAAAGCTTATAAGTGAATTTGGATTAGAAGAATTTGGACAATCCTTGTTTATACCAAATGCACAGTAATAATCGGGCACAAGGAGGTGTAGGATATGGGATATATTATGGATGGACTTAAAGAAGCGTTAAGTCTCCTTTTATCTTTAGATAGAGAAGTATACGCCATTATTCTCCTATCTCTCTTCGTATCTTTCACATCAACTTTTATTTCATCTCTCATTGGGACACCAATTGGACTGTTCTTAGCCTTAAAGAACTTTAGGCTTAAGAAGGTCTTTACTAGATTTTTGTATACATTTATGAGTTTACCCCCAGTTGTAGTCGGACTTGTAGTAGCCGTTATTATTTCAAGAAGAGGCCCTCTCGGCCACATGAATTTATTGTACACACCCACTGCAATGATTATTGCTCAGATTTTATTAGTAACCCCAACGATTACGGGCATTATTTTTACAAATACCAAAGAGCAAGGTCCGGAGATCAGACAAATATGTAAAACCCTAGGTGGCAATAGATGGGATACATTCTTACTTTTGATCCGAGAAATGAAGAGTAGTATCCTTATTGCAGTTGTTACAGGGTTTGGAAGAGCAATATCTGAAGTAGGGGCAGTCATGCTTGTTGGAGGCAATATACTTGGGCATACACGGGTTATGACAACATTTATTGCTATGAATAACAGTATGGGAAAGTATTCAACATCCATTGCTATGGGTATTGTGCTGCTTTGTATTTCATTTATTGTTAATTCTATCTTATACAGATATGTAGTGGGAGATTAACTATGGAAATTAATATAGAAGGGCTCGTTAAGGTTTACGAAGAAAGAACAGTACTGAATGTTGATGCACTTTTTTTAGAGAGTAATAAATTTTATGGTATCATCGGACCTAATGGTGCTGGGAAAAGTACATTGCTCAGGATGATCGCTGGGCTTGAGCCCAATACAAAGGGTGAAATATTATACAACCGATCGCCACTAAATGAAAAAATGTTAAGACAGGTAACCTTTATGAGCCAGCGACATTATCTCTTAGGAACTACCGTTTTTAATAATATTGCCTACCCATTAAAGATAAGAAAGTACGCCAAAGAAGCAATAGAAAATAAGGTCAAGGAAATCATGATGGCGTTACAGTTAGTTGATCTAAAAGATCAACTTGCGACTAAACTTTCAGGAGGTGAGTCTCAAAAAGTGGCTTTAGCTAGAGCATTAGTATTTGAACCGCAGTTACTTTTGCTTGATGAGCCAACAGCAAATATTGATTCTGTTTCAATGAATCTGATAGAAAAAGCAATCCTAAAGAGAAAAGAAGATGAATCAGGTACCACAATCATGATTACCCATGATATAGATCAAGCAAGACGATTATGTGATGAAGTTATTAGGATGGAAAAAGGGCAAGTAAAAGCAAATGGAGGTATTTTATGTAGTCAGTAGGCATTATAACGGCTAGTGATAAAGGTTCTCGTGGCGAACGAGAAGATTTAAGTGGAAAACTTATCGAATCCATTATGGCAGAAAAAGGTTACGTCATAAAAAAATACACAATGCTTCCAGATGAGGCAGTAGCCTTATGCAATGAAATGATTTATATGGTAGACACATTAAAGGTAGATTTGATTTTAACAACGGGTGGAACGGGCTTTAGTAAAAGAGATGTAACACCAGAAGCAACCTTAAAAGTAATCGACAAACAAGCACCAGGTATATCGGAGGCAATCAGATACAATAGCCTACAAATAACACCAAAGGCGATGCTTTCAAGAGGTGTTTCAGGCATTAGAGGTAGTACCCTCATCATTAATTTGCCTGGTAGTCCTAAAGCCGTTAAGGAATCCTTATCCTTTATTATTGATCCACTCTATCATGGCTTGCAGATACTAGTAGGGGATACCTCTGAATGTGGAACGCCAATTGAGAAACGTTAAAGAAAATAATTCATGAAAGAGATGAGACAACAATATGGAGTTTTTTAATGTGTTATCTGCAGGAGAAGTCCATTCTCTAATAGAAAATTTGGCTAAAACCTATAGCATTGGCATGCAAGATATAGACTTAATGGAGGCAATCGATCGAATAGCTGGAGAAGATTATTATGCGTCCTTTAACCTGCCAGAGTTCAATCGCTCAACTGTTGATGGTTATGCTGTTATTTGTAGGGATGTTATGGGTGCATCAGAAGCTATGCCTAGCTTTTTGTCCTACGTGTCAGACGTAGGTATGGGAGAAAGCACGGATTTATTGGTGCAAAAGGGTCAAGCAGTCTATGTGCCAACAGGTGGAATGGTGCCGAGTGGCGCTGACGGAATGGTTATGATTGAATATGTAGAGCAGCTAGATGAGAAAACGCTACTCATTCATAAACCTATTGCTCCTAGAGAAAATATGACGCTAGTTGGCGATGATTTGCGAGACGGCGAGCTAATTGTGCCAAAAGGTAAAAAAATAACAGCCTATGATATTGGTTTATTTGCAGCAATGGGTATTGGCGTGATTCGGGTTTTCAATAAGCCCAAATTTGCTATTCTTTCAACGGGTGATGAAATTATAGATATTAATCAAGTTCAGAGACTTGGACAGATCAGAGATATTAATGGATATGCCCTTTGGGCGCTGATTAAACAATTAGGCGGCGAAGTCATTAAGAAAGCAATTGTCAAAGATGATTTTAACAAACTACAAGAAGCACTTGGTGAGGCGATTGAACAAGCTGATCTTGTTTTGATTTCAGGGGGAAGTTCAGTTGGTACGAGGGATTATACGAAAAAAGTTATTGAATCTTTCCATGGGGGTAAGGTCCTCGTACATGGCATTTCAATCAAGCCAGGAAAACCAACTATTATTGGACAAATTAACAATAAGCTTGTATTTGGGCTTCCGGGTCATCCTGCAGCTGCATTAATTGTTTTCAATATCTTTGTTAAAAACTATATAGAAGAGGTTTTACAGAAATTAATAAATCCATTTAACGTCATTGCACGGTTAGATAGTAACGTACATGCTTCTCCAGGAAAAGAGACCTATCAAATGGTTCAACTCATAAGAGCGAACCAAGAATGGAAGGCTATTCCCCTTTATGGCAAATCAGGCATGATGACACTACTCACTAGAGCATCTGGATACAT
>CAZJIO010000049.1:1410-4682 GCA_964546035.1 uncultured Eubacteriales bacterium | reverse complement strand
TATGCCAATAGAGGAAGCCGTTAATCTATATAAAGCGGCGCTGCTATCAACACCCAAAACAGAGCAATTGTCTATAAATGATGTTTTATTTAGAACAACCTCAGAAGCAGTATTTGCAGAAATTTCATCACCCCATTACCACAGCTGTGCTATGGACGGCATAGCAGTTCTTGCGGCAGATACATATGGCGCCTCCGAAAAACTACCAAAAAATCTTCAAGAAGGTATTCATTTTCAATATGTCAACACCGGAAACCAAGTGCCAGAGGGTTGTGATGCAGTCATTATGATCGAAGATGTTGTTGTATTAGATTCAGGTGTTATTCAAATTATTGCGCCTGCCTATCCATGGCAACATATAAGACCTGTTGGTGAGGATATCATTCAAGGTGAAATGATTATACCCTCCAATCACACCATAAGACCCGTTGATTTTGGCGCGTTACTTTGCGGTGGCGTGACCGAAATAAGGGTATATGCAAAACTTAAAGTTGGTATTTTGCCAACAGGTACAGAAATTGTTCAAAATATGAATGAACTCACTCCCGGTAAAATTATGGATTCTAATTCCAAGGTATTTGAAGGATTGATCCTTGAGCTAGGTGGCATACCCCAAATATATGCGCCAGCTCAAGATCAAAGAGAAATCTTAAAAGAAGCGATTCTAAAAGGAATTGAAGAAAATGATTTGCTCATTATAAATGCGGGTTCTTCAGCAGGCACTAAAGATTTTACCGTAGATCTTATTCGTGAGTTGGGTACGGTAATTGTTCATGGCGTTGCGCTTAAACCGGGTAAGCCAACTATTTTAGGCATGATAAAGGGTAAAGCTGTTATTGGTATACCAGGCTATCCTGTGTCTTCTTATTTTGCCTTTGACACCTTTGTTAAGCCAATTCTTGAATTTTACTCAGGTAGAAAAAACAGTGTGAAAAATATTGAAGCTGTTTTATCCCAAAGAGTCGTGTCTTCCTTCAAGCACCTTGAACTTATACGAGTGACCCTTGGCGAAGTTCAAGGTAGATTGATTGCAACACCATTAAATAGAGGTGCCGGAGCGACAATGAGCTTAGTGCGTGCAGATGGTGTTTTATCTATGCCAAGATTATCGGAAGGTATTGAAGGCGGTCAAAGCGTACATATTTCGTTGTTAAAATCCATAGACGAAATTCATAACAGATTGGTGCTTATTGGAAGCCATGATCTCATTTTAGATTTGATTGCAGATCAAATGCCACTAACTTCTGGACACGTAGGTAGTTTGGGAGGCATCATGTCCATGAAACGTGCCGAATGCCATATAGCGCCTCTGCATCTAATAGATGAAGAAACGGGTCTATATAATGTCTCATATATTCAAAAACATTTTCCGCCACAGACCATGGCGCTGATAAAGGGCGTCAAAAGACTTCAAGGTCTTATGGTTGCAAATGGGAACCCGAAGAATATCCAAGGTTTCAAGGACTTAGTTAGGACCGATGTAGCTTTTATTAATCGTCAAAGAGGTTCAGGAACAAGACAGCTACTAGATTACGAGCTCAAGCAGCGACAATTAAATTCGGATGAGATCATCGGTTATAACAGAGAAATGACGACGCATATGGCTATAGCAGTGACAGTTAAGTCGGGTGGTGCAGATACAGGCCTAGGTGTGTTTTCAAGTGCAAAGGCCATGCTACTGGATTTTATACCGGTTGGTTACGAAGCATACGATTTTTTAGTTCCTATAGAGTATCTTAAGGACAGTCGCGTTATCAGGTTTATTGAGATCTTACAGTCAGAGGCTTTTAAGGAGAAATTAAGCTTAATTGGAGGTTATGAACTGGATCATCATGGAGAGGTATTGGAGGTGGATAATGGATGAAAGATTCTTTTGGTAGGGAAATAAATTATTTGAGATTATCCATTACAGACAGGTGTAATCTAAGATGTAAATATTGTATGCCAGATGATGGGATCAAAAAGCTTGATCATGATTCTGTTTTGACTTTAGAGGAGATGGATGAAATTGTATCTGCTTTTGTAGAATTAGGCGTCAATAAAGTTCGAATTACAGGTGGAGAACCCCTTGTTAGAAAGGGCATTCTTTCACTTATTGAGAAAATTAGTCGTCATACTGGCATTACTGATTTAGCCTTGACAACGAATGGCATCCATTTAAAGGCTATGGCTCAAGATTTAAAGGCAGCAGGACTCACACGCGTTAATATCAGTTTGGATTCCTTAAACAATAAAAAGTACGCTATGATGACGCGAGGCGGCCATTTGAAAAAGGTCCTTGAAGGTATTGAAATGGCCCAGCGTGTTGGGTTAACACCCATAAAACTGAATGTGGTTTTAATTGGGGGCTTTAATGACGATGAAATTGAGGATTTCGTAGCACTTACGAAGGATCAAGCCATTGATGTAAGATTTATAGAACTTATGCCAATTGGTGAAGTTGCAAATTGGTCCTTGGATAATTTCTTGTCCAATGATTATGTACTTAAAAAAGTACCTAGTTTAACGAAAGTAATTTCCACAGAACCTGGGTCGCCAGCGGTTTATTATAAGTTGCCAAATGGAAAAGGAAGAGTTGGACTCATTAGCCCTATTTCCTGTAAGTTTTGCGATACCTGTAATCGTATGAGGCTCACTGCAGAAGGTCAATTAAAATACTGTTTGCATTCTAATGAGGAATTTGATTTACGAAGTGTTGTAAGAGAAAAAGGTTCCATAAAGGCACTCATAGAATACTCTGTTTTACAAAAACCACTGGAGCATGCCATTGAACAAGGCTATTTCACTTCAAGAAATATGGTGCAAGTTGGGGGATAAATAGAGGTGGAAAAAATATTTGGAGGTATGGCGATGGCATTTACCCATTTTAATAAAGATGGAAGAGCCTATATGGTCGAAGTCACCGAGAAAGAGGATACGTTAAGAATTGCAGTTGCACACGGCACCATAAGAATGAAACCAGAAACGATTGAAGCGATTAAAAATGAACGGATTAAAAAGGGAGATGTCCTCTGCGTTGCTCAAATTGCAGGTATTATGGGCGCAAAGAAAACCAGTGAAGTCATCCCCATGTGTCATCCTTTAATGCTTACAGGGGTAGATCTTCATTTTACAATAGGGACTGATCATATCCTCATTGAAGCAGAAGTTAAAACCGTTGGTAAAACAGGTGTTGAAATGGAAGCCTTAACGGCTGTATCCCTTGCTGCTCTAACAATTTATGATATGTGTAAAGCCATTGACAAAGATATGATCATAAGTGATATAAAGCT
>CAZJIO010000049.1:0-1400 GCA_964546035.1 uncultured Eubacteriales bacterium | reverse complement strand
CCAGAAGAAAACAGGTGGTAAATCAGGTGACTATTTCAAGGAGGGTATATAAATGACCAAAGTGATAGGAAGAGTGATTGCAGTAAATATCAGTAAAGTAAAGGGTGTCATTAAGGAAACCATTCCAGAAGGCTATTTTCAAGAGGATCATGGTCTGGTTGGAGATGCGCATGCTGGAAAATGGCACAGACAAGTCAGTTTACTAGCTCAAGAGAGCATTGATAAAATGACCAATATTGGAATAGAAGGCTTATGCAGTGGTAAATTCGCAGAAAATATCACGACAGAAGGTCTCATTCTTCATGAACTACCCATAGGTACGAAGCTGAAAATCGGAGATACAATTCAAGAGGTTTCTCAAATAGGTAAGGAATGTCATAGTGGATGTGCCATAAAAGTGCAGGTAGGGCAATGCATTATGCCCAAGGAAGGTGTCTTTACAAGAGTACTTAAAAGTGGAAATATTAAATCAGGAGATTCTATTTTTTTCGTAGAAGCATAACTTAATTATAGCAACAACTGAATACCAATCCGAGTTAAGCACTCTAAAGTCTATGACCACGAGCCTTAACCATTGGGTTTTACAGGAAACTGTACTGCCTCCCGCATTTGGAAAGGATTTGGAAATAAATGAAACATTTATTACTAAACAACTGTAGTAATCCATAGGATCACTACGCCAATTCGAAGGGAGGCACTATTTATGTTCGGTTATCAAGGTCAAGTTTTAAGAATTAATCTATCCACAGCTACATATGCAGTCGAAAAATTGGACGAAGCAAAGGCTAAAAAGTTTGTCGGTGGAAGAGGATTAGGTACTAAAATGTTTGTGGATGAAGTATCCCCATTGGTTGATGCATTAAGTCCAGAAAACAAGTTAATGATCGTTACAGGACCATTAACAGGAACACCAACGCCAACTGGCGGTAGATTTATGGTTGTTACCAAATCACCCCTTACTGGAACAATCGCTTCATCTAACTCCGGGGGATATTGGGGACCCGAATTAAAATTTGCTGGGTATGATGCAATTATCGTTGAAGGTAAATCAGAAAAACCTGTTTATTTAATGATTGAAGATGATCAAATTGAATTTAGAGATGCAGCTCATATATGGGGTAAACTGTTCTCTGAAACAAAAGAAATTCTCGCAGCTGAGACACCACTAAAATCCAGAGTTTTAACAATTGGACCTGGTGGCGAAAAGTTGTCCATTTTGGCTGCAATCATGAACGATTCTGACCGTGCAGCTGGACGTTCAGGCGTAGGCGCAGTTATGGGCTCAAAGAATTTAAAAGCAATTGTTGTTAAAGGGTCCAGTAAGGTAGCTGTTGCCAGCGAAGAACGTCTAAAAGAAGTTGTTAAAGACTGTACTTTAAAGATTAAAGAAAATGGTGTTA
>CAZJIO010000048.1:16957-27327 GCA_964546035.1 uncultured Eubacteriales bacterium | reverse complement strand
GAAAATTATACGGAAATGATATTGTAAATGAGGCGTTAATGAGCAAGGGGTTATCAACGGATAAGGTTTTTTCACCTTTTGAGGATGTTGAGGACAAATTAGCCGTTGGTTTAGTAGAATTAATTGCCTCAAAAGCTAAAATTGATATAGCACAGATGTGGAATCGCCTAGGACAAGAAAATATTATCACATTCAGTGAAAGTTACCCTGGGTTTTTTAGACATGAGACAGCTTATCAATTTCTCAAATCTATGAATGATGTCCACGCCATTGTTGTGAAAAGGTTGCCAGGTTCCAGACCTCCGGTTCTTGATATGGAAGCTATTTCTTCTACAGAAGCCTATTTCACCTATCGATCCAAACGGGGATTAAAGGATTATTTCCAAGGTATAATTGTCGGCGTAGCCCGTTATTTTAAAGAAACCATAAAAATAGATGTCATGGCATCTGAATCAACAGAAATGAAGCTCAAACTGACCTTTGAGAAAAATATTCAGTACAAAAAAACCTTTGTGTTTAACAAACTGTTATCTCTAGGCTTTATTAAAAGCACTGCTCTTAAAGTGACTTTATTCAATACCGTTGTAGTGGGCGGAGCAACCTTTGCAATCGTACAAGATCCTATAAAGGTTGGAATTGTTGCGGGTGTTACTTTGATATCTACCCTCATTTCAACCCAATTGGTTCATGCGCCTTCGAAACTCATCCTTAAAGAACTTGGCAACTTGAGACAAAAAAACTTTGCCGAATTGATTAATATCAAAACAGGCGATGAATACGAAAAAATGATGAGTGAATTAAATGCTGTTAAAGAAACCGTTCAAAAAGACTTTATTGGATTTAATGCCATCGTGGATGAAATGTACACGTTTAATCGTTCGGTATCTAAAATTGCAGGTGAAATGCATGGTACATCCGATGATATTTCAAACATTATTAATGAAGTTGCGGTAGCTGCGACAACACAAGCGGAAGATACAGAAAAGGTCATCTATGTCTTAAATGACAATATACAGCATCTATCCGTTATCTCCGACGAAGAACAAAATAACAAAACGCTCATCGAGGATGCCGTTTCCAAAATCGAAGTCAGTTTTTCAAATGTTGAAACGACTGCCGGTGAAATTAATATGGTGTTGAAACAATTTAGTGATATTAGAAGTAGTGGAATTGAATTACAAGAAAAGGCACAAAATATAACCAATATCGTTTCATTGGTTTCAGCAATATCAACACAAACCAATTTATTAGCTTTAAATGCATCTATCGAGGCGGCTAGAGCAGGTGAAGCAGGAAAAGGGTTTGCCGTGGTTGCTGATGAAGTTAGAAAGCTCTCAGAAGAGACCAATAGTGCTGTTCAGAAAATTAGAGCTAGTCTAACAGATTTCATCACTAGAATTCAAGGGGTTGTGGGTGGTATTGATTCACAATATGTCGTACTTGAAAAAGAAAATGCTAATCTATCTGTAGCTGTTGTAACGTCAAACAAATCCAACAAACGCATTAAAGTTGTTTCTGATCAAATGATTCAAACCTCTCAAAGGTTAAAAGAAGAATCTGATTCGATTTCTGGTTTGTTTAACAAAATGGAAGGGTTAGCGGCAATTGCAGAAGAAAATTCAGCTGCTTCTGAAGAAGCAAGCTCCAATGTTACGATGTATGTCGAACAAATTAAAGAGTTAACAGAGCAAATCAATGTTTTCGAATTGATGATTGCGAATTTCCAAGAGGATCTTGGACGTTATATTGTATAACCGTATTGTGTCGAATTTATATTCTAAACCAAATAAGGGTTTACAAAAAATACAATATATGTTAGAGTATTTTGTGGAAGTAGCCGTTACTCAGATGTTGGATACTCCAACCGCATCTTAGCAACTGGCATTAAAATTATAAACATAGGAGGTAGCCCCATGGTTATGGACAAAGCTACAAAACAAGAAATTATTAACAAACACGGGAGAAACGAAAAAGACACAGGATCTCCTGAAGTACAAATTGCATTATTAACGTTTAGAATCAATCATTTGACAGAGCATTTAAAAATGCACAAAAAAGATCATCACTCTAGAAGAGGTTTATTAATGATGGTTGGTCAAAGAAGAGGTTTGTTACAATATCTTAAAAACAATGATATTGAATCTTATCGTAACTTAATTGCAGAACTTTCATTAAGAAGATAACACTGATAGAGCGGAAGTTTTTCCGCTCTATAGTTTTACAAAAGTAAAGTAGTAGAACTTGCCTGGTTATTTTTAGCTTTAGTCATTAGTTTTTATCGTTCTTAGGGTGTCATTTTTGACTTAGAAAGGAAAATAAAAACTAACGACTAAGGAATAGCTAGGCGCCAAATTGAAAGGAGATTATTATGTCAAGAGTGTATTCAATGGAACTTGCTGGAAGAACGTTAAGCGTTGAAATCGGCAAAGTTGCAGAACAAGCAAATGGTGCAGCTTTAGTAAAATATGGTGATACGGTTGTATTATCAGCAGCTACAGCATCACTAAAACCAAGAGCGGGTATTGATTTCTTCCCGTTGAGTGTTGATTATGAAGAAAGAATGTATGCAGTAGGTAAAATTCCTGGAGGTTTTGTAAAAAGAGAAGGAAGACCTACTGAGAACGCTATATTAACATCTAGAGTCATTGACCGTCCAATTCGTCCATTATTCCCAAATGATTACCGCAATGATTGTGCTGTAGTGAATACAGTCATGTCAGTAGACAATGATTGCCAACCTGAGATTGCGGCAATGATCGGTACTTCAGTAGCACTGTCCATTTCAGATATTCCTTTTGAAGGTCCTCTTGCATCTGTTATTATGGGATATGCGAATGGTGAAATTATCATTAATCCAACCCATGATCAAAGAGAAATTAGTGAAATGGTTATGACCGTTGCTTCTACAAAAGATAAAGTTATTATGATTGAAGCAGGCGCAAATGAAATTCCAGAAGAAATCATTCTAAAAGCCATTGCAAAAGCTCATGAAATGAATCAAAAAATAGTTAAGTGGATTGAAACGATTGTCGAAAAAGAAGGCAAGCCAAAACACACTTACGAATCCACTTCTGTGCCAAAAGAAGTCTACAGTGCTCTTGTTGAATTCATTGGTAATGAACGTATGGAAACAGCAGTATTTACAGATGTTAAGCAAGAAAGAGAAACAAATATTTCTTTAATCAAAGCTGAAGTAGAAGCGAAATTTAAAGAAACCAACGAAGAATGGTTACCGTTTTTAGAGGAAGCCCTTTACAAATTCGAAAAAAACACCGTTAGAAAAATGATTCTTGTCGATAACAAAAGACCTGATGGTCGTGCATTAGATGAAATTAGAAAATTAACGGCTGAAGTAGATATATTACCAAAGTCTCATGGTACAGGACTTTTTAGTCGTGGACAAACACAAGTTCTAACAGTTACAACACTAGGACCTCTTTCAGAAGCCCAACATTTAGATGGACTTGATGAATTAGAGACTTCAAAAAGATACATTCACCACTATAATTTCCCTTCCTATTCTGTAGGAGAAACAAGAATGTCTAGAGGACCTGGACGTAGAGAAATTGGACATGGTGCTTTGGCCGAAAGAGCTTTGATTCCTGTATTACCAACAGAAGCAGAATTTCCTTATGCCCTTCGTTTGGTGTCAGAAGTATTAAGTTCTAATGGATCCACTTCACAAGGGAGTATTTGTGCAAGTACGTTATCCTTAATGGCTGCTGGTGTGCCAATCAAGGCGCCAGTTGCGGGTATTTCTTGTGGACTTGTAACCAATGAAGATGAAAGTGAATACGTACTACTTACAGATATCCAAGGTCTTGAAGATTTCTTCGGAGATATGGACTTTAAAGTGGCTGGTACCCAAAAAGGGATTACAGCTATTCAAGTAGATATGAAAATTAAAGGATTAACTCAAGAAATCATTGAAAAAGCGATTTATAACACGAGAAAATCTAGACTTTATATTTTAGATGAAGTAATGCTTAAGGCAATTGATAAACCAAGAACACAACTTGCAGAAACAGCGCCTAAAATCATTCAAATGACCATCAATCCTGAAAAAATCAGTGAGGTTATTGGTTCTAGAGGTAAGGTCATCAATAAAATTATTGAAGATACTGGCGTTAAAATCGACATCGAAGATGATGGTAGAGTATTTGTTTGTGGACAAAACATTGCTAAGGTTAACGAGGCACTTCGCATTATAGAAGTGATTGCCAATGGTGTAGAGGTTGGTTCGATTTATACAGGTAAAGTGGTTCGTGTAACCGCATTTGGCGCATTTGTCGAATTGGTACCTGGTAAAGATGGTTTGGTTCATATTTCTAAATTAGCTAAAGAACGTGTCAACAGAGTAGAAGATGTTGTAAATGTTGGCGATGAAATCATGGTTAAAGTAATGGAAATTGATCAACAAGGCCGAATTAACTTATCTAGAAAAGCATTACTTGAAGACTAATCTTCTTAAATTAAATTTATTAAATTCCAACAAAACACAAACAATATGTTTGTGTTTTGTTTCTAAAAAAAAGAAAAATGAGGAATTTTCATGGTTAAAAAAGCTTGCTTAAAAAATGGATTATCCGTTGTTGGAGAAGAAAACGATTTTGTAAGGACCATCTCAATTGGTATTTGGATTAAAAACGGCTCTATAGATGAGGACGAAAAGACAAACGGAATCTCTCATTTTATTGAGCATATGTTGTTCAAAGGAACACAGAGAAGATCAGCAAGAGACATTGCTGAGGAAATGGCAGAGGTAGGCGGACGCATTAACGCCTTTACTTCAAAAGAATATATGTGCTATTATGCTCATGTTTTAGACAACCATTTTGGTGTAGCTCTAGATGTCTTAGCGGATATGGTTTGTTGTTCAAAATTCAGTGAAGAAGAAATTGAAAAAGAAAAAGGTGTCATCTTAGAAGAAATCAGCATGTGTGAAGATTCGCCGGAGGATATCGTCATGGATAGCCTTGAAAATGCGGTTTGGCAAGGTGCTTCTTTAGGTTATAATATTTTGGGGACAGAAGAAAATGTAAAGAATTTCACAAGACAAGATTTAATGACTTATTTAGAAAAACATTATGTAGCCGAGAATATGGTGATTTCTGTTGTAGGAAAAATGAATTTTGACGAAGTCTTAGAACAACTTAACGAGAAGTTAGGTGATATTAGTGAGAAATCGCCACTTGTAAGAATGGATAATAATCGTTATCACAAGGCTTTTGCCCATCGCGATAAAGATATTGAACAAGCACATATCTGTTTATCCTTTCCTTGCATTTCCTATGACTCGGACCAAGTTTATGTGTTATCTGTACTGAACACAATTGTTGGTGGTGGACTCAATTCTCGCTTATTCCAAAGTATACGCGAGGAAAAGGGTTTGGCTTATTCCATATATTCTTTTCCGGAATCCTATAAATATGAGGGGCTCTTTAATATCTATGCAGCTGCTAACCCGTTGCAGATTGAAGTGGTTATTATCAGCATCATTGAAGAACTGGACAAGTTATTATTAAACGGTTTTAATGAAAAAGAATTGCTAAGGACGAAAGAACAGATAAAAAGCAACCTCATTATTGGTCTAGAAAGTATGAATTCACGAATGACTAATTATGGTAAATCTCAATTGATTATGGGTAAAATCAAATCACAAGATGAAATCATTGAAGGCATTAACCAAGTTTCTATCGAGGCATTGGTAGCTTTTACTAAGAAAGTTTTTGATTATCAAAAAATGAGTGCTTCAATCGTCGGAAACATTGAAGAGATTAATTTAGAAAGGATAAAAGAACTATGTCAAAAATAAATGTTTTTATAGAACAAACAATAGAAGGAAAAGATTTACCTATTCCTAAATATATGAGCGATCAAGCAGCGGGTATGGATTTATATGCCTGTGTTGAAGCAGATGAAACCCTTCATAAAGGTGAAATCAAGCTCATATCAACAGGTATTAAGATAGCCCTTCCCGATGGGTTTGAGGCTCAAATAAGACCTCGTAGTGGACTTGCATTGAAACACGGGATAACCCTAGTCAATTCTCCCGGCACAGTAGATGCTGATTACCGAGGAGAAATAAAAATCATTATGCTTAATGTAGGTACAGAAGATTTTGTGATTAAAAGAGGGGAACGTATCGCTCAAATGGTGATTAATAAAATCGAACAAATTCAATGGGAAGTCGTTGAAACCCTTGAAGAGAGCGGGCGTGGTGCTGGCGGATTTGGTCATACAGGAAATAAGGGTTAAGGAGCGATTAATGGAATGAAATTTGTTGTAGATGCACTTTTATTTTCTGGGTTTTGGTTTATAGCTCTATACACTTTAATATTCACAAGATGGCCATTAAAAATTCTGAAGATTTGGTATGGCAGAAAGTGATTCTGTGCTCAAAATGCTTTGTTTTACTTTGGATTTTCGTCGAAGTGGGTTTAATGGCAGATGAAACTTCTATTGTATTTTTATTGTTGAGAGATTTCATTTCAATACCCCTTATATCACATTTGATTTTTGCTTCCAATATCGTTGTGTTATTTAGCACAGCTATTACAATGTCAAGTAAAGCCCTTGAAACAGAAAAGTATATAATTAAAGCCGAAAAGAAAGCCAT
This sequence comes from uncultured Eubacteriales bacterium, assembly GCA_964546035.1. Classification (GTDB taxonomy): domain Bacteria; phylum Bacillota; class Clostridia; order Lachnospirales; family Vallitaleaceae; genus CAZJIO01. The sequence goes on along the minus strand of CAZJIO010000048.1, from coordinate 20,708 downwards.
TACCTTTGCTATTGGTTTAATTGTTTTGGGTTTATCCTTAATTATATTTTATGTTCAATCCGTTTATTGGGGTGAGTTCAATTACATCTATACGGTGCAAGGTGAAATCAATTTAGCCTTAGAAGCCTTAATTGATGGTGTTCTTTTGTTGATTCCAGCAATTCTTATACTCATAAATGCCATACGCTATTTACGTCAGGAAAAAATAAGAAGATTGGCTTTTCGAATATCTATTCCACTCATTCTGTTATTAGGATTTTCTCAAGCTATTATGACCAAACTCATTGTTTTATATGATATCTTAAAATCCATTCAAAAAATACTCTTGAAAAAGTTTGGGTTTGATATTAAAACCCTCCATGAAGATCCGCTTCTTATCGCATCCTCTTTATCCTTTGGCAGAAGAAATGCTAAAATAAATGCCTATTATCTAACAGCCTATTTTGTTGCGGTTGTTGTCTTATGGACATCTCAAGTCAGCCCTTTTCCAATACCCAGTGATATGTATGAGAATGGGTTTAAAATATCTTTTTATATTGGTTTAGCAATTTTTATGTTCTGGATTCTAGAGAATTTAGCAAGACTAACGGGTAAAATGGGCAAGTATTTTAGATGGTTTTTTATTCCATTGATGATTTTGCTTACGATTTATCCTTTTTATACCCCTTATGCAGACATCAGTTCCTTTGTGAGGTCCACAGAGACCGTATCTTTGTATCATAAAATGGCATTCTCCCTCGGTAATAATAAGTATTTGTTTTTCTTATGCTTAAGCATTATGCAAGGCTCATTAGCCTATATTTTACATGTCGTTACGGGTGAAGCCCATAATGACAGACATCATTATTCTATTATGCCAATTATCTTTATTGTTCAAGTGATGACCCTCTCGATTATGTTCCCAATATCTTTAAGCATACCTTCTTATACATTAAGAGAGGGTAGAATTCTCATCACGGTCATTATTTTACTGCTTGGTATTTCAATAACCTATTTAATGGGAAGCATCTCTTACCACTTTTTTAGTTCCAAAAGAAGTGGCTGGTCAGCTTTAGTTAATGACTATTGGAAAAACAAAGAGGGTCTTTTTGATAGTAGGATTGATCACACTATTGACCTCTATACCTGTACTGGTCATTGTTATTGATTCTATACATAATAGGCATATACAATTTGCATGGGATAATTCCTATATAAAAAATGATGAGAGCTATGTTGTCAAGGCGTTGATTCAATCAGAAGATCCGTTAGAAATGTTTGTATTGAAAACAGACGAAAAAGAAACCTCAAAACTCCTCATGATTGCCACCGAAGATGGACAGGTTATTTGGGAAAAAGCATATGCCGATCTTTATTTGAGTTATAAAGTATGGTCTGATCACACCATTGTATTGACTAAGGCGGGTAATAAGGGATTCAGTGTCATCAACTTAAGCACTGGCAAGAAAGTGTATGATTACAACATCGATGAAACAGTCGATCAAGAATTTCTAAATTTAGAGTTAAATGATCGTTCGGTACTGATGACCGATAATACCCTTCAAACCCTATATGATAGGGATTACAAAGAAGTCATACTAGATACTTTAGGCAATAATTTTTATGCCTTGTTGCCAGGAAACCAATGTGCTTTTCTGAAAAACAAAACCGTATTCCTTTATCAAAATGATCGTTTAGAAAGAATTGAAGGGTCTTATGATTTGACACAAGCTGAGTTTCTTTATTACGATGAAGGCGGACTGCTTGTATTTAATCAGAAGGATATACAAAAATATTCATATAACTTAGCTGAACTTCATCCAATCACTTACTTAAAACTTTTTGAGCATAACCATTTGATGGAGGGTTCGTATTATAAGAAAGTGAATAATCTGGTTACCTTTTACATGTACGATGGCATGCAACAATCTGCTTACATGTTTGACACCACAGAATTCACTTACAAAGTGTTGCCCCTTGAACAGCGTATTAAGGGACTCAAAGACAGTCAAAACATGGTTGTATGCGATGATGCTGGCCACTATCTTTTATACGATGATTATCAAGTAACGCTGTTTAATCATGAGAACCTCATTGCTAGACAATGGTACGAGCTTCCGTTAAATCAAAAGCAAAAAAACAGCAAGGAAATTATGATTGCAGGAACACCCATTTATTCAGAGGGTAAACTCATATGGATTGAAAGAAATGGTAATGCACATGCCGTTACGATTCAATAAAACCAAGCCGCTTCAGATCATTGAGATCTGAGCGGTTTTTCTTTAAGCTTTTATATAGCACATTATCAAGCTGTCCCACATAGATTATATTAAGAACTTGCAAAAAGTCTGCTGGAAAGATGATGAGAAAGACAGTAGGAATTATTGGTGGCGATTTAAGGCAAAAATATTTGGCAGATGCATTGCAAATGCCAATTGTCTTTTATGCAAATGAAAGTATTCAAGATGGGGATGAAGTGATTAAATGTCACAATCTAAATGTTTTGTTTTTAGAAAGTGAAATCATTTTTGTTCCTATTCCTTTTAGTAGAGATCAAAAAAACATTTTTGCGCGGTATTTCTTTGAAGAGATATCTATTGACGCTTTTTTAAGTCATATAACAAAGGCACATCTCATTATTGGTGGACCCTTTTCATTAACAGAAACGAGAAGAATTAAGGAATTAGGTGCAAAATTAATTGATATTACGGCCCTTGAAACTTTTAAATTAATGAACGCCATTCCCACAGCCGAAGGTGTACTCTCTGAGCTGGTCATCAAGTTAAATGGAACAATTCATAACAGCCATGCACTGGTCTTAGGTTATGGTTACTGTGGTAAAAGAATCGCTCAAAGTATTAAGTGCCTAGGTGGTTCGGTTGATATATATACAGAAAACAATTTGGAGAAAAGAGCGGTCGCCTCAGACGGCTATAAATGTGTTGAAATTGATCCTCTAAAAAAATATGATTATACAATTAACACCATACCTAAGGTCGTTATTTCTCAGGAAGAAGTGAATTCTAAAATGCTTTTTATTGATATTACAGAAGCCTATAGTTGGGAAGGCGATCAGTTTATCAAAATGAGAGGCATTCCTGGAAGATTTTCTCCTAGAACCGCAGGTGTTATTATTAGCGAACTATTAAACGATTTGATTATCAATGTAACGGGAGAGAATGGGTAATGGAAACTTTAAAAAATATGAAAATTGGTTATGCACTTTGCGGGTCATTTTGTACCCTTGGTAAAATGTTTGTTCCGATTCAAAAGTTAATAGATGAAGGTGCTGAAGTTTTTCCAATCATGTCTGAACATGCAGCGACAATGGATACAAGGTTTGGGGAAGCACAGGTATTTATAGACAAATTTGAAAACATCACAGGTCATAAGATGCAGACAAAAATTAATGAAACTGAGCTCATTGGCCCTCAAGATCCATATGATGCACTGATTGTAGCACCTTGTACCGGAAATACCTTAGCAAAGATGGCTACAGGGATAACGGATACAGCGGTTTTAATGGCTATTAAGGCCTCTCTTAGGAACAATAGACCTGTCATCTTAGCAATTGCTTCAAACGATGGTTTAGGCCTTAATTTAAAAAATTTAGGCACCTTATTTAATACCCATCATGTCTATTTTGTCCCCTTCGGGCAAGATGACTATATAAAGAAAAAAAATTCCTTAGTCGCAGAAATGGATCGCATTTACGATACACTTATAGAGGCACTCAACAACAAGCAAATTCAGCCTGTTCTAATCCGTTTTG
>CAZJIO010000048.1:15576-16927 GCA_964546035.1 uncultured Eubacteriales bacterium | reverse complement strand
GCTCTTTACGCATAATAGGATAAGTGTAAAAAAAAGCTACATAGGAGGCGATAGATTGATAGAAAATACTAAAGAGGAGTTTTCTAACCTAGCTGAACCTGTAAAAATTGATATAGAAGAAGCGGAAAAAGATAGCACTCTTTCCAAAGATCCTGTTTTGCAGTACGGTCAAACCATCATTGAAAATACCAAACTCAACAAAAGGATCCACTGCTTGACCATCATAGGACAAGTTGAAGGTCATGTTTGTTTGCCGGCACAAAACAAAACGACTAAATATGAACATTTATTACCCCAGCTTGCTGCTATTGAAGAAGATGAGGCCATCAATGGCATACTCATTCTCATCAATACAGTTGGGGGGGATGTGGAAGCTGGTCTAGCAATAGCTGAAATGATTGCTTCACTGAGCAAGCCAACGGTTTCTTTAGTGCTGGGAGGAGGTCATTCCATCGGTGTTCCCTTAGCGGTTGCTTCAAATTATTCCTATATTGTTTCAAGTGCTACGATGACCATTCATCCCATTAGAATGAATGGAACCGTCATCGGTGACTCTCAAACCTTTGAGTATTTAGAGAAAATGCAAGAACGGATCATTGATTTTGTCACTAAAAACTCTCAAATTTCTCACGATAAGCTGAGAGAGCTGATGTTGAATAGAAACCAACTTTCAAAGGATGTAGGGACCATCATTGTAGGACAAGAAGCTGTAGATTTAGGGATTATCAATGAAATTGGTGGTGCAAAAGAAGCCATTAAGAAAATATATGAATTGATCAAACAAACTGAACCAAAAGAAGTACAATGAAAGACTAGACAACCTAGTCTTTTTTTATTGTAAAGATAGGCTGAAGTGCAAATGAAATAATAACTTGAAAAAATGGTAAAAAACGGTTAGAATATAATCAATATGCCTACTGGAAGGTATGCTATGTGGTTATGGGGTTTTTCGTATAAAATAATGGGGGAATTGAAATGGCGTATAGCAAAACGAATGGAACAAGATCACAAGCTCAAAAGAAAACGCCTCAAAATGGTGCTCCTAAAAGAAAGTATACAAAAAGAAAACAAGTGAGTAAACCAACTGATCATGGCATTCATTTAAATTATGAAATAGTGATGATGTGTTTTATTGCTTTATCTTTGTTTTTAATTTTAAGCATTTATTTTAGTCTGGGAGGCGTTGTCGGTAATTTTATCCAAAAGCTATTTTTTGGTGTTTTAGGTATAGGCGCTTATCTCCTACCAGCTTTGTTTTTTATTGCGTCATTTTTAAAGATCTTTAACAAAAATAACCAAAGGCTCAATCATAAGTTGATTTTGCTTTTTATGTGGGTTATGGCTATTGCTA
>CAZJIO010000048.1:7083-15561 GCA_964546035.1 uncultured Eubacteriales bacterium | reverse complement strand
ATTGCTACATTTGCGCACATTACTTATATTGATCGCTCTCAAATGGGTGGAGAATTAATGGGGAAAAAAGTCTTTTTCCCTACTTTAATGATGTATTTTTCCATATCTTCTAAAGAACATATAGGCGGTGGCTTCATTGGTGGGTTTTTTGGAGATCTTATTGCGTTGTTACTTGGTAAAATTGGGAGCATCATTATTTTAGTCTTGATTAATTTGTCCTTATTAATCTTGCTTACTGAGCAGTCTTTTTTCAATATCATAAAGAAAATAGGTTTGTTTATACATCAGTCAAGTCGCAAGACTTATGAAAAAACAAAAGATGTGCTCCAACAAAGGAATGAACAACTACAAATTAAGAGAGATCAAAAAGATGAAGAAACAGATATTTATTTAAAGAATATTGAAAAGCAAGAAAAACAAGAAAAAGTGACAAGAGAACGTGAAAATCTATTGAAAAAATCGACCCTCTTTGAACAAGATGGTCGACCTTCTGAGGCAGTTATAGAAGGTGTACCGGAAGAATCTATTGAAGAGGACTTCAATCCCTTAGAAGTCATTGAGGAAGAGGCTAAAGCTGTTGTAGGCATAACACCACTACCGATAAAAGACAGCGTTCAAATCTCCTTTTTTAAAGACAAAAAAGCTGCCATGGCTGAAAAACAAGAAGTCATCGATCCTGAATTTGTTAAGAAGGAAATGAGCTTACCTATCAACAAAAGTCTTTATGAATTTCCGCCGTTACAACTGCTTCAAGACAACCCCTTTGCCGGCGTGAGAGGATCTAAAGAGGCCCTCCAAAAGAATGCTGAAAAACTAGAGAAAACACTTGAAAGTTTTGGTGTACAAGCTAAAGTTATTAATATCAGTTGCGGTCCTAGTGTGACCAGATATGAATTACAGCCTGAACAAGGGGTAAAAGTTAGCCGTATTGTTAATCTATCTGATGACATCGCACTTAATCTTGCGGCTTCTGGGATTAGAATGGAAGCGCCTATCCCATGTAAATCTCTTATTGGTATTGAGGTGCCAAACAAAGAGGTCAGCTCTGTCTTTATAAAAGAAGTACTCGATACGCCTGAGTTTAGAAAATTCCCATCTAAAATAGGGTTTGCCTTGGGTAAAGACATCAGTGGTGAGACGATTATAGCGGATATCGCTAAAATGCCACATATGTTAATTTCTGGTTCCACGGGTTCTGGTAAGAGCGTTTGTATTAACACGCTTATTACAAGTATTTTATTTAAAGCAAGTCCAAATGAAGTCAAACTCTTAATGATTGATCCAAAAGTCGTAGAGTTGAAAGTATATAATGGTATTCCTCACTTGTTAATTCCGGTTGTTACGGATCCTAAAAAGGCAGCTGGGGCACTCTATTGGGCTGTACAGGAAATGTCTGAACGGTATCAACTGTTTGCAAACTCAAATGTGAGAGATCTTGCAGGCTATAATCGCATGGTTGAAGAAACAGGAGAACTAAATAAGTTACCACAGATTGTTATTATTGTCGATGAGTTAGCGGATCTTATGCAGGTTGCTTCTAAAGAAGTAGAAGACGCCATCTGTCGTCTAGCTCAAATGGCAAGAGCCGCAGGGATACATTTAATTTTAGCGACTCAACGGCCATCCGTTGATGTTATCACTGGTTTAATAAAAGCCAATATTCCATCAAGAATAGCTTTCGCTGTCTCCTCAGGAATTGATTCAAGAACCATCATAGATATGAATGGTGCTGAAAAGCTAGTAGGTAAGGGGGATATGCTCTATTTTCCAATGGGCATGTCTAAGCCAATTCGGGTACAGGGTTCCTTTATTTCAGATAAGGAAGTAGAGCGGGTTGTTGATTTTCTAAAGGCGAGTCAAAAGGCTGAATATAATAAAAACATTATGGACCAAATTTCAAAGGATACTAAAGTGAGTGGTGATAAAGAAAAACCTGAGGATGGAGACACAGATAGCTTGTTTGAAGAAGCCTTAGAACTGGTGATCAGCAGCCAAAAGGCATCGGCTTCTATGATTCAACGACGCTTTAGAGTAGGATATAACCGGGCTGCAAGAATCATCGATCAACTCCATGACGCAGGCTTTGTTGGGCCAGAAGAAGGCAGCAAGCCAAGAAAAGTGCATTTAACTCAAGAAGCTTATCATCAATTAAAGCAAGAAAGTGGTATGCCAATTACGGATGAAATCGCCGCAGATGAAGAAGCAGATGATTTTGAATTTTAATAAACAAATTGGATCAAAAAACATATCGGAGGAAGCGTAAGTGAAAACAGACATTCAAATTGCAAACGAAGGAAAATTAAAGCACATTCTTGAAATAGCAGGACAACTGAATATTTCGGAGGATGATCTTGAATATTATGGCAAGTATAAGGCTAAATTAACAGATGAACTATGGGAAAAAATTAAGGATCGTCCTGATGGAAAACTGGTATTAGTGACTGCAATTAACCCTACGCCAGCTGGAGAAGGCAAAACCACTACAACCGTTGGACTTGGTCAAGCGTTTGGACAGTTAGGGGTTAAGGCGATGATTGCCTTAAGAGAACCTTCATTAGGCCCGTGTATGGGTGTTAAAGGGGGCGCAGCAGGTGGTGGTTATGCTCAGGTTGTACCAATGGAAGATATTAACCTGCATTTTACAGGAGATATTCATGCCGTAAGCATTGCCCATAATCTATTATCTGCGCTACTGGATAATCATTTACAACAGGGTAATGTGTTAGGTATAGATCCAAGACAAATCGTTTGGAAACGTGTTGTCGATATGAATGATCGAGCCCTCAGACATATTATTGTTGGTTTAGGTGGCAAATTACAAGGTGTACCAAGGGAAGATGGTTTTATGATTTCTGTTGCCTCAGAAGTGATGGCCATTCTTTGTCTGTCCAAAGATCTTCAAGAACTTAAAAAGCATTTGGGACAAATCATAGTAGCGTACTCCTATGAGGGAAATCCGATCACGGCTCATGATTTAAAAGCTGAAGGCGCAATGGCCTCGTTGCTTAAGGATGCTATTAAGCCAAATCTGGTTCAAACCTTAGAAAACACACCGGCTATTATGCATGGAGGACCTTTTGCAAATATTGCCCATGGCTGTAACAGTATAAGAGCGACTCAATATGCATTAAAGCTTTCAGATCTTGTTATTACTGAAGCGGGTTTTGGTGCTGATCTGGGTGCTGAGAAATTTCTTGACATCAAATGCAGAAAAGCCGGTTTAAAACCTGACGCAGTTGTACTTGTAGCGACCATTCGCGCCTTGAAATACAACGGCGGTGTTCTTAAGACCCAACTGAGTGATGAAAATTTAGAAGCCCTCAAGAGTGGCTTTGTTAACTTAGAAAAACACATTGAAAACTTACATTTATATGGCGTTCCAGTCGTTGTGACACTGAATTCCTTTACAACGGATACCCCTGCAGAAATTGAATTTGTCAAAAAAACCTGTGAAGACTTAGGGTGTGACTTCGCTTTATCTGAGGTTTGGGAAAAGGGTGGACTCGGTGGTATTGAGCTTGCAAAGAAGGTTCTAGAAACTTTAGAAAATAAAGAGAGTCACTTTAAACCACTTTATGAACTTGAAGCCCCAATAAAGGACAAAATATTCGCTATAGCATCTAAAATATATGGCGCCACCACTGTCAAGTATAGCAGTGGTGCGAATAAGATCATTAAGAAGATAGGCGAGATAGGTTTAAGCGATTTACCGATTTGTATCGCTAAAACCCAATACTCACTTTCAGATAATCCCGCTTTATTAGGCAGACCAAAGGATTTTGAAATTTCTGTGAGTGAAGTACGCGTTTCAGCTGGGGCAGGATTCATCGTTGTCATCACTGGTGACGTTATGACAATGCCAGGACTACCTAAGAGACCAGCGGCAGAGTCCATAGACATAGATGCTGAGGGTAAAATTACAGGTTTATTTTAAAATAGATTGGAGGATCTCGTCCGTGAGTGCAACAATAATAGATGGAAAAAAAATAGCAATGTTTATCAAGGATGAAAATAGAAGTAGAAGGGCTAAAAGCAGCAGGCATTGAACCTACTTTAGCCGTCATTTTAGTAGGGGAAAACCCAGCTTCTCAAGTGTATGTTAAAAACAAAAAAACGGCTTGTCAGTACGTAGGAATCCGTTCTTTATCCTATGAGATGCCACAAGAAACAACTGAAGAAGCATTGCTCCAATTGGTAAAGGATTTGAATGAAAAGAGCGATGTTCATGGTATCCTCGTACAACTGCCTTTGCCAAAGCAAATTAATGAAGAAAAAATACTCTTAGCCATTGATCCCCTTAAAGATGTGGATGGCTTTCATCCGATAAGTGTCGGTAACTTAAGCATTGGTAGAGATGGTTTTGTTTCTTGCACACCTGCTGGTATTATTGAAATGCTAAAAAGATCTGATATTTCCTTAGAAGGCAAACATTGTGTTGTCATTGGCCGAAGCAACATAGTAGGCAAGCCCATTGCCTTACTTTTACTGCGAGAAAATGCCACCGTGACCATTTGTCATTCTAGAACTCAGAACTTAGAACAAGAATGCAAAAGAGCTGATGTCATTATTGCCGCAATTGGTAAGGCAGAGTTTGTGACAAAGGTCTTTGTTAAAGAAGGGGCTGTTATTGTTGATGTGGGTATCAATAGAACGTCAGATGGTCGCTTATGCGGGGATGTGGATTTTGCGTCCTGTAGCGAGGTGGCATCTGCTATTACGCCTGTCCCCGGAGGTGTCGGTCCAATGACCATCACCATGCTCATGAAAAACTGTGTCAAAGCGGCACGAAACACATAATTGGAGGAAAAAATGGCTCATAAAATATATTTTGTTTCTTTAGGTTGCGATAAGAATTTGGTGGATAGTGAAGTGATGTTAGGGTTGGTAAACGAAGCCGGTTATATCATTACCTCAGAAGAGACTGAAGCGGATATCATTGTGGTTAATACCTGTAGTTTCATCCACGATGCCAAAGAAGAAAGCATTGAAACGATTCTAGAAATGGCTGCTTATAAGGAAACTGGCAACTGTAAAGCCCTAATTGTTGTCGGCTGTTTAACAGAACGTTATAGAGAAGAATTGATGGAGGAAATGCCAGAAGTAGATGGTATTTTGGGAACTTCTAATTACGATGAAATTGTTCAGGCCATTGAAGGGGCTTTATCTCATAACAAAGTCGTATCCTTTAAGGACATTAATCATACGCCTCAAATTAAGGTGAAAAGAATGACCAGCACAACTTCGGCTTTTGCATACTTGAAAATCGCAGAAGGCTGTAACAATCGTTGTACTTATTGCATCATTCCTCAATTGAGAGGCGATGTTAGAAGTAGAACGATGGAAAGTCTCATTGAAGAAACCAAAGATTTGGTGGCACAAGGTAAAAAAGAAATCATCCTCGTCGCACAAGATACCACAAAATACGGTATTGATTTATACAAAGAAAAGAAATTGCCCCAATTGATCGAAAAGCTCTGTGAAATAGAGGGTTTAGAATGGATCCGTTTACTCTATTGTTATCCAGAAGACATTACAAAAGAGTTAATCGATGTGATTGCCAGACAAGATAAGGTGATGAAATACATTGATATTCCGATTCAACATGTGAATGATGAGATCCTTAAAAATATGGCAAGAAAAAGCAACAAAGAGACCATATCCGGCGTGATCAATGACTTGAGATCTGCAATTCCTCAAATATGTATTAGAAGTTCTCTCATTGTAGGATTTCCAGGCGAGACGGATGCTCAATTTGAAGAATTAAAAGCATTTATTATGGACTATAAAATTGATCGTTTAGGTGTTTTTACTTATTCCCTAGAAGAAGGGACTAAAGCAGCCCTCATGAAGGATCAAATCGATGAGTCCGTCAAAGAGAACCGTCGTGACGCCCTGATGGCAGCACAACAAAGTATCTCTTTAGCAAAAAATTTGGCAATGGTTGACTCCGTTTTAGATGTTATAGTGGAAGGTTATATCCCTGACGATGAAGTGTATTGTGGCAGATCTTATAAAGACGCCCCAAATGTAGACGGCGTTGTATTCTTCACATGTCCTTTTGAACTTCTAACAGGACAAATTGTTCAGGTTATGATTACTGAAGCCAATGAATATGATTTGATAGGGGGCATTATTGATGAACTTAGCGAATAAGTTAACGTTGTTACGTGTGGTAATGATTCCATTTTTTTTGCTCGTATTGTATCTATTTCCAGAAAATAGCGCAAACACCGTTGCAGCCATTATATTTATTGTGGCAAGTGCAACAGATTGGCTGGATGGTTACATCGCCAGATCAAGAAACCTAGTCACCAATTTTGGGAAGTTTATGGACCCATTAGCAGATAAGCTCTTGGTGGCAGCAGCACTTATTTATTTTGTAGAAGTGGCTGTTATTCCTGCTTGGGTTGTCATCATTATTATCAGTAGAGAATTCATCATAAGTGGTTTTAGATTGGTTGCCTCAACCAATGGTAAGGTGATTGCAGCCAGCTGGTGGGGTAAAATAAAAACCTCAACAACAATGATTATGATCATCGTGTTACTATTTGATTTCCAATTTGAATGGATGAATGTGGTTAACTTGGTACTCATTGGTGCAGCAACACTTTTTACAGTGATTTCTGCTTTAGAATACATCATCAAAAACATTGCTGTTTTTCATGAATAGGAGTGTGAGCGTATGATAGCTGAAATCATTTGTGTCGGTACGGAATTGCTATTAGGAGATATTCTAAAGACCAATGCTCAGTTTTTAAGTAGAAGATTGGCAGAGCTAGGTGTTAGTGTTTATTACCAGACAGTTGTTGGTGATAATGAAGAACGCTTGTTGCAGTTGATTAATTTAGCGAAGACTCGGAGTGAATTCATCCTCTTTTCAGGTGGGTTAGGACCAACGAGTGATGATATTACGAAAGAAACAGTTGCAAAAGCCCTTCAACTAGAACTTTATGAAGATAAAATTGAAGCAGATAAACTAAAAGCCTTTTTTATCCATAGAAATGTTCAAATGACCCCTAACAATTTAAAACAAGTGCTCATTCCTGAAGGTGCAACGGTATTAATTAACAATAACGGGACAGCACCTGGCATTCATATTGAACAAGATGGCATAAGTTTTGTCATCTTGCCAGGTCCACCGAATGAATTGATTCCCATGTTTGAAGAATCTGTGGTACCTTTAATCAAAAGTAGATCTCATGCACAAATCTACTCCAAGACATTGCGAATGGTTGGGATTGGGGAAAGTGCTGCGGCAACAGTCATTCAAGATATCATTGATGGCCAAACCAATCCAAGTATAGCGCCCTATGCAAAGCAGTCAGAGGTTCACTTTAGAATTACTGCAAAAGCAGATAGTTTTGAAACCGCCCAAATCATGATATCTGACTATGAAACGCAGGTAAGAGATCGATTAGGTGCCTATATCTATACCACACAAGCAAAAGAACTTGAAGAGGTTATTGTTGAAAAATTAATAAAAGAGGGCAAAACCATAGCAACAGCTGAATCCTGTACTGGAGGTCTGATTGCGAGTACACTGATCAACTGTAGTGGCGTTTCGGAAACATTTCTTCAAGGCGCAATTACTTATAGCAATGAATCAAAATGCACAAACTTAGGCGTTAGTTCAGTGACTTTGGAGAAATACGGCGCAGTGAGTGAAGAGGTTGCCATTGAAATGGCGATGGGAATTTGTGAAAAAGCAAAGACAGATATCGGACTTTCTATTACGGGTATCGCCGGACCGACGGGTGGCACCCCAGATAAGCCTATTGGACTTGTTTATATAGCCCTCGTTATAAACGGCGAAGTTACGGTTAAAAAAATAAACTTAAGTGGAAATAGATCAAAAATCAGGACAAATGCAGCAAAAAACGCTCTTATCTTTTTATATCAACAGCTTACAATAAATGACAACCTGAGTTAAAGGTTGTCATTGGTATTGCTTTCAGATTTAAGTATTAGACCTCGTAATCAACGACAACGCGGTCTTTTACAACACTTCTCACATAGGTCCCAACAGCTTGATGAGCCGGGTGGATGATATACGCTTCCAGATCTTCTTTCGTTAGAAATTCACTATAAAGCACAACATCATAAGCTGCTGGAGATGCCTTATAATTAAATCCAACTTCTATTTTTTTTAGTACTTCAATCTCCCCTGAAAGTGCCTCTAATTTTTCTTTTAAAAGGGGCAGTACACTTTCTTTAACCTCATCTTCTTTAATGGTCCACATAACAATATGTTTAATCATCAGAATCCTCCTAAGTTTTATTGTCTCATATTATAACAGGATTGCTAGGAGAATTAAAGAGGTAAAGTAGCGATGAAACCTGTGAAAGCGATAAAACCGATAAAGATATTGCTGCTATTCATGGTTCTATTTTGCTTGGTAGGATGCGAGAACAGAGAAATTCAATTGGTTCCAGGACAGACTTCGATTGAAGTTACTGATTTTTATCATATCGTTTTTA